>NZ_JANQTS010000089.1 GCF_030731595.1 Yoonia sp.
GCCTCTGGTGTCATCCGTGACCATGCGCCGATTTCGTCTATCGACCGCAGGCACCCTGTGCAGAGCCTGCTTTGCGGTTCGATCACGCAGATCTTGATGCAGGGGCTTTCGATTTCGGCCCTTGCCCAGATGTGATCGGTGTTTTCGGGTTTCGTCACGCGTGATTCCTTAGATGTGCCATGCGGTCTAGCATACCTTGCAGGATATAGCCTGCGGCAACATGGTCGATCACCTCGGCGCGACGTTTTCGTGACGTATCCGCCTCAAGTAATGCCCGTTCGGCGGCGACCGTGGACAGGCGTTCATCCCAATAGGTGATCGGCAGGGGGGTCAGCCGTTCCAGATTGCGCGCAAAGGCGCGGGTGGCCTGACAGCGCGGCCCCTCGGAGCCGTCCATATTCATCGGCAATCCCAGCACGAGGCCCGTGACAAGCCGATGCGTTGTGAGTTCCAGCAATCTGGCGGCATCCACCCCGAATTTCTTGCGCCTGATCGTCTCAAGCGGGGTCGCGACAGAGCGCAGACTGTCCGAAACCGCCACCCCGATCGTCACCGTGCCCAGATCAAGCCCCGCGATGGCCCCTGTCATGGGCAGTGCGGCGACAAAGTCCTGCGGTGTTTCGCAGATCATTCAAGCAAGCCCGCATCGCGGGCCGCATTGGTCAGGATTTCCATGCCCCGCATGCTGCTGACGAAAACCTGCTGGGCTTCGGTCCAGACGGCGCGTGCGGATTCTGTTTCGCCCAAGACGCCGTAGGCGCGGATCAGACGCGCCCAGTCTTGCGCAGGCCCGCCTTCGGTGGCCAGCCGTTCGGCCAGCCCTGCGACCATGCCACCGATCATCGCTTGTTGGTCTTCGGCGGACATCTCGGATGCGGCATCCATCTGTTCGAATGTGGGGCCGCGTTGTTCGGGGACCGCATATTCCACACCTGCGCGGAAGGCAGCGTCACTGACTTGAGCGCGGGCGCTGGCCACGTGAAAGTTGTTGGGATCGCCTGCCTCGATGATGTCGCGCCAGAACCGCAAGGCCAGATCGGGGCGGTCAGTCTGGTTATAAAGCGCACCCAGATAGTAGCGGGCGGCGACATTGCCTGCATCACGATCGAGCATATCGCGGATCAGCACTTCGGCCTCGGGCGAGATGAACCCGCCGGCCGCCACGACCTTGAGGTCAAGCAGGCGCTGGAGTTCGATCAACGGGGTCGGATCGCCCTTGATCGCGATCACCTGTTCTTGCGCGCGGGCTGCACCGGCATAGTTGCGCAACTCCACTTCGTGAAAGGCAAGGCGCGTCCAGGCTTCGAGATCGTCAGGACGGGTTGGTGCGATAGTGCGCAACTGTGCGATCGCGGCGCGGTAATCATCAGGCACATCCACCGCAGGCGGCGTCGGGGCGGCTGCTTCAAGTGCGGCTTGGGACGGGCGGTTGGCGCGCATTTCCTCGCTGGCGGCCAACCGTGCGCTCAGTGGCAGATCGGGATAGCCCGGTGCGCCAATGCTTCTATAGACGCCGAAACTGAGCGCCACGACCAGAACGCCGACAGTGACAGAAAGCCAGCGTGTTGGCACAGCGCCTGTCAAAGGGCCGCGTGTCGCCTTGTTCGCAGTCAGCAGGCGGCGCGCCACTTCGGCGCGGGCGCGCTCTGCCTCGTCGGTTTCCAGCAGTTCGCGCTCGAGGTCGCGGTCGATCTCGTCCAGTTGAGCGCGGTAAATGGCGATGTCGGGGTTATCGTTGTCCACGGCCTTGGGGCGCAACAGCGGTGTCACGATCACCGCGCTGACAGCCAAGGTCAAAACCGCACATACAAACCAGAATATCATCGGTCCCCACTTCCTTTGGTGCCGTTCACATAACCACCCAAGCGGCCGGTGAAAAGGGCCTGCGACCCTGTGGCAATTCACAACATTCTCAGGCATGTCGTAAAACGCAATACATACGCCGCTGTGAGTATCCACTTGGGTTCGCGCCCAGTCCAGATAGGATACGCAGGCGCGACCCGCCACATTCAAGGATTCTGGGACCCCGATGAAACGATATTCCGCCTTTGCCGTTGCCCGAGAGGCCATGCGCCAACATACCGGCTGGGATCGCGCTTGGGCCAAGCGTGAGCCCAAAAAGAAATACGATGTGATTATCGTGGGTGCTGGCGGGCATGGTTTGGCGACAGCCTATTACCTTGGCAAGAATTTCGGCATCACCAACGTGGCGATCTTGGAAAAAGGCTGGCTGGGCGGCGGGAATACAGGGCGGAATACGACGATTATCCGCTCAAACTATCTTCAGGACCCGTCTGCCGCGATCTACGAGAAATCTCGCTCCCTGTACGAGACGATGTCTCAGGACTTGAACTATAACGTGATGTTCAGCCCGCGTGGCGTCATCATGCTGGCCCAGACCCAGCACGAAATCCGCGGTTACCAGCGCACAGCGCATGCCAATGCTTTGCAGGGCGTCAAAACCGAATGGATCGGTCCAGAGCGGGTGAAAGAACTTTGCCCGATCATGAACATCGACGGGCCCCGCTATCCGGTGCTGGGCGGCCTTTACCAAGCACGCGGCGGCACCGCGCGGCATGATGCGGTGGCTTGGGGCTATGCGCGGGCCTGTTCGGATATGGGCATGGATGTGATCCAGCAGTGCGAAGTCACCGCCGTGCGCCAGCAGAACGGCAAGGTCGTGGGCGTTGATACCTCCAAAGGGCCGATTGATTGCGACAAGTTGGGGATGGTCGTGGCGGGCCATTCGGGCGTGCTGGCGAAAATGGCCGGTTTCCGTCTGCCGATTGAAAGCGTGGCCTTGCAGGCGCTGGTGTCAGAGCCGATCAAGCCGTGCATGGATGTGGTTGTCATGGCGAATACCGTGCATGGCTATATGTCCCAGTCCGACAAGGGCGAGATGGTGATCGGCGGCGGCACCGACGGCTATAACAACTACACCCAGCGCGGGTCTTTCCACCATATCGAGGAAACCGTGCGCGCCTTGGTCGAAACCTTCCCGATGATCGCGCGGCTGAAGATGCTGCGCCAATGGGGCGGGATCGTGGATGTCACGGGCGACCGCTCTCCGATCCTGTCGAAAACGCCTGTCGAGGGCGTGTTCGTCAACTGCGGTTGGGGCACCGGCGGGTTCAAGGCGATCCCCGGATCAGGCTGGGCGATGGCGGAACTGATGGC
>NZ_JANQTS010000090.1 GCF_030731595.1 Yoonia sp.
CGTATCTGACGATGAATTTCCACGCCGAGCGCGTGATCGCAGAGGAATTCCAGAAGTTCCTGATGAATGGCACGCTTTACCAAGGTTCCAAGCCCGTGATGTGGTCGCCTGTGGAAAAGACCGCACTGGCCGAGGCCGAAGTGGAGTATCACGACCGCCAGACCGATGCGATCTGGGTGCGGTTTGAGGTGACGCAAGCTGGCGGTGCTGATCTGAGCGACGCCAAAGTCCTGATCTGGACCACGACCCCCTGGACTATCCCGCAAAACCGTGCCGTCTGTTTTGGGCCGAACATCAGTTACGGTCTTTACGAAATCATCGGGCGTCCTGCGGAATGCTGGGCCAGCATCGGTGAAAAGATGCTCGTGGCCGATGCTTTGGCCGAACAGGTCTTTGCCGCTGGTCGTCTTGAAGGCCCTGAAATGATCCGCCGTCTGCGCGATGTCAGCACAGACGAGCTTGCGGCACTTACCCTCGCGCACCCGTTGCGCGGTGCGGAGGGCGCAAACGGCGAATGGGATTTCGACGTCCCCATGCTCCCCGGCGACCACGTGACTGCGGATGCAGGCACAGGCTTTGTCCATACCGCGCCGTCCCACGGTGACGATGACTATGCCATCGGGGTCAAGCATGGCTTGCCCATGACCTATAACATCCTTGATGACAGTTCCTACCGTGCCGATCTGCCGTTCTTTGCGGGCGAAAGCATCCTGAAGCCCAACGGCAAACCTGGCGGTGCCAATGGTGCGGTCATCGACAAGCTGGTCGAGGTTGGCGCGTTGCTCGCACGCAAGCGCATCACAATCTCGGACGCGCATTCCTGGCGGTCCAAGGCCCCTGTGATCCGTCTGAACCGCCCGCAATGGTTTGCCGCAATCGACAAACCCGTCGGTGACGGGCTGGACACCTATGGCACGACGATCCGCGAACGGGCGCTGCGCTCTATCGACGAGTTGGTCACATGGACGCCCAAGACAGGCCGCAACCGGCTCTATTCCATGATCGAAGCACGGCCCGATTGGGTGCTGTCGCGCCAACGCGCTTGGGGTGTCCCGCTGACCTGCTTTACCAAGAAGGGCGCACAGCCGACCGATCCCGACTATCTGCTGCGCAATGCGGCAGTGAACGCGCGTATCCTTGCGGCCTTCGAGGAGGAAGGCGCAGATGCGTGGTACAAGGACGGCGCGAAAGAGCGGTTCCTTGGCAATGACGTCGATCATGATGCCTATGACCAGTCATTCGACATTCTGGACGTCTGGTTTGACAGTGGCTCGACCCACGCATTCGTTCTGCGCGACCGTGAAGACGGGTCAACGGACGGTATGGCCGATCTTTACCTTGAAGGCACCGATCAGCACCGTGGCTGGTTCCATTCGTCGATGTTGCAGGCCTGCGGCACGATGGGTCACGCACCTTATCGGGGTGTGCTGACGCACGGGTTTACGCTGGATCAGAAGGGCATGAAGATGTCCAAATCCATCGGCAATACAATTGCGCCGGAAAAGGTCGTGCAGCAATACGGGGCCGATATCCTGCGGCTTTGGGTGGCACAGTCGGATTACACTGCCGATCTGCGGATCGGGGACGAGATCCTGAAAGGTGTGGCCGACAGCTATCGCCGCCTGCGCAACACAATGCGGTATATGCTGGGGTCATTGGCCGACTTTACCGAAAGCGACCGTATGGCCCCCGCCGATATGCCGGAACTGGAACGCTGGGTGCTGCACCGCCTGTCCGAACTCGATACCGTGGTGCGTGAAGGCTATGCGCGCTACGACTTCCAAGGGGTGTTTCAGGCGGTCTTTACCTTTGCCACCGTCGATCTTTCTGCCTTCTACTTCGATATCCGCAAGGATGCGCTCTATTGCGATGGCGATACAGCGCGGCGGCGGGCGGCGCGGACGGTGCTGGATATCCTGTTCCACCGGATCACCAAATGGCTGGCGCCCATGCTGACCTTTACGATGGAAGAGGTCTGGCTGGAACGCTTCCCGGGTCATGACAGTTCGGTGCATTTACAGGACTTCGATGCGACGCCCGCGGATTGGCGCGATGATGCGCTGGCCGCGAAATGGGCGGACGTGCGCAAGGTGCGCCGTGTCGTGACTGGCGCATTGGAGGTCGAGCGGACAGCAAAGGTGATCGGCGCGTCACTCGAAGCAGCACCGACCGTCTATGTCAGTGCGGCAACGGCCAAGCTGCTGGAAACCGTGGCCTTTGACGATCTGTGCATCACGTCGGGTATCTTTGTCAGCACCGATGCGGCCCCAACGGATGCCTTCCGTCTTGATGATGTGGCAGATGTGGCTGTGGTTTTCGCACAGGCTGCGGGCGAAAAATGCCAGCGCTGCTGGAAGATCCTGCCTGACGTGGGCAGCCATGCGCACGCGGGTGTTTGCGGACGCTGCAACGACGCGCTGGGCGGGTAAGGCAACAAGGCTGGCAATTCCCTTTTGGTGATTTGCCAGCCTTGATCTATGCGGAATTGCGCTCTGGCAGGATTTGCTGTGCCACACCTGCGAACAGCAAATAGACAGAGGTGGCGACCAATCCCCAATGCGCCCAACTCTGGGGATGAAAATCGACCCAAGCGGCCCAGCCTGCAAACAAAGTCCAGGCCAGCGCCATCGGCAAGGTGATCATCCGCCAGCGCTGGGTGCGCACCGGATGGACAAATTTCAACGGCAGGAACATGGTCACGGCAAGACTGCCCACCAGCACCAGCGAGACCCAGAAATTCGGCTGCAAGGCAAAGATCACCAGCACCAGCATATTCCAGCACCCGGGAAAGCCGGAAAAGGAATTATCCTTGGTTTTCATGCGGGTATCCGCGAAATACATCGCCGAGGCGAAAGTGATGATGATGATCGCGCACCATCCCGTCCAGCCTGGCAAAAGCCCTGATTTGAACAGCGCATAGGCGGGAACAAAAACATAGGTCAGATAGTCGATAATCAGATCCAGCAAGACCCCGTCAAAGGCCGCGGCATTGGTTTTGACGTCGTAGCGGCGCGCCAAAGGTCCATCGATCCCGTCGACAAAAAACGCGACAACCAGCCATAGAAACATCAGGCTCCATTGTTCTTGCACAGCGGCCAGCATGGCCAGCATGGCAAAGACGGCACCGGTGGCGGTCAGCAGGTGAACAAGTAGCGCTTTGGTTTGAATAGTCATCGTAGTCTCATGGTCGAAAATGGGCTTTAGGGCAATCCGAATGTCAGGCCTTGGGATGGGCCTTTTCATAGACAGACATCAGATGTGCCGCGTCGACCGCCGTATAGGCCTGAGTTGTCGACAATGAGGCATGACCGAGTAATTCTTGGATGGCGCGCAAATCACCGCCGGCTGCCAGAAGATGGGTGGCAAAGGAATGGCGCATCGCGTGGGGCGTGGCTGTCGCGGGCAGACCCAGTTGCAGGCGGGATTGTTCCATCACCTTCTGGATAGCGCGCGGTGAAAGAGGCCCACCGCGTATTGCCCTGAAGATCGGGGCATCGGGGGCTGTGGGATAAGGGCAAAGATCAACATAAGCCTCGACCGCGTTACGGGCGGCGGGAATGACCGGCACAATCCGCTCTTTGCCGCCTTTGCCAATAATGCGCAGGACGGCGGGCAGTGGCACATCGGTTCCGGTCAATGCCAAGGCTTCGGAAATCCGCAAGCCGCATCCATAGAGCAGGGTCACCACAGCCGCGTCGCGGGCCGCGACCCAAGGCTCTGTTGATTGCAATTCGACTGTGTCGATCATCGCAGAGGCGGCGGCCTCTTCGAGCGGGCGGGGCAGCTTGCGCTGAAACTTGGGCGCGCGGGTGGACAAAACGGCCGTCGGCTCGAATCCTTCCCGCTCGGATAGCCAGCGATAAAAGGATTTGACAGCCGAGAGCGCGCGGGCGAGCGACCGTGCCCCAACGCCGCGCCCACGTTCATGCGCCATCCATGCGCGCATATCGCGCACCGTGACGCGGGCAATCGGGCCAAGGCCAAGACTGTCGCCATTGTGCTGCGTCATGAAGGCCAGAAAGCCCAAGACATCGGTCTGATAAGCCTTGATCGTGTTTTGCGCGGCCCCGGCCAAGGCGCGCTGATGATCAAGCCAGGCGGCCAAGGCGGTTGTCAGGGCAGGCGCAATCATCGGCTTACGCCAGCCAGCGCCGCACGACCCGTTCGAACACTCCGGCAAAAAAGGTCAGCAGATCGGTGCCTTGTTGGGGTGTAAAAAGTTGCGGGTCTTCGCTGCCCATCACGAGCATCGCAGGCATCCGGTCGGGGCCAAGGTCGATTTTCAAACAGGCCTCGGATTTGATATAGGCCGAGCGATCACCATAAAGGCTACCGCCCACCTTGTGGAATTCCCGCAGTGTGACTTGGCGGGCGGGCATGTTGCGGCCAAGGGTGATGTAACCCTCGACATAGTTTTCGGGCATCACCGCGACGGTTGCGCCTGCATTGCTGAGCGCGTCCGGATCGCTGCTTTCCAGCACCAGACGGATTGCATCCACGCGCAGGATATCGGCGACATCGCCGCTCAGATCGGTCAGGAACTGATCAAAGGTCGCGGCGTCCATCATCCGCAGGATTGCGCGATGGACCTGATTGGTGCCCGCCAGATTGTCATAGGCGGCAGCGATGACGCTACGGTGCGTATCTTCAAGGCGGTCAAAGCGGGCCTCGAGCCGTTCCATCGCGATACCGCGCAGATCAACGATATTCGCGCCCATCCTTTCGTCTTTTGCGCCCACAAGGGCGCGCATGACGTCGTGGTCTTCCAGCAATACATCGGGGTTTGCGATGATCTTCTCGCGAAGCTCATCGGCCATTAGAGGTGTGTTCATTTGCCTGCTCTGCTTTGTTTTTTGTCAAACTAGCAGAGTGTTACGGCCTTTGTCGCAGGCTTTTTGCGCAGAAGTGACAGGGCGTGGCAGATTTGCCCTATTTGCCAGTGTGTAAGGTGGATGATGATCCACCTTACGTGACCGGCGGTCAGACGATCTTGATACCGGCCTTCTTTGCGTCCGCCATAAAGGCATCCAGCCCCTTATCCGTCAGGATATGGTTCGCCATCGCCTTGATCACCGCAGGTGGCGCTGTTGCCACGTCTGCACCGATTTTCGCGCAATCACTCATGTGGTTGGCCGACCGGATCGAGGCGGCAAGGATATTCGTCTCGAATCCGTAGTTGTCATAGATCGTGCGGATATCCTCGATCAGTTCCAGACCATCAAGGTTCAGGTCATCCAGACGTCCGATGAAGGGGCTGATGAATGTAGCCCCCGCCTTGGCTGCCAGCAGCGCCTGATTGGCGGAAAAACACAGCGTCACGTTCACCATGATGCCTTGATCCGTCAGTGTCTTGCAGGTCTTCAGGCCCGCCCAAGTGAGCGGCACCTTGACCGCGATATTGTCGGCGATCTTTGCCAGTTTCAGCCCTTCGGCCAGCATGGTTTCGGCATCGAGAGCCACAACCTCTGCCGACACGGGGCCAGAGATGAAAGAACAAATCTCTTTCGTCACTTCCAGAATGTCGCGCCCCGATTTGGCGATCAGCGAGGGGTTCGTTGTGACCCCATCCACCATCCCAAGGTCGTTGAGTTCTTTGATCTGGTCGATCTCGGCGGTGTCTACGAAAAACTTCATCTCTTCACTCCAAGGATGGGTTGGTGTTTGCTGCCCCAGCGTTTACCTGATTGGTCAAGGCGCGGAAACCCTCAAAGGCAGCCATGACAGATAGCTATTTCCATGAAGGTGATTTGGTGGGGGTCCTGACGACCCAACCGCTGGACCGTCTGCTGGACTACAAAGCCCCCGAGGGCGGCTGCCATCTGGGTGCCTTTGTCGAGGTGCCATTGGGTCCGCGCAAGGTCTTGGGTGTGGTCTGGAGCGCGGGCAAGGGCGATTATGACCGGGCCAAGATCAGGCCGGTGTCCCGCGTGCTGGATGTAGCCCCCATGCGCGAAGAGATGCACGCGTTCCTGACCCGCGCGGCCGATTACACTCTGACCCCGATGCCTGCCATGCTGCGCCTTGCCACCCGCGCGCCGGGCCTGGGTGATCCGCAAGCCCTGCGCAAGGTCTATCGTTTGGGCGATCAACTGCCTGACCGGATGACCGATGCACGCGAAAAGGTGCTGGGCGTCTTGCGCGACTATGGTGGTTTGTCGTTCACCTTGGGCGAGTTGGCTGAGATGGCTGATGTGGGGCCATCGGTGGTCAAAGGTCTGGTCAAACTCGGCGCTGTCCGAGAGGAAGACGCGCCGCGCGACACGCCCTATCCGCGGCTTGATCCGGACTATGGCGGCAAAGACCTGAGCACGGATCAGGCGGCAGGGGCAGAGACATTGCGGACTGCACTGCGCTCTGACAGCTATGGCACGACCTTGCTCAAAGGCGTGACCGGATCAGGCAAAACGGAAGTGTACCTTGAAGCCGTCGCCGAATGCCTGCGCATGGGCCGTCAGGCCTTGGTCTTGTTGCCTGAAATCGCGCTATCGGGCGAATTTATCAACCGCGTCGAGGCCCGTTTCGGGATGAAACCCGCCGAATGGCACTCTGGTGTCACCATGACCGAACGCCGCCGCTGTTGGCGAATGGTCGGGCAGGGGGATGCACAGCTGGTCGTGGGCGCACGCTCGGCCTTGTTCCTGCCCTATCAGAACCTTGGGCTGATCGTGGTCGATGAGGAACATGATACCTCCTACAAGCAAGAAGATGGCGTGCTTTACAACGCCCGCGATATGGCTGTGCTGCGGGCGGCGATCAACGGGGCGCAGGTGGTGCTGGCCTCGGCCACGCCCAGTCTTGAAAGCTGGGCCAACGTCGAGGCGGGCAAATATCAGCGGCTGGAACTGACTTCGCGTTTCGGCGCGGCTGTGATGCCCAAGATGGCCGCGATTGATATGCGGGTCGAGGATTTACCCGGCGGCAAATGGGTGTCGCCGACTTTGCGCCAAGCGATCCAGACACGTCTGGAAAAAGGCGAGCAATCGTTGATTTTCCTGAACCGGCGCGGCTATGCGCCAATCACGCTGTGTCGCGCCTGCGGGCATCAGATCGGCTGCGATCATTGCGATGCGCGGATGGTGGAACACCGGTTCCTCAAACGCCTGATGTGCCACCAATGCGGCGAGACAAAACCGATGCCGACCACATGCCCCAGTTGCGGTGCCGAGGATCGGCTAAGCGCCGTTGGCCCCGGTGTGGAACGGATGGGCGAAGAGGTCGCAGCCCTGTTCCCCGACGCGCGCATCGCGGTGCTGTCATCGGACCTATACGGCTCTGCCCGCGCGATGAAAGCCCATATCGAAGAGATTGCCGCGGGCGGCACCGATATCATCATTGGCACGCAATTGGTGGCCAAGGGGCACAACTTCCCTTTGCTCACGCTTGTTGGTGTCATTGATGCCGATTTGGGCCTGCAAGGGTCAGATTTGCGCGCGGCAGAGCGGACCTTTCAACTCATGCGTCAGGTGGCCGGGCGCGCAGGGCGCGCTGAAACCCCCGGCGAGGCGCTCTTGCAAACCTATCAACCCGAACACGCGGTGATCCGGTCGATCCTTGCGGGTGACGAGGAAAGCTTTTGGAAAGCCGAAGCCGAAGAGCGCAAAGCGGCGGGTGTGCCGCCTTACGGGCGCATGGCGGGGATCATCCTGAGCAGTCCGAACGTGCAAGAGGTCTTTGATCTGGGGGCAGAGATGGCGCGCATGGACGGCCCCTTGCGCCAGATCGGGGCGCAGGTCTTTGGGCCAGCCCCTGCGCCTATTGCACGGGTGCGCGGGCGGCATCGTGTCAGGTTGTTGGTCAAGGCTGAAAAGTCGGCACCGCTGCAACAGGCCCTTGCCAAATGGACCGGGCAATTCCGTCTGCCCGCCAACCTGCGCATGGCCATCGACATCGATCCGCAGAGTTTCTATTGATCGCCGGTTTTTTCGCCCATCTCTTCGCGCCAGTGGCGGCGGCAAAGGGACACGTAGCGGTCATTGCCCCCGATCACGATCTGATCGCCGGATGACAGAACCTGCCCATTCTCGTCCTTACGGACCACCATCGTCGCCTTTTTTCCACAATGACAGATCGTGCGAACCTCGCGCATTTCGTCGGAAAGCGCCAAAAGTGCTGCCGATCCGGGAAATAATTCGCCCAGAAAATCGACCCGTAAACCGAAGGTCATGATCGGCACGTTCAGATCATCGACCGCGCGGGCCAGTTGCCAGACTTGTGCGGGTTCAAGAAACTGCGCCTCATCCACGAAAACACAGGCACAGGGGCCAGCAGCAAGACGGGCTTTGATCTTGGCAAAAAGGTCTTCGCCGGGGGCAAAGGTATCGGCATCCGCGCCAATCCCGATCCGGCTGCCGATGCGGCCATGGCCCGCACGATTATCAAGCTGCGCGATCATCAGATAGGTCTGCATCCCGCGTTCGATATAGTTGTGGGACGCCTGCAAAAGCACGGTCGATTTGCCCGCGTTCATGGTGGAGTAATTGAAATAGAGTTTCGCCATAGACTGTCATTAGCGCTGGCATTGCCACCTTGGCAAGACCAGCGCCTGACAGCGATCACGCCATCGCGGGCATCAGGGCCGAAAGCCCTTTGGAAAACTGGAGCGGATCGCGATCCTAACCAATCGTGCCACTCGGCACGACAACTCGTTACATTGTCCCAACACACGGGACAGTTTTATGAATGACAGACAAGCCTTTAGGATTTAATGGGAATAGAGATTTTTAATTCCCCTCCCGCTTTGGCGGCAAAGGACGAACGAGGTGCACGTATGGCGGGTTATGGCAGCTACTTGAAGAAACACACAGAGGCATTGGTCAAAGATGTGGGCATAGAGGCGGCTTGCGCTTTGACGGGCAAATCCAAGGCGACATTGGGCCGCTACTATTCCGACAATGACGAACATGCGGACCGCTTTATGCCCATTGATACCGTTGCAGAACTCGAAGCTGCGGCCTCCTATCCGCATGTGACCTCTGCCTTGGCCGAATTGCGGGGTGTGACGATGTCGCATGACAGTGCGCGGGCGAATAGCAAAGGCGAGATCAACACGGATGTGATCAAGCTCAGCCAACGGTTTGCGATGCTCATGGCGGAATACAACCAGTCTATCGCTGACGGTGTCATTACAATCAACGAAGCCAAACGCATGCTGCGCGAGACGACAACGCTGCAACAGGTGTTGATCGACATGAAACTCCACCTTGAGGAAGCAGGCTAGTGGTGATCGACACCTCCGACATGCCGAACATCGTACCGGGTGCGCTCGCCCCGTTGGATATCGCTGCTTTGGCAGGCCCTGATGCGCCCCGACACCCCCCCCGAATTCTGCTGCTTTACGGTTCCTTGCGCGAGGTCAGCTATTCCCGTCTTTGTGCCGAGGAAGGGGCGCGGGTGCTGCGTGCCTTGGGCTGCGAGACGCGCTTCTTTGATCCCTCGGGACTGCCCCTGCCTGACGATGCAAATGATCAGCACCCCAAGGTGGCGGAACTGCGGGAACTGGCGCTTTGGTCCGAAGGTATGGTCTGGTCCTCTCCGGAACGACACGGTGCCATGACGGGCATCATCAAGACCCAGATCGACTGGTTGCCGCTCTCTCCCATCGGGGGGATGCGACCAACCCAAGGCAAGACGCTAGCGCTCATGCAAGTCAGCGGTGGATCGCAATCCTTTAACACAGTCAACCAGATGCGCATTCTGGGACGCTGGATGCGTCTGATCACGATCCCGAACCAGTCATCCGTGCCTATGGCATGGAAAGAATTCGAAAACGGGCGCATGAAGCCATCATCGCTCTATAACCGGATCGTGGATGTGATGGAGGAACTCGCAAAGTTCACCATCATGACGCGCGGTCGCGATGCGATACTGACGGATCGCTATTCCGAACGGGTCGAGACCCAGCAAGACGTGCACAAACGGGTCAGCGGCTAGATCAGCGGAACGAGCGGCACGCCGCATGCGGTCAAGGCAAAGCACAGAGCTATGACGGCAACTTTTTTCATGTCCGGTCTCCATGGCTCCGTTCGACAATCACTGACCCGACCGAATACCCTGCACCAAACGAACAGATCAAGCCTTTGTCACCAGCGGTCATGTCGTCCGAGTGCTGCGAAAAGGCGATGATTGATCCTGCCGAGGACGTATTGGCGTAGTCTTGCAGGATATTGGGTTGCTCTGACGGTTCGGGGGCGCGGCCCAATACCTTTTTGCCGATGTAGTCGTTCATCGTCTTGTTGGCCTGATGCAGCCACAAGCGGCGCAGGTCTGTGGCTGCGACACCCGTCTCTGCCAGATGCGCGGCGATATGGTCGCTGACCAAGGGCAGTACCTCTTTGAAGACCTTGCGGCCATTTTGCATGAACTGCATGTCGCGGCGGTCTTCCATCTGGTCGTGGGTGCGGCGTAAGTAGCCGTTATTATTGCGGATGTTATTGCTGAACTGGGTGGCGCAGCGGGTCGACAGCACCTTGAAATGGGGACCTTTCAGGTCTTCGTCACGTTCCAGCAGGGTTGCTGTGGCCACATCGCCAAAGATGAAATGACAGTCACGGTCGCGCCATTCCAGGTGGGCGGAACAAATCTCGGGGTTGATCACGAGGGCGCGGCGGATTGATCCTGCCCGGATCATGTCGGCGGCAGTCTGGATACCGAAAGTGGCGCTCGAACAGGCGACATTCATGTCGAAGGCAAAACCGCCCGCACCCAGAAGCTGTTGAATCTCCACACCAATCGCGGGATAGGCGCGCTCCATATTCGAGGCGGCACAGATCACCAGATCGACGTCAGCGGCAGCGACACCTGCTGCGGAAAGGGCCTTTTGTGCCGCATCCAAACCGATTTCGGCCATATAGCCGGGCTGATCGTCAGGGCGGGCGGCAAGGCGGGGGAACATGCGGGCAGGGTCAAGAACGCCCGCTTTATCAAGCACATAGCGCTGTTCGATCCCCGAGGCGGCAAGGATAAAATCGCTGGAGGAATGGGTTTTAGCCTCGAGCGCGCCCGATTCAATCATGGCGGCGTTTTCGGCGTTCCACTGGTCGGCATAGGCGTTAAAGGCCGCGACCAATTCGTCGTTCGTGATGACCGCAGAAGGCGTAAAAACTCCGGTTCCTGTGATGGCAACGTGATGCATGGATACCCCCCAAAGTGTCTGCGCAAAGCATGTCTAGCGCTCAGCCTCTGGGCAAGAGTGACCTAACGGAAATTGGGGTTTGCCCGTGATCTGGCTTGCTACCCCTGCAACGACCTTACCCCGACATCCCCTTCTTCGCGGGCTTGCATCGCCAGTACGGCGGCATGTGATGCGGCGGCTGTCGTGAAGTAGGGGATTTTGTCGTAAAGGGCGACGGCGCGGATGGAGCGGCTGTCGTCGACGGCGGCGGCCCCTTCGGTGGTGTTGAAGACCAGTGCGATATGCCCGTCTTTGAGCCGGTCAACGATGGTCAGCCCGCCTTCGTAGACTTTGTTCACCACTTCGCAATCAATTTCGTTTTCAGTGAGCCATGCAGCGGTGCCGCGTGTCGCCACGATGTTGAACCCAAGTGTGAGGAGGATTTTTGACGCGTTAATCATATCCGCCGTTTTGTCGGCGTCCCTGATCGAGATGAATACGGTGCCTGTCGTGGGCAGGTTGGTGCCCGCACCCATTTGTGCCTTGAGGAAGGCGCGAGGGAAGGACCGGTCCCAGCCCATGACCTCACCGGTAGAGCGCATTTCGGGGCCAAGGATCGTATCGACGCCGGGGAAGCGGGCGAAGGGCAGCACCGCCTCTTTGACCGAGAACCAAGGCGTGTTCGGGTCGGCCAGTGTGAAGGCGTCGCCCAAGGGCAGCACGTCCATCGGGTTTTCGGTGACCGGATAGGGCGCGCGCAGCGGGAAGTTGGATAGCGGCTCGCCCGCCATCAGACGCGCGGCGATGGACGCGATGGCGCTGTCGGTGGCTTTGGCAACGAATGGCACGGTGCGGGAGGCGCGGGGGTTTACCTCGATCAGATAGACGGTTTCGTCTTTCACGGCGAACTGGATGTTCATCAGGCCCACGACGTTCAGCGCCTTGGCGAGTTTTTCAGTCTGGCTGCGGATTTCCGCGATCATGGCGGCGGACAGCGAGTAGGGCGGCAGGGAACAGGCGCTGTCGCCGGAATGCACGCCGGCTTCTTCAATGTGCTGCATGATGCCAGCGACATGGGTGGCGGTGCCGTCGGAAAGGCAGTCGACGTCCACCTCGACCGCACCGGACAGGTAGCTGTCAAGCAGGACGGGGCTGTCGCCTGACACAACCACGGCGTCAGAGATATAGCGTTCAAGCTGCGCCTGATCGCGCACGATTTCCATCGCCCGCCCGCCCAGTACATAGGACGGACGGATCACCAGCGGAAAGCCGATATCGGCAGCGATGGCAAAGGCCTCGGCGTCGGTGGAGGCGATGCCATTGACGGGCTGGCGCAGGCCCAGTTTCTGGACCAGTTGCTGGAACCTTTCGCGGTCTTCGGCAAGGTCAATGGCGTCGGGTGTGGTGCCAAGGATCGGGATGCCGGCCTCGTGCAGCGCATTGGCCAGTTTCAGCGGTGTTTGACCGCCGAACTGGACGATCACACCGTGCAGAATGCCGTTTTCCTGTTCGACCCGGAGGATTTCCATCACATGCTCGAAGGTGAGCGGTTCGAAATAAAGCCGGTCGGACGTGTCATAATCGGTGCTGACCGTTTCGGGGTTGCAGTTGATCATGATCGTTTCATAGCCCTGATCTGTCAGGGCAAAACAGGCATGACAGCAGCAATAGTCGAACTCGATCCCTTGCCCGATCCGGTTCGGGCCGCCGCCCAGAATGACGACTTTCTTGCGGTTTGAAGGGCGAGCTTCGCATTCGACTTCGCCCATGACAGGCATTTCGTAGGTCGAATACATATAAGGTGTCTGCGCCTCGAATTCCGCGCCGCAAGTGTCGATCCGTTTGAACACAGCCACGACACCAAGGTTATGGCGGGCGCGACGAATGTTGTCTTCGGTCCGGCCGGTGAGTTTGGCCAGACGGGCATCGGTGAAACCAAGCATTTTCACAGCGCGCAGATCGCTTTCCGTGACGGGCAGGCCGTTCTTGCGGATCATCGCCTCGGCCTCGATGATTTCGCGGATACGGGCGAGGAACCAGGGGTCGAATTTTGTGACCGCGTGGATGTCGTCGTCTGACATCCCATGGCGCATGGCTTGGGCGATGACGCGGATCCGGTCCGGTGTCTGCTTGGCCAGCGCTTTTGTGATGGCGGCAGGCTCGGGTGCGCCCGGAATGGCGATCTCGTCAAATCCGGTCAGGCCGGTTTCAAGCGAGGCCAGCGCCTTTTGCATCGATTCGTGAATGGTGCGGCCTACGGCCATCGCCTCGCCCACAGATTTCATGGCTGTGGTCAGATGCGGTTCGGAGCCTGCGAATTTTTCAAAGGCAAAGCGCGGGATTTTCGTGACGACATAGTCGATCGTCGGCTCGAATGACGCAGGCGTGACGCCGGTGATGTCATTGTCGAGTTCGTCCAGCGTATAGCCGACCGCCAGTTTTGCTGCGATTTTCGCAATCGGGAAACCGGTGGCCTTTGACGCGAGCGCAGAAGAGCGGGACACGCGCGGGTTCATTTCAATCACGACCATGCGCCCGTCAGAAGGGTTCACCGCCCATTGCACGTTTGACCCGCCTGTTTCGACGCCGATTTCGCGCAGCACATTGATCGAATGCGTCCGCATGATCTGGTATTCTTTGTCGGTCAGGGTCAGCGCGGGGGCCACGGTGATGCTGTCGCCGGTATGCACGCCCATCGGGTCCACGTTTTCGATGGCGCAGACGATGATGGCGTTGTCGGC
>NZ_JANQTS010000091.1:0-30691 GCF_030731595.1 Yoonia sp.
AACCAAAGAGGCAGGCGATGAAACCGGACTTTGACATCTTCATTATCGGCGGCGGCATCAACGGCTGCGGGGTCGCGCGGGATGCCGCGGGGCGCGGTCTCAAGGTCGGTCTGGCCGAGATGAACGATCTGGGGTCTGCGACATCCTCCGCCTCGACCAAACTGTTCCACGGCGGGCTGCGCTATCTGGAGTTTTTCGAATTCGGACTGGTCCGCAAGGCGCTGATCGAACGCGAAGTGCTGCTGCGCAACATGCCCCATATCTCTTGGCCGATGCGATTTGTGCTGCCGTATCATACGGATATGCGGTTCGAAAACGACACACCGACCTCGAAACTGCTTTCAACCTTGATGCCCTGGATGAAAGGGCGCAGGCCCGCTTGGCTGATCCGGTTGGGATTGTTCATGTATGACCACCTTGGGGGCCGCAAAATCCTGCCCGGCACCCATGTGGTTGATCTGACCAAGCGTCCGGTCGGCAAGCCGCTGAAACCCAAGTTCAAGACAGCCTACGAATACTCTGATTGCTGGGTCGAGGATGCGCGTCTGGTCGTGCTGAACGCACGCGATGCCGAAGAACGCGGCGCCACGATCATGACCCGGACAAAGGTAATCAGTGCCGCGCGCGTTGATGGTGCGTGGGAGATCGTCACGGAACGAGGCGGTGAGCGGCACACCCATACCGCCCGCGCTTTGGTCAACGCTGGCGGCCCTTGGGTGGAAAACATCATCCGCGAAGTGGCGCGGCAGAACACATCCGAGGGCGTGCGACTGGTGCGCGGCAGCCATATCGTGACCAAAAAGCTGTTTGATCACGACAAAAGCTATTTCTTTCAGGGCGAGGACGGGCGGATCATCTTTGCCATTCCTTACGAGATGGACTTCACCCTGATCGGCACCACCGACAAGGAACACGAAAACCTGTCGGAAAAGCCTTATGCGACGGATGAGGAGCAGGATTATCTTTGCGCCTTTGCCTCGCAATATTTCGAAAAACCCGTAACGCGGGCCGATATCGTCTGGACCTATTCCGGCGTGCGTCCGCTTTATGACGATGGCGCAAAATCTGCAACGGCGGCCACCCGCGACTATGTTCTCTCGCTCGACGACACCGGTGCGCCGCTTTTGAATATCTTCGGCGGCAAGATCACGACCTACCGCAAACTGGCCGAAGGCGCGTTGGAAAAGCTCAAGCCCCTGATCGGTGGCAGCCATCCCTGGACAGAGGTCGCGGCCTTGCCCGGCGGCGATTTCAAGGTCAAGGACCGCGACAGGCTGGTGACGGAGTTGCAGGTGGCCTATCCTTTTCTGACAGCCGCTTGGGCGCTGCGCCTGATCAAAGCCTACGGCACAGAGGCAAAGGTCATTCTGGGCGATGCCAAGTCGGCCGCCGATCTGGGGCAGGATTTCGGTGCGACCCTGACCGCGGCAGAAGTCAAATGGCTGATATCACGCGAATACGCGCAGACAGCCGAGGATGTGGTCTGGCGACGCTCCAAACTGGGCCTGCGTTTAAGCCAAGACCAGATCGCAGCGCTTGACGCCTTTATGGCGGCCTGAGACAAAACCACGACCACGGGGGGACACCATGACCTATATTCTGGCCATCGACCAAGGCACGACATCCAGCCGCGCGATTATCTTTGACGCTGACATGCAGGTGAAAGCGATCGCACAAGAGGAATTTGCCCAGCACTTCCCGCAATCGGGCTGGGTCGAACATGACCCGTCTGATATCTGGTCCTCGGTCGCCTCGACCTGTCGCGGGGCGATTGAAAAGGCGGGGATCACCGCCAGCGATGTGGCCGCGATCGGGATCACAAACCAGCGCGAAACAACGCTGATCTGGGACAAAAACACCGGAGAGCCGATCCACAACGCCATCGTCTGGCAGGACAGGCGGACTGCTGCATTCTGCGAGGAATTGCGCAAGGAAGGGTTCGAGCGCGAGATCACCTATCGCACGGGCCTTTTGGCTGATCCTTATTTTTCAGGCACCAAGGTGCATCATATTCTGGGTAAGGTCGAAGGCGCACAAGCGCGCGCCGAGGCGGGCGAATTGCTGTTCGGTACCGTCGATTGCTATCTGATCTGGAAGCTGACAGGCGGCAAGGTCCACGCCACGGACGCCACCAATGCAGCCCGCACCATGCTTTATGATATCCGCAAGGGGCGGTGGAGCACGACGATTTGCAAGCGTTTTGGCATTCCCGCGGCAATGCTGCCCGAGGTGCGCGACTGTGCCGCGGATTTTGGCAAGACCCGCGCGGATTTGTTCGGCAAAGAGCTGCCCATCCTCGGCGTCGCGGGCGACCAACAGGCCGCCACCATCGGGCAGGCGTGTTTTCAGCCGGGGATGTTGAAATCCACTTATGGCACGGGGTGCTTTGCGCTGCTCAATACCGGAGATACGCTGGTGGAAAGCCAAAAGCGCCTGCTGGGGACGATTGCCTATCAGTTCGACGGCAAACCGACCTATGCGCTGGAAGGGTCGATTTTTATCGCGGGCGCTGTGGTGCAATGGTTGCGCGACGGGCTCAAGATCATCCGCGAGGCAAAGGAAACCCAGCCACTGGCGGAAACCGCCGATCAGGGGCAAGAGCTTTATATGGTCCCTGCCTTTACTGGCTTAGGCGCGCCTTATTGGGATGCGGAGGCACGCGGCGCCGTCTACGGTCTGACGCGTAATTCCGGGCCTGCAGAGTTTGCGCGGGCGGCCTTGGAAAGCGTGGGCTTTCAGACCCGCGATCTGCTGGAAGCCATGAAAAGCGACTGGCAAGCCTCTGATACGGATGGGGTTTTGCGGGTTGATGGTGGGATGAGCGCCTCGGATTGGTCGATGCAATTCCTGTCCGACATCATCGGCGCGCCGGTGGACCGACCCAAGGTGCTTGAGACCACAGCGCTGGGTGTCGCGTGGCTTGCGGGCATGAAAGCAGGCGTTTACCCCGATCAGGAAGGGTTCGCGGCAAATTGGGCGCTCGACCGGCGGTTCGAGCCGCAGATGGACGAAGTGACGCGGGAGCGCAGGTATGCGGGCTGGAAAGATGCGGTGCGGCGGACTTTGAGTGAATAGGTGCATGTTCGGTATGCGGGACAAAACGGTCATTGACCCTGAGGCTTGCAACGAGCGCTTTTGCAAAATGTAACCTGTGGACAAGCGCTTTCGTGCTATTCAAAAGCCATATTACGATCCTCGTCGCAAACGAGCGTTTCTGCGCGGTTGATGAGTAAGTCGTGGCACCCTGAACTCTTCCTGTTGGCAGTCGCCCTCGCTCCATGCGTCATATTCATATGAAACATACTCAACCAAGTCGCTTTTGGGACTGAGTATTGGGTAAATCTTAACGCGAGAGCTACCTGATAGTTGACACCGCAGAAAGAGATTAAGACCATGACACTTGTTTAGTAGTTAGTATTCGCGAATAGGCTTCGAAATATGATTTTGGATTTAGCTGCAGAGACTATTGCAGAAGAGGTTCTGTACATTACCGGCAAAGCAATTTTGGAGGAAGACGACGATATGTTTACTACTTCCTGTGCATTGCCACATTTGATGGAAACCTCCAAAGGCCGGCACATCATCACCACCGAAGCCGAATTAAGTGATACTCTATCAAGCGTTCGGCGTTACATGAAACGAAACGATATTGTGGACCTTGTTCGAACCGTCGTGTCGGCAAGATTTATAGATGCCGATACAATAGAATCAACACATGTATCCCTTATGGTCGGAAAAAATGGCGAAACCACGAGATCGCCGTATCCAGTTTACTCGGTTATTCGCCGGTTTGGCAGTTCTTGGAAAATCGTATCGAGTCTATACGCAATTCTTGACAACGAAGAACACAATAACGCTTTGCTCTCGGGTGGAAAGCTGTGGCAAACCGAGAAATAGCTTTTGACCATTCTGCGTTTCCCTGCTGGTGAGTCACCTGCCATATACGAGGCGATAAGAACGCGGGATCAGCAATTCGAATGGTCAAGCTGGGCAATCCAGACACTGGTGAAATATCTATTCACCTCCTGCCCAACTCCCAAACCTCAAACTCTGCGGCCCGTTTCTCCCGCAACTTTGCCTCAACCTCTGGTGATAACGTCAGATCCATCACCGGCGACACGTTCTTTTGCTTGAGCGTGATCGTCATCTCCAGTCGCGCCGCCAGATACCCGATCACCTTGTCCCATTGCTCATATTGAAACAGATGGTCCGCGCCGATCTCGCCATCGTTGATCCGCAGGAACTTGTTCTGTGATCCAACATTGGCGAAAGGGGCAGGCGTGCCTTTGCAGTATTCCAGCACGAAGTCATCGAAACTGACGCCTGCCGTGCTGTTCTCGTGCCCGATCAGATCGGGGCGGGTGCGATAGCGATACCAGCTGCCCAACCAGTCGATGGGGTTGCGTACCACCGCCATCACTTCGGGCGTTTGTCCGCCCGCCTGCACGAAAAACGGCCGCAGGAATCGTTTGTAGCGATAGCAGGGCGCATGTTTCAGATGCGGGGGATCGCGCAGCACCATGGACGCGCGGGGGGCCAACGCGCCCTCAAGCGCGGTCGAACCTGTCTTTGGCACCGCAAGAAGAACAAGATTTTCTGGCCAGAAAACAAGCAATTGAGGCGTGCCCTTTGTCTAGATCAGCAGGAGCGCTTTGACGTAAACCAAACCTTAACCACTTTTCCCCCAAGGTGAATGGTGAAAATTTGTGTTGCAATGTTCTGGTTTTGATCTCATTACTGTTGAGAACACAAAGAGAACAAAAGCAGTGATTGCCGCCCCAAGAGCGGCGTGAAATAAGGACAGGACATATGGCAACGGCAGAACTCCTCAAAATGACTGACAAAAAGACAGCGGACAAAGAAAAGGCGCTCGAAAGCGCGCTGGCACAGATCGAACGGCAGTTCGGCAAGGGCTCTATCATGAAGCTGGGTGGCCAGAATCAGATGCCCGAGATCGAGGCGACATCGACGGGTTCACTGGGTCTGGACATCGCACTTGGCATCGGTGGCCTGCCCAAAGGCCGCGTGATCGAGATTTATGGCCCTGAATCGTCGGGTAAAACGACCCTGACCCTGCATTCCATCGCGGAAGAGCAGAAAAAGGGCGGCGTTTGCGCCTTTGTCGACGCCGAACACGCGCTTGACCCGCAATACGCCAAAAAGCTGGGCGTGAACCTTGACGAGCTGCTGATTTCGCAGCCTGACACGGGTGAACAGGCGCTGGAAATCGTGGATACGCTGGTGCGTTCCGGCGCTGTCAGCCTTGTTGTTGTGGATTCGGTCGCGGCACTGACGCCAAAGTCAGAGCTTGAGGGCGATATGGGCGACAGCTCGGTCGGTGTGCATGCCCGCCTGATGTCCCAGGCGATGCGCAAACTGACCGGCTCGATCAACCGCTCTGGCTGTATGGTGATTTTCATCAACCAGATCCGCATGAAGATCGGTGTGATGTTCGGCTCGCCCGAAACCACGACTGGCGGGAACGCGTTGAAGTTCTATGCCTCTGTCCGTCTGGATATCCGCCGGATCGGTGCGATCAAGGACCGGGATGAGGTTGTCGGCAATGCGACCCGCGTGAAAGTGGTCAAGAACAAGGTGGCGCCGCCGTTCAAGCAGGTGGAATTCGACATCATGTATGGTGAAGGCATTTCCAAAACAGGCGAATTGCTCGATCTGGGCGTAAAGGCCGGTGTGGTCGAAAAATCCGGCGCTTGGTTCAGCTATGGCGATGAACGGATGGGGCAGGGGCGTGAGAACTCCAAACTCTTCCTCAAGGAAAATCCGGCCATCGCGCTTGAGATCGAGGATAAGATCAGAGCCGCCCACGGGCTTGATTTCGATCTGGCCTCTGGTGGGCCGGAAGATCTGGATGATGATCTTGTTGATATGTAAGGGGTGCCGCCCGACGTTTGGGTGATCGTCTTGACGATCAAGGAAAGAGGCTCCGCGAAGGCGGGGCCTCTTTTCGATTTGCAAGGCATGATCAGATGAATTTTGGGAAATACCTGCGTGACCTCTGGCTGCGGTTGGGTGGGACAAAGAAAATAGGTCTCTGTGCCACCGCCACTGTGGACAGTAACGGGGTGCGGGGCTATTTCTGGCGCCCAACGCAAATGTTTTGAAAGTCCGTCATGACCAGCCTTGCTGACATCCGCTCTACCTTTCTGAATTACTTCGAGAAACAGGGCCATGAAGTTGTGGCCTCCAGCCCGCTGGTGCCGCGCAATGACCCGACGCTGATGTTTACCAATTCAGGCATGGTGCAGTTCAAGAACCTGTTTACCGGTGTCGAAACCCGCGATTACGCGCGCGCGACCACCAGTCAGAAATGTGTGCGGGCAGGCGGCAAGCACAATGACCTTGATAATGTGGGCTATACCGCCCGCCACCACACGTTTTTCGAGATGCTGGGCAACTTCAGCTTTGGCGATTATTTCAAGGAAGATGCCATTCCCTATGCATGGGAGCTTTTGACCAAGGAGTTCGGGATCGACAAAGACCGTTTGCTGGTGACGGTCTATCATACTGATGATGAGGCGGCGAATATCTGGAAGAAGGTCGCGGGTTTCAGCGACGACAAGATCATTCGCATCCCCACCGATGACAATTTCTGGCGCATGGGGCCGACCGGCCCCTGTGGCCCCTGTACCGAGATTTTCTACGATCACGGCGATCACATCTGGGGTGGCCCTCCGGGGTCCGCAGAAGAAGACGGTGATCGGTTTATCGAAATCTGGAACGTCGTGTTCATGCAGAATGAACAGTTCGATGATGGCACGATGAAACCGCTTGAGATGCAGTCGATCGACACGGGCATGGGGCTTGAACGGATTGGCGCGCTGCTGCAGGGCAAGCATGACAACTATGACACCGATCTGATGCGCGCCTTGATCGAGGCATCGGCCCATGCCACCTCGACCGATCCTGACGGGCCGGGCAATGTGCATCACCGCGTGATCGCCGACCATCTGCGTTCGACCTCTTTCCTGATTGCCGAAGGCGTGCTGCCCTCGAACGAAGGCCGGGGCTATGTGCTGCGCCGGATCATGCGCCGCGCGATGCGCCATGCGCATCAACTGGGCGGCAAGGATCCGGTCATGTACCGCCTTGTCTCGTCCCTTGTCCGGCAGATGGGCGAGGCCTACCCAGAGCTTGCGATCGGCCAGCGCCTGATCGAAGAAACGCTTTTGAACGAAGAACTGCGGTTCAAGCAGACGCTGGATCGCGGCCTGAAGTTGCTTGATGAAGAACTCGCTGGCCTGCCAGAGAATGCCGCTTTGCCGGGCGAGGCGGCGTTCAAGCTTTATGACACTTATGGTTTCCCGCTTGATCTGACCCAGGATGCCCTGCGCGAAAAAGGCCGTGCGGTGGACACCGCCGGTTTTGATGCAGCGATGGCCGCCCAAAAAGCCAAGGCGCGCGCGGCGTGGTCGGGCACTGGCGAGGCTGCGGATAGCGCGATCTGGTTTGATATCGCCGATGCGGCGGGACCGACGGATTTTCTGGGCTATGACACGCTGGCCGCCGAGGGGCAGATTGCCGCTTTGGTCGTGGATGGTGCGACGGCGCAAACGGCCGATGGCGTTGTGCAGGTCGTGTTGAACCAAACGCCCTTTTATGCGGAAGCAGGCGGTCAGGTCGGTGATGCGGGTCTTTTGACCACAGACACAGGACAGGCCGAGATTACCGATACCAAGAAGGTGGCCGGCGTCTATGTGCATTTCGCCAAGGTGATCGAGGGGACGTTGCGCAAAGGGCAGGGTGCAGAACTGACGGTTGATCCGTCCCGCCGTGCGGATATTCAGGCCAACCACTCTGCCACACACCTGCTGAACGAGGCGCTGCGCGAGGTTCTGGGCGATCATATCGCGCAGCGCGGGTCGCTGAATGCGCCGGACCGGTTGCGCTTTGACTTTAGCCATACCAAGGCCCTGTCCGAGGAAGAACTGACGCGGGTCGAGCGCGAGGTCAACGCGATCATCCGCCAGAACAGCCCGGTTGAAACCCGGATCATGACACCGGATGACGCCCGCGCCATGGGTGCGCAGGCGCTTTTTGGTGAAAAATACGGTGACGAGGTGCGCGTTGTGTCAATGGGCCGTCAGGCCGGTTCGGGCAAGGGCGCTGCGGGCAATACCTATTCGCTGGAACTTTGCGGCGGCACCCATGTCAAGCAGTTGGGCGAAATCGGGGCCTTTGTTGCCTTGGGCGACAGCGCATCGAGTGCTGGCGTCCGCCGGATCGAAGCGCTGACAGGTCAGGCCGCACTTGATTACCTGCGCGCTCAGGATGCCCGTCTGGGGCAGGTTGCCGCCGCATTGAAAGCGCCGATGAGCGAAGTTGCCGACCGCGTGAAGGCCCTGATGGACGAACGCAAGGCCCTGTCGAACGAAGTGGCCCAGTTGCGCCGCGAACTGGCGATGGGGGGCGGTGCCAAGGCCGCAAGCCCGTCCGAAGTCATCAACGGCATCGCCTTTCAGGGGCAGGTTTTGTCCGGTGTCACAGGCAAGGACCTGCCATCGCTGATCGACGAGATGAAATCGGCCATAGGCAGCGGTGCGGTTGTCCTGATCGCGGATGCAGGTGGCAAGGCGGCGGTTGCCGTCGGTGTGACCGCAGACCTGACTGACCGGGTGTCAGCGGTGGATATCCTGCGCGCTATCACGCCGGAACTGGGCGGCAAGGGCGGCGGTGGTCGCCCCGATATGGCGCAGGGCGGTGGGGCATCCGCGGATAACGCGCAGGCCGCTCTTTCGGCTGCCAAGGCTGTGTTGGAGGGATTGAAATGAGCGCACTCTGGATCGCCCACGTCAAGGTCACGGACGAGGCCGCTTACGGCGAATACGCCAAACGCGCCACAGGTGCGATTGCCGATCATGGCGGCGTGTTTCTGGCGCGCGGCGGAGCCTATGAACAGTTGGAAGGCCCGGACCGCCCCCGCAATGTGGTGGCCCGCTTTCCCAGCCTGCAAGCCGCACATGATTGCTATTATTCGGACGCCTACCAAGAGGCGCTTGGCTTTGCCAAAGGGGCAGCACAGCGCGAATTGAGCATCGTCGAAGAGATCGGTTAGAATTTTCCAAGCACTCAAAAAGAATTGGGCCAGAGTTCAAGAACTCTGGCCCATTTTCGTTTTGAAAGAGCAGCTTATGCCGAACGCGACTGCCGCTTGCGCTCGTGTGGGTCCAGAAAGCGCTTGCGCAACCGGATCGCATTTGGCGTCACTTCGACCAGTTCGTCATCGTCGATATAGGCAATCGCCTGTTCCAGCGACATGGTGACGGGTGTCGTCAGGCGCACCGCCTCGTCTGTGCCAGAGGCGCGGACGTTGGTCAGTTGCTTGCCTTTGAGCGGGTTCACCTCGAGGTCATTGTCACGGCTGTGTTCGCCGATGATCATACCTTGGTACACCGCTTCCTGCGCGCCGATAAAGAACTTGCCGCGATCTTCCAGCTTCCAAAGGGCATAGGCCACGGCGGTCCCGTTTTCCATCGAGATCAGCACGCCCTGACGACGCCCTTCGATCTTGCCCTTATAGGGCGCCCATCCGTGGAACAGGCGGTTCAGTACACCTGTACCGCGCGTATCGGTCAAAAACTCGCCGTGATAGCCGATCAAGCCGCGCGACGGGACATGGGCGATGATCCGTGTCTTGCCTGCACCTGCTGGCTTCATCTCGGTCAGGTCGCCCTTGCGGGGGCCGGTGATTTTCTCGACCACAGAGCCTGTGTATTCGTCATCCACATCAATCGTGACTTCTTCGATGGGTTCGTGGCGGACACCGTCGATGTCCTTGAAAATCACCTGCGGGCGCGAGATCGACAGCTCGAACCCTTCGCGGCGCATGTTTTCGATCAGCACACCCATCTGCAATTCGCCACGGCCCGAGACCTCAAAGGCGTCGCCACCGGGGGTATCTGCGATCTTGATGGCCACGTTGACTTCGGCTTCTTTCATCAGGCGGTCACGAATGACGCGGGACTGGACTTTCTTGCCGTCCTTGCCAGCCAGCGGGCTGTCATTGATGCCGAATGTAACGGTGATGGTTGGCGGATCGATCGGCTGTGCCGGGATCGCTTCTTCGACAGAGAGATCGCAGATCGTATCGGCCACGGTTGCCTTGCTCATGCCCGCAAGCGTGACGATATCGCCTGCTTCGGCGGCGTCGATGGCGGTCTGCGACAGGCCGCGGAACGCAAGCACCTTGGACACGCGGAACTGCTCCAGCTTGGAGCCGTCACGGGACAGCGCCTTGACCGTTTCGCCCGCACGCAGCGTACCCGCTTCGACACGACCGGTCAGGATGCGGCCGATAAAGGGGTCGGCCGACAGGGTGGTGGCCAGCATGCGGAAAGGTTCGTTCTTCAGTGCGATCTGCTTTGGGGCAGGGACATGCGAAACGATCAGGTCGAACAGGGCGTCAAGGTTCTTGCGCGGCCCGTCCAGTGTGGCATCGCACCAACCCGCACGGCCAGAGGCATACATGGTCGGGAAATCAAGCTGGTCATCATCGGCCTCGAGAGCGGCAAAAAGGTCAAAGACCTCGTCAACGGCGCGGTCAGGCTCGCCATCGGCCTTATCGACCTTGTTGACGACCACGATCGGGCGCAGGCCCAGCGCCAGCGCTTTGGAGGTCACGAATTTTGTCTGGGGCATCGGCCCTTCCGCAGCATCGACCAAAAGCACAACACCGTCGACCATCGACAGAATCCGCTCGACCTCGCCACCGAAATCGGCGTGGCCGGGGGTGTCGACGATATTGATACGGATGCCTTTCCATTCGACGGAAGTACATTTGGCAAGGATCGTGATACCGCGCTCGCGCTCGATGTCATTGCTGTCCATCGCCCGTTCGGTGGTCTGTTCGTTCTCGCGGTAAACGCCCGATTGCTTAAGAAGTTCGTCGACAAGTGTCGTTTTGCCGTGGTCAACGTGCGCGATGATCGCGATATTGCGGATATCCATAGGTCTGCCTTTGTCTGGAGTTGTCGCGCGGATACCGTGCATACGCAGCAAATGCTAGCCCCTATCTCGGTTTGTGGTGCGCCAGCAGCTGCGTGTGGTTTTGGGGTTTGTCAGCGCGCGACATAACGGTCCGGTCTGTGATTGACCGCGATGATTGCATTGACGGTGACTGCGCCCAGCAGCGACCAGAGCACAAGTGACGTGGGAAGAATAAAGAAGGCGATGCCGAACAGCACCGCATCTATGATCAATTGCACATAACCGGCCCGAAACCCTGTGCTGTCTTGGATGACGAGTGCCAGAACGCCAAAGCCACCCAGTGATCCGTTATGCCGGAACATCGCCATCAGTCCGATCCCGATCGTGCATCCGGCCAAAAGCGCCCCAAGCCACGGGGTGATCTCGCCCATTTGCCAACCATAGGGCAACAGGGTCGTCACCAGCGACAACAGGGTCACCGAGATCAGGGATTTCACTGTGAACATCGGCCCAAGACGTCGGTAGGCCAGCACATAGAAGGGCAGGTTGATGACGAAAAACACGGGGCCAAAGGACCATCCGGTCAGATAGCTGATAATCACGGCAAGCCCCGCCGTCTGCCCGGTGATCAACCCCACATGGGTCAAGACATGCACACCGATCCCGCACAGAAAAATGCCAAGCGAGAGACCCTGAAGATCGTCAAGAAGGCTGTGCTTGAGTGTGGTGCTGGAATCAGACATGGAAGGGCATATACGTCAATATTCCTGACCTTAAAAGGGGCTGTGGGACGGCATCAATCCCAATGCCCAAGATTTGGGAAACCCGCGTCAAGGGCCCTGCCCAAAATTTGATCAACAGAGGGTTGCGCGACGTGTAAATCAGCGACCGTAAAGTTGCGACAGCATCGGCTTTTTCGATCGGGTCAACTGATTTGCAAAAAGGCAAAAAAAACCGCTGACTCTGCGTCCGTAACAGGCTAACGGTCGACTCGTACCAGTTGTTGGAGTTAATATGTCGGTTACAATTAAGTCAGTCTCTATCGCGTCTCTTCTTTTTGCTTTGGGCGCATGCGGTGGGTCATCAGGTTCAGAAACACCCACGCGCGCAGTCGTCCCTTCCTTCGACTCCCGCACCGGCTTGCCCTTTGCAACCGATGATATTGATGGCCTCATTGCGGGACTTGTGCCGGGGGAACCGTTCACCGGTTTGATCACCGTCGTCGAGATCGACCAACCCGAGGGCACCAGAAACTATTTCCAACAGCTTCAGGTAAGTTTCAGGCCTGATGTAAACGCCCCTGAAGGCGAGCTTACGGGGACACTGGTCATCGGCGACCTCACTTATGAATTCGTGAACGGCGTCGCACCTCCCCCCACAATGACGGGGTATGCGCGTACCTTAGTACAGGAACAGACCGGTACCGCATCTGCGCTGTTCGGTCTGGAAGAAAACGATGCCTTTTTCTTTGATGCGGTAACAAATAGCGAATCAACATTTTCCAAAGTCTATATCGTCGTCGGGTTTGAAACCTCGGCGCAGGGTATCGCATCCATGGCCGATGCCAACAGAGGAACCGTTTTCTACAACGGCGAATTTACAGGTTTTGGAGAGTTGATCACCGCGTCCTTGCAAGAAACCGTAAACCTGGCAGGAGATGTCGAAATCGGCATCAACTTTGGAAACGGTGCCGTCAGCGGAGACGTGAGCATCACCGAAATCTCAAGTGTGCTGAATGCTGGAAACTATCTTGATGGGGACAATATCACCCAGCAAGGCGCATTTGGCTTGAATACGGGCGAGCAAAGAGAAATTAACATGGCCACAATTCCAGCGACCTCGCTTGATCGGAACGGCTTTGATGCGGTCATGAATGTGGCGACCGATTGCCCGGCCACTTGTGTTGCCGGCACGGCAACTGCGTCATTGGGCGGTGTGCTTTACGGAGTGAATGCCAACGAAGTGGCCGGTGCTGCGATGATCGACTTCACGGCAGAGAACGACACCAGACTGATTGGGGTCGGCGGCTATATTGCCCCAATCACCCCGCCCAGATAATCGGACGCAGACTATCGAGTTCTAGCAAAAGGGGCAGCAATCGCTGCCCCTTCTGTACATTCCCCTACATCGCCTTGTTCAAATTCTCGTCGATCTTTTCGAGGAACCCCATCGTGGTCATCCAACCCTGATCGGGGCCGACCAGCAAGGCCAGATCCTTGGTCATGAACCCGCTTTCCACCGTCGCGACCACTGTTTTTTCGAGCGTTTCCGCGAAGGTCAACAGTTCCGCATTCCCGTCCAGTTTGGCGCGATGCTTCAGCCCACCTGTCCAGGCAAAGATCGAGGCAATGGAGTTGGTCGAGGTCGCTTGCCCCGCCTGATGCTGCCGGTAGTGGCGGGTGACGGTGCCGTGGGCGGCTTCTGCCTCGACGATCTTGCCATCGGGGGTCATCAACTGGCTGGTCATCAGTCCGAGTGAACCAAAGCCCTGTGCGACCGTATCCGACTGCACATCCCCGTCGTAATTCTTGCAGGCCCAGACGAATTTGCCGGACCACTTCATCGCAGAGGCGACCATATCGTCGATCAGCCGGTGCTCGTACCAGATGCCCGCAGCCTTGAACTTGTCTTCGAATTCTTCTTCAAAGACTTGCTGGAAGATGTCCTTGAACCGCCCGTCATAGGCCTTGAGGATCGTGTTCTTGGTTGACAGATAGACAGGCCACCCAAGGTTCAGGCCATAGTTCAGCGAGGCACGGGCGAAATCGAAGATTGACTCGTCCAAGTTATACATGCCCATGGCCACACCGGCGCCGGGGCTGTCATAGACCACTTTTTCAATCACCGTGCCGTCGTCGCCCACAAATTTCATCGTCAGCTGGCCTTTGCCCGGCATCAGGAAATCGGTGGCCTTGTACTGATCGCCGAAAGCATGGCGACCGATCACGATGGGATCAGTCCAGCCGGGCACAAGGCGCGGCACGTTCTTGCAGATGATCGGGGCACGAAAGACGACACCGCCCAGAATGTTGCGGATGGTGCCGTTAGGTGACCGCCACATCTGTTTGAGGCCGAATTCCTCGACCCGTCCTTCGTCCGGCGTGATCGTCGCACATTTCACGCCGACGCCGACCTCCTTGATCTTGTTGGCTGCATCAATCGTGATCTGGTCGTCGGTTGCGTCGCGCACTTCCATGCCCAGATCGTAGTAAAGCAGGTCCAGATCCAGATAGGGCAGGATCAGTTTTTTCTTGATGAAGTCCCAGATGATCCGGGTCATTTCATCACCGTCGAGTTCAACGATGGGGTTCTCTACCTTGATCTTGGTCATGACATCTCTCCGCGCATGATGGATTCGCGCTTTGCAATAGCGCATCCAGCCTCACGCGAAAAGGCTTGTATGCATTTGTATACATAAAGTGGCATGAAGGGGGAAAGTGGTAGGCCCGGAGGGACTCGAACCCCCAACCAAAGCGTTATGAGCGCTCTGCTCTAACCAATTGAGCTACAGGCCCCCTGTGGCAAATGGACTAGCAGACCGGACAGTTGCGTCAAGCCACGATTGCAGCGCGCGCGCCAATACCTGTTCCCTTTGTTCATATGATGCGGTAACGAACGCAAAACGTGACAGGAGCTGCCCGATGACCGGAAAAAATGGCCTGACCTACGCTGATGCCGGGGTTGATATTGATGCGGGCAACACGCTGGTGGAACGGATCAAACCCGCCGCCAAGCGGACAGCGCGTCCCGGTGTGATGGCAGGTCTGGGCGGGTTCGGCGCGCTCTTCGACCTCAAAGGGGCAGGGTACACAGACCCGATCCTTGTGGCTGCCACGGATGGGGTGGGCACAAAGCTGCGGATCGCAATTGATACAGGCAATGTGGATACGATCGGTGTCGATCTGGTAGCCATGTGCGTCAACGATCTGGTCTGCCAAGGGGCAGAGCCTTTGTTTTTCCTTGATTATTTCGCCACAGGCAAGCTGGAGCTGGATCAGGCGACCCGGATTATCGAAGGGATCGCTGCGGGCTGTGCCGCTTCTGGCTGTGCGCTGATCGGTGGCGAGACCGCCGAGATGCCGGGCATGTATCACGACGGTGATTTTGACCTTGCGGGCTTTGCTGTGGGCGCGATGGAGCGCGGCTCTGATCTGCCTTCAGGCGTGCAAGAGGGCGATGTGTTGCTTGGGCTTGCCTCTGACGGGGTGCATTCCAATGGCTATTCGCTGGTGCGCCGCGTTGTTGAACTCTCTGGCCTGTCTTGGGACGATCAAGCCCCGTTCGCCGATGCCACTTTGGGCACTGCGTTGCTTGCACCGACACGGCTTTATGTCACACAGGCTTTGGCTGCTGTGCGGGCAGGCGGCGTCCATGCGCTGGCCCATATCACGGGCGGCGGGTTGACCGAAAACCTGCCTCGTGTGCTGCCCGATGGCTTGGGTGCGCGGATTGATCTGGGCGCGTGGGACTTGCCCCCTGTCTTCCGCTGGTTGGCTGAAACCGGTGGGATGGCCGAGGCAGAACTTCTCAAGACCTTCAATGCGGGCATTGGCATGGTGCTGGTTGTTGAATCTGGCCGAGCGGCAGAGCTGACAGCCTTGCTATCGGACGCAGGCGAAACCGTGCATCAGCTTGGCGCGGTCGTGGCTGGTGAAGGGGTCGGGTACACAGGCGCGCTTTTGTGACCAAGCGCGTTGCGATCCTGATCTCTGGCGGCGGCTCCAATATGGTGGCGCTGGCCCGCTCCATGCAGACCGATCACCCCGCGCGGCCTGTTCTGGTTCTGTCGAATGATCCCGCAGCGGGTGGTTTGGCGAAAGCGCAGGACATGGATATTCCCACGCTTGCGATTGATCACAAACCCTTTGGCAAGGACCGCGCCGGATTTGAGGCCGCGTTACACAAGGCGCTGGAGGCGGCGCAGCCTGATATCATTTGCCTTGCAGGGTTCATGCGTATCCTGACGCCCGATTTCACCGCCAGATGGGAAGGGCGGATGCTGAATATCCACCCCAGCTTGCTGCCCAAGTACAAAGGGCTGCACACCCATGCCCGCGCATTGGCGGCTGGTGATCCTGAACACGGATGCACGGTCCACGAGGTGACAGCGGCTTTGGATGACGGGCCGATCCTGGGACAAGCCCGGATGAAAGTCACCCCAGAGGATACCGAAGAGAGCTTGGCGGCACGGCTCTTGCCCTTGGAACATCGCCTTTACCCTGCGGTCTTGCAGCGCTTCGCGGCCGGAGATCGCACGCCCGTTATGCTGTAAAAGAGGCTGACGCTTTCCATCGCGGCGTCAATCGCTTAACACTAAACACAGAGGCGTTGGCCAGTTACGATTAACGGATAGGTAATGAAGAAAATCACCACGACCGATGCATTGGAAGCATTTTGTCTGGAGGCCGCAAAGCGCCCTTATGTGACAGTCGATACAGAGTTCCTGCGCGAACGCACCTATTATTCCCAGCTCTGTCTGGTGCAGCTGGCCTATCAGGACGAAAACGGCGCTGATGCGGCGCTGGTTGATCCGCTGGCCGAAGGGCTCTCGCTAGAGCCGCTTTATACCCTGTTTCGCGATCATGGCTGTGTAAAGGTTTTCCACGCGGCCCGGCAGGACCTGGAAATTTTCTATGTGGATGCGGGTGTGATCCCCGAACCATTGTTCGACACGCAGGTCGCGGCCATGGTCTGCGGCTTTGGCGAACAGGCAGGCTATGAAACACTTGTGCGCAAGATCGCCAAGGCCGATCTGGACAAGTCTTCGCGCTTTACCGACTGGTCGCGCCGTCCGCTGACCGAAGCGCAGGCCACCTATGCTTTGGCGGATGTCACGCATCTGCGCGACATCTATGAATATCTGTCCGCCCGTCTGGCCAAATCCGGTCGCATCAAATGGGTGGCCGAAGAAATGGCGGTTCTTGAGGATCCGGCCACCTATCAATCCGATCCGGATGACGCATGGAAACGGGTCAAGACCCGTACCAGTTCAGGCAAGTTTCTGGCGATCGTGCGTGAATTGGCGCGGTTCCGCGAAACCTATGCGCAAACCCGCAACGTGCCGCGCAGCCGGGTGTATAAAGATGATGCTCTGGTTGAACTGGCATCGACGAAACCGCAAACGGAACAAGACCTTGGCCGATCGCGTCTGCTGCTGCGCGAAGCCCGCAAAGGGGAAATCGCCGAAGGCATCCTAGCCAGCATCAAGGCGGGCCTCGCGGTCAAGCCCGAAGATATGCCAAAGGTCGATGACAGCCGCACCAAGATGCAGGTCAATCCCGCCTTGGCCGACATGCTGCGTGTGCTGCTCAAGGCAAAGACGGATGATGCAGAAGTCGCCCCCAAGCTGATCGCAAGCTCTGGTGATCTGGATGCGCTGGCCGCAGGAGAGCGGGATGTGGTGGCACTCAAAGGCTGGCGGCGTGAAGTCTTTGGCAATGACGCGCTGATGTTGTGCGAAGGCAAGGTTGGTCTGGCCGTCAAAGGCCAGAAGGTCGTCACCGTCGCCCTTTGAACTGGACGTTGCAGGGTGCGGGGCCTACATCAAAGGCGTAGACGCAAACGAGAGTAGCAATGGCCAATCCAGACTTTGAAGAGCTTGTCGATACCTTTGAATTCCTTGACGATTGGGAAGACAGGTATCGCCATGTCATCGACATGGGCAAGGCGATGGACCCGCTGGAAGACGCGCTGCGGGTGCCTGCGACCAAGGTGGATGGCTGTGCCAGTCAGGTCTGGCTGGTTCCCAAGATCGAAGACGGCATTTTCACCTTTCGGGGCGAAAGCGATGCGATGATCGTGCGGGGGCTGATTGCCGTACTCTCCGCGCTTTACAATAATCAGCCCGTGGCCGAGATCGGCAAAATCAATGCGGTGGCCGAACTGGGGCGCTTGGGCCTGAACGATCACCTTTCAGCGCAGCGCTCCAACGGGTTGCGCGCCATGGTCGAACGTATTCAGACGACAGCGGCGGCCGCGCGCTAGGTCAATCCCCTCAGCGCCGGTGCAAGATCGCCATAGCCGGTAAACCGCCGTTCAAAGGCAAGCCCCAAACGCTCTGCGCAATCCTGTGCTTTGGCTGTCAGGGCAGGGTCATCGGTTTGCGCCTGATAGACCAGCTTTTCATAGTTCCCAAAATACATGTCGCGCAGTTGCGGGTGTTTGGACAGGCCCAGCGGTTCCCAGACAAAGGCGTCAAACTGGCGCACCAGAAAATCAGTGAGATAGAAGGCGGTCATTTCGTCTTGGGCCGCAAATGCCGCATTTCCCTCGAAAAATGAATAACAATGCGGCCCGGCGATCATCTCAACGCCCATCTCTGCGCAAGCGGCCTGCAATTGGCCGCCCGTCCCGCAATCGGCATAAACGACAAAGAGCCGATCATAGGTGTGGCTATGCTTGGCCACCGCGTCTTGGACGGCCGGAACAATACGCTCGGGGTGATTGTGCAAGATGGCGGGCAGGCATTGCAGATCAAGATGATCCAAACTGTTCGCCTCTTTGATCGCCAGTATCTCGCGGGCCAAAGCACCGCAGGCAATCAGTAGAACACGACCCTTACCAGAAGGGGCCAAGCCTTCTTTGGTCAGCGTCGCGTCTGTGATCATGAGAGTTTGACGGCGGTGCCGTAGGCCACAATCTCGGATGCGCCCGCCATGATGGCCGACGTTTCCATCCGAAACCCGACAACGGCATTTGCACCCATCGCATGGGCCTCTGCGACCATCCGGTCAATCGCCTGTTCACGCGCACCGGCCATCAATGACGAATAACCCGTCATCTCGCCGCCGACGAGGTTCTTGAGGCCCGCAACAATATCGGTGCCGATGTGTTTGGCGCGCACGGTCGAGCCGCGCACAAGGCCGATGACCTGTACGATCTCGTGACCGGCAACAGTATCGATGGTGGTAATCAGCACATTAGTTCTCGAAGCGATCATAGTGGTCATCATCCTTGTTTCTCAGACGTTCCGAGATGACCCGCCATGCGATATAGGCGCATAGGGCAATCAGGCTCAGAACAGCAAGACCCATCGCGGTCGGCATTTGGGTCGTCGCAACCAAGGCCACACCGATATAGACCGTGGCCAAGGCGGCCCCGATGACACAGACAATAATCAGGACAAATTTATCAAGCGGCATGTCGTCCTCCTCTGGTTCCCAGATAAGGACGACATGGCGTGATTAAAAGATCAAGCGGCAGGCGCACCCTGATTATGCTTGCGGGCCATAAAGGTCTTGGCGGTTTCGACCGCAACAGCGGCGTCACGGCAATAGGCATCAGCGCCGATGGCCTTGCCGAATTCCTCGTTCAGCGGCGCACCGCCCACAAGGACGACATAATCATCGCGCATGCCCTTTTCGATCAACGTATCAATCACGACCTTCATATAAGGCATTGTCGTCGTCAGCAGGGCGGACATGCCCAGAATATCCGGCTGTTCGGTTTCCAGTGCGCCAAGATAGGATTCGACCGAGTTGTTGATGCCAAGGTCCACGACTTCAAAGCCCGCACCTTCCATCATCATGCCCACAAGGTTCTTGCCGATATCATGGATATCGCCCTTGACGGTGCCGATCACCATCTTGCCCACACGGGGTGCGCCTGTCTCGGCCAGAAGCGGCTTGAGAATGAACATGCCCCCCTTCATGGCATTCGCGGCCAAAAGAACCTCTGGCACAAAAAGAATACCGTCGCGGAAATCGTGGCCCACGATGGTCATGCCACCGACAAGCGCCTCTGTCAGGATGCGGTAAGGGGGCCAGCCGCGCTCGAGAAGGATGTTCACACCATCCTCGATCTCTTCCTTCATGCCGTCGTAAAGATCGTCGAACATCTGCGCGACAAGGTCTTCGTCGTTCAGTTCGGACAGGATGATGTCATCGTCTTGGTCGGACATGCGGAACCCTTTGAATTATGTTTCTGCGACAGTAGTGCGCCGGATCGGTTTTTTCTACCTGCTGAATTCCGACATTCGCACGAACGTGACCGACCTGTCATTGCCCATGTTCCTGAAATGTTCTAATAAACATTATGGATGATCTTCCACTTCGAAAAACACATCGCACTCCGGGGCGGGCAGCGGGGTCAAACCCGGACATCCGGTTTGACCGTTTCCATGCAGAGGCGGTCGATGACGGCTGGGGGTACGACGAAGATTTGCCCGTCCTGCGGACCGAGGTCAGGGACGAGATCGCGCGGTCTGTCATTGCGCGCAACACATCGCCCGATCTGTCCTTTGACCGGTCGATCAATCCCTATCGTGGCTGCGAACATGGCTGCATCTATTGCTTTGCCCGCCCCAGTCATGCGTTCCTCGGGCTCTCGGCGGGACTGGATTTCGAAACCAAGCTGATCGCGCGCCCCAACGCGGCCGCGCAATTGCGCAAAGAGCTGTCACACCCGCGCTATGCTCCCAAGACCATTGCGATCGGGACCAATACGGACCCTTACCAGCCGCTTGAAAAAACACGCAAAATCATGCGCGAGGTCGTGCAGGTCCTGAGCGATTTCAACCATCCCCTGGGGATCGTCACAAAAGGAACTCTGATCGAGCGGGACATTGATATTCTGGCCCCGATGGCGGCAAAGGGTCTGCTCAGGGTTGGAATTTCGATCACAACACTCGACCCAAAGGTTGCACGCGCGATGGAACCCCGTGTGCCGCTGCCCGCGGCGCGATTACGCACCATCGCGCGGCTGACCGCTGCGGGGATTCCCGTGCGGGTGATGGTCTCGCCCGTGGTGCCCGCCCTGACCGATCACGAACTGGAAGCGATTTTGCAGGCCAGCAAAGACGCGGGGGCTGTCGCTGCCTCTTCGATCATGCTGCGCCTGCCGCGCGAGGTGGCGCCATTGTTCCGCGACTGGCTCCGCGCGCACTATCCTGACCGCGCCGCCCGTGTGATGGGGCGGGTGCGCGACTTACATGGTGGCAAGGACTATGATCCGAACTTCGGCACCCGCATGGTCGGGCAGGGGGAATGGGCGGCGATCATGCAGCAAAGGTTCAAACTGGCGACGCGCAAACTGGGGCTGGATCGCAGTTTGCCACCCTTGCGAAGCGATCTTTTTGGAAAACCGCCCGCGGCGGGCGATCAGCTTTCATTCTTCTAGGGCCGTGGATGCGGCAACCTTGGAGCCTCCGGCGGAGGTATTTTTGAACAAAAGAAGCTGAAAGCACAAAAAGATGACCCCGCGCCGATCCTTGACCGGGCGGGGCTTCTTCCGTTACGGCCATCGGCTCCTCAGCCTGTACCGCTTTTTCACACTCCATCATCTTGGTTAAGGATCAATGAACCAAAACTTCTTTTGTTCAAAAATACCTCGGGGGAGCCGCCAGCGGCGGCGGGGGCAGCGCCCCTTGTGCGCGTGAATTATTCGCTGCGCCGGCGGCGGCCACGGCGTGGAGATGCCTCGGGTCCAGCCCCGTCGGTGCCATCAGACGCCGAAGAGAAACCGCCCAAGGCTGTGGTGATCTGCTCCAGCGTTGGCACGTCACCTCTGGGCCGTGTTTCAAGCGCTTCACGCATGGCCACCAGATGCTCGGGTGTGGTGCCGCAGCACCCGCCGATGATCTTTGCGCCGCAATCGCGCGCCAGCACCGCGTAATCCGCCATCAGTTCCGGCGTGCCGTCATAGTGGATATGGCCATCATGGTATTTCGGGATGCCTGCATTGCCTTTGGCAATGATCGGCAAGGTTGGACCGGCGGCCGCAAAGCCCAAGACCGTGCGCAAGAGATCAGAAGCCCCAACCCCGCAATTTGCCCCGAAAGCAAGGGGTTGGTGGGCGATCTTGCCAACCTTCTTGACCATATCGGCAGAGGTCAGGCCCATCATCGTACGACCCGCAGTGTCGAAACTCATTGTCCCGCACCATGGCATATCTGCCAGCGCAAAAGCTTCGGCGGCAGCGATGAACTCTTCTGCCGCACTGATCGTTTCGACCCAGAGCACGTCCGCGCCGCCCGCCTTGAGACCTTCGGCCTGTTCATGGAACATCTCGACAGCGCGTTCATGGGTCAGGCTACCCATAGGGGACATGATTTCGCCGGTTGGCCCAACTGATCCGGCGACGATGATGGTCCGTCCGGATTGATCGGCAACATCGCGGCCCAGTTCCGCGGCGACTTTGTTCAATTCATGCACACGCCCTTCAGCGCCATGCAATTTGAGCCGCGAGGCGTTCGCGCCAAAGCTGTTGGTCAGGAAAATGTCGCTGCCCGCGTCTGCAGCACCCTTGTAAAGCGCTGTGATCTTGGCGCTCTCATCCACGTTCCACATTTCGGGCGCGTCACCCGACATCAGCCCCATATTGAACAGGTTCGTGCCAGTGGCCCCATCCGCCATCAGCCAATCGCGGGAGTCCAGAAGTTTTGAAAGGGCATTGGTCATCGAAAACGGGCTCCGTTACAAGGGTCGCACCTGCGGTGTCACGTTCGTGACGAAACTGCAAATGCAAAGCATGCATCTAGATTATGCAAGAAACGATAAAACTGCGCCCGACAAAGGCGCAGTTTCTTGCAAGGTCAGGGTCTGCGCCAGAGTGGGCTCAGACTTCGTTCATCAGTTGCGCTTTGGCCTCGGCCATCAAGGACACCATTTTGGAGCGGATCGTGACCTCGTCGGCCTTGTCGCCCAGATCGCCCGATACCTTGCGAAAAACGTCTTCGTCGCCCGCTTCTTCAAAGTCGGAATTGATCACCTCGACCGCATAGGCGGCGGCATCTTCGCCCGATTTGCCCAACAGTTCCGCGGCCCAAAGGCCCAAAAGCTTGTTGCGGCGGGCTTCTGCCTTGAACTGCATTTCTGCGTCGTGGGCGAATTTGTTTTCAAACGCGTTTTCGCGATCATCAAAGGTGCTCATGGGTCGGGCCTCGTGAATTGCATGTCTGTTCCCTATGATATGCCCCTACGGGTGCTTGCCCGCAAGGGGGCCTTGCACTATGACGCGCACATGACGCAGCCCAAGCCGGGCAGGCGCAGGGGTTAAGGGGTGAGCATGGCACGCCGCAAAAAGATTTACGAAGGCAAGGCAAAGATCCTTTACGAAGGTCCAGAGCCGGGTACGCTTGTCCAGTATTTCAAGGATGATGCGACCGCATTCAACGCTGAAAAAAGAGCGGTGATCGAAGGCAAGGGTGTGCTGAACAACCGCCTGTCCGAGTTCTTCATGACCGGTTTGGCCCAGATCGGCATTCCGACGCATTTCATCAAACGCCTGAATATGCGCGAACAATTGATCCGGCAGGTGGAAATTATCCCGCTCGAGGTGATCGTGCGCAATTTTGCCGCCGGCAGCATGGCCAAGCGCCTGGGCATGGAAGAGGGCACCCCCTTGCCGCGTCCGATCGTTGAATTCTCCTACAAGGATGACGCTTTGGGCGATCCGCTTGTGCCAGAGGAATACATTATCGCCTTTGGCTGGGCCAACCAGCAGGAAATGGATGACATCGTCAGCCTTGCCTTGCGGGTCAACGACTGGATGTCCGGTGTCATGTATGGCGTCGGCATCAAGCTGATCGACTTCAAGATTGAAATCGGCCGCGTCTGGGACAATGAATTTCCCCGCCTGATGCTTGCTGACGAAATCAGCCCCGATAGCTGCCGGTTGTGGGATATCGAAACCGGCCAGAAACTCGACAAGGACGTGTTCCGCCGCGACCTCGGCAATCTGACCGATGCCTATACCGAAGTGGCCAAGCGCTTGGGCGTCATGCCGTCCAATGTGACCCATCGCCCCAATAAACCGACACTGATCAACTAAGAACCAAAGGACCCTGCCGATGAAAGCCCGCGTGCATGTGATGTTGAAAAATGGTGTGCTGGACCCGCAGGGCGAGGCGGTACGCCATGCCCTTGGAACACTGGGTTTTGAGGGCGTTGAAGCCGTCCGGCAGGGCAAGGTGATCGAGCTTGATCTGGCGGATGGCACATCAGAGGCCACGATCGGCGAGATGTGCGAGAAACTTCTCGCCAATACAGTCATCGAAAGCTACCGGGTCGAGGTGCTCTGATGCGTGCGGCGGTCATCGTTTTTCCGGGGTCAAACTGCGACCGCGATATGGCTGTGGCCCTCAAGGCAACGGGCGCGGATGTCAGCATGGTCTGGCATAAGGATGCGGCACTGCCGGACGGCGTTGATCTTGTTGCGATCCCCGGCGGCTTTTCCTTTGGTGATTATCTGCGGTGTGGCGCGATTGCGGCCCGCTCGCCCATCTGCAAGGCCGTGGTGGACCATGCCGGGCGCGGGGGGTATGTTCTGGGGGTCTGCAACGGCTTTCAGGTCTTGACCGAAACCGGCCTTCTGCCGGGGGCATTGATGCGCAATGCGGGGCTCAAGTTCATCTGCAAGACTGTCATGCTGAAGGTAGAGACATCCGATTGCGCCTTTACCGAGGGCTATAACGCGGGCGATACGCCAAGATTTCCCGTTGCCCATCATGACGGAAACTACACCGTCGATGACGCAACACTGAACGTTCTGCGTGCCGAAGATCGGATCGCCTTTACCTATTGCGACAACCCCAACGGATCTGTGGCCGATATTGCAGGTATTCTTTCACAAAATCGCCGTGTGCTGGGCATGATGCCCCACCCGGAGCGCGCCGTGGATGCAGGCCACGGCGGGACGGACGGACAGGCGCTTTTCCGCGGGTTACTGGGGCAACTGGCCCAAGCGTGATCTGCCTGCTTGCCGCAAAACCGGTGGCGTCGTAAACTGTTCCAATGGTGCAATGGAACAGATTGACGGGCGGCAAGGGTCGCGGCAAATGGTACTTACGCCTTGCCGTGCTGGTGATCTGCCTGTTTGCGGTGATTGTGATCTATATCTCCAATCAGTTGCTGACCCAACGGTTCACCGAAACGATCCGCAACAGATCCGAGATCCGGTTGGCGCTTTACGTGACCAACTTGATGAACGAATTGCAGCGCAATTCGGTTGTGCCGCAACTTCTTGCGCGCGACCCTGATCTGATCCGGGCGCTGCTTAGTCAGGATTATTCGCTGTCGACGGCCCGCCTTTTGTCGATTGTGGACGAGATCGGTTCCGCCTCATTGACCTTGCTTGATCGTGATGGTCGCGCTGTGGCGGCGACAAATCGCAACCGCATTGGCGAGAGCCATCGCAACACCCCTTATTTCGTTGGTGCGCTGCGTAGCAGTCAAACTGTGTATACGACCTTTCGCAATGATGCTGGCGGCTTTTCCTATATCTATAGCCGCCAAGTCATAGCCGATGGGCAGCCGCGCGGTGTGATCATGGTAGAGGTCGATGGCCAGCGGCTTGAAACGGGCTGGGCCGGTGTTTCGGACGCGGTGCTGGTCACTGATAGCGAAGGCATCATCATCATGTCGACCGAACCACGTTGGCGCGGTCTGCTGGAACAAGACGCTTTGGCACGCCAGTCTGCGCCATCTGCCATCGAACGCGCGATCCGTGCGACCCAAGGCTGGTCTGCCTTGCCTGCTGATGCTTACCTGCGCGGAGAGGCGGTTTTGCGTCGCGAGATGCGGGTCCCGCATCAGGGCTGGAAGATGGTCAGCTTTACCACCTACGACTCGGTCAGAGAGCGGGTCAACGGCATTCTCGCGCTTGAACTGATGGGATTCGCGATCCTGCTGGCGCTTCTTTTCTGGACCACGTCCCGCAAGACGGCGTCCCGCTTGGTCTTCTTTCAGCGCGAGTCAGCAGAGCTTCGCGCATTGAATCGCAGGCTGCAGCGGGAAATCGCCGAACGCGAAAAGGTCGAAAAGACGCTTCAGGTGGCCGAGCAGACGATTGCGCAGTCATCGAAACTCGCGGCCTTGGGCGAGATGTCTGCCGCCGTCAGCCACGAATTGAACCAGCCGCTGGCCGCGATGAAGACCTATCTTGCAGGTGCCCGGCTGCTGTTGCAACGCGAGCGCCCCGAAGAGGCCCTGTCCTCGTTCCAGCGGATTGACGATCTGCTTGAACGGATGGGGGCGATCACCCGTCAGCTCAAGTCCTATGCGCGCAAGGGGGCTGATGCGTTTGAGCCTGTAGATACAAGGGCTGCGGTGTCTACGGCGCTGGCTTTGATGGAACCCCAGCTCAAGACCCGTGCGGTCAACATCATCCGGACTTTTCCCAATGAGCCGATCATGATCCTGGGCGACAGGTTGCGGCTGGAGCAGGTGATTATCAATCTTTTGCGCAATGCGCTGGATGCGACCAAGACCGCAACCAACCCGACGATCGAAATCCTGCTCGCGGCCGGTGAAACCGTGAGCATCCAGATCCGTGACAATGGCGAAGGGATTGAAGACCTCAACGAACTCTTCGAGCCCTTCTATACAACCAAACAACCTGGTGATGGTGTGGGACTAGGGCTTGCTATCTCGTCGGGGATCGTCAACGATTTGGGCGGGCGCCTCACCGCACGCAATGCGGCTGATGGCGGGGCTATATTCGAGGTGCAACTGCCCATCATGGAGCAGAATGTCGCCGCGGCAGAGTAAGGAAAAAGTGCATGAGTAAGGTCATGAAAATCGCTATTGTCGATGACGAAAAGGATATGCGTCAGTCGATTTCACAATGGTTGGCGTTGTCGGGCTTTGACACCGAAACCTTTGCATCTGCCGAGGACGCGCTCAAAGGCCTGGGAAGCGACTATCCGGGAATTGTTGTCAGCGACATCAAGATGCCCGGCATGGATGGTATGCAGTTCCTGCGCAAACTTAAGGGTGTCGATAGCAGCTTGCCAGTGATCATGATCACCGGCCACGGCGATGTGCCCATGGCTGTCGAGGCGATGCGTGTCGGTGCTTTCGATTTTCTGGAGAAACCGTTCAATCCCGACCGCATGACCGAACTTGCCAAAAAAGCGACGCAAGCCCGGCGGCTGACGCTTGATAACCGTGCGCTGCGCAAAGAGTTGTCAGACGGATCATCCTTGATGAAAAAGCTGATTGGTCAATCGGCCTCTATGGAGCGCCTGAAGGAAGATATCCTTGATCTGGGGCAGGCTGACGGCCATGTCCTGATCGAGGGCGAGACAGGCACCGGCAAAACACTTGTGGCCCATGCGCTGCATGCCGTTGGCGCGCGCGCCAACAAGAAATTCGTGATGCTGAGTTGTTCTGCCTATGACGAGGACTCGCTTGGTCGGACGATCTTTGGTCCTGCCCATGACGATGAACCGATCCCGGCAATGGAAGAAGCGCGCGGAGGGACGCTGGTGCTCGAAGACATCGAGGCACTGAGCCATTCGTTGCAGGCGCGCCTGCTGACGGCAATCAACAATCAGGGAACACCGGCAGAGACGCGGATCGTGGCGATCTGTAACCTGCAAGAGCAGAACCAGACCTGCGAGAGCGTGCTGCGGCCTGATCTGTTCTACCGGCTTGCGGCCTTGCGCATCACTGTGCCGCCGCTGCGCCAGCGTGGCGAGGATATCTTGACGCTCTTTACCCGTCTGAGCGAACAGTTTGCCGAGGAATATGGCTGCGATGCACCGCAAGTCAGCGCGCAAGAGGCAGCGCAGTTGTTGCAGGCCCCGTGGCCCGGAAACGTGCGCCAATTGATCAACGTGGCAGAGCGCGCCGTTTTGCAAAACCGGCGCGGCAGTGGCTCTATCGCGTCGCTCTTGATGGCCGATACCGAGGAAATGAAGCCGGCAATGACGACAGAGGGCAAGCCGCTCAAGGAATTCGTCGAAGCTTTCGAGCGCATGTTGATCGACAATACCATGCGCCGCCATCGCGGATCTATTGTGTCGGTGATGGACGAACTCTGCCTGCCACGCCGGACACTGAACGAAAAGATGGCCAAATATGGATTGCAGCGCTCGGACTATCTCTGAGCTTTCCGTCTTTGCTTCATTTCAGGCACCCTGCACGCAGCCACTTGTGTTGGGTGCCATTCGTCCCTTATGTAGAAAGAACGGATGTTCGTGCTTTGGTTGCACGGTGCCATCCGATGAGATTCTCTGTTGCGTCTTTGATCTGACGTCAAAAGCAAAACAGCTGATTTGGTCCCTAGGGATCAGGAGAACGCCCTTGGTCGCGCGAAGCAACGCCGACCGGGCCTTGAACGGGCCGCGGACTTGATCCGGGGTCGGAGAAGAAACGCGATGAAACGCGCGCAAAACACGAGGCAAGACGCAGCGGCCCTGAGGGGCCTGGCGTCTTCCTGTGCGCAGATCGCCTTAATCAGACATGTAACACGGACATCAGCGCCCCCAGGGGCGCCACCGGGGTTACGTGTGAACGGAACAAATGCCAAAGAAAATGCTCATAGATGCCACACACGCGGAAGAAACCCGCGTTGTTGTGGTCGACGGAAACAAAGTCGAAGAATTTGATTTTGAAAGCCAATTCAAACGCCAGCTTGCTGGCAACATCTACCTCGCAAAGGTAACACGGGTCGAACCATCGCTTCAGGCGGCCTTTGTGGACTATGGCGGAAACCGCCATGGCTTCCTTGCGTTCTCGGAAATCCATCCGGACTATTATCAGATCCCGGTCGCTGACCGCGAGGCGCTGATTGCCGAAGAAAAGGCCTATGCCGAAAGCCTGCGGGCCGAAGCGGATGCCGAGGACGAGGAAAAACCCAAACCGCAGCGCCGCCGCAGCCGGGCCAAGCCGAAAGCATCCCCCGTCGAGGGCGATGACGCGATCGTCACAAGCGAGGCCTACGAGGAAGACGTCTCTGGCGATATCGCCGGCATGGAAACGATTGATCTGGGCGATGACGAAGAAGGCTCGTCTCCGATGATGCTCGTCGGTGAAACGCCTGTCGAAACCCCCGCCGCAGGCGAGGACGACGATGAAGACGACGATGCAGATCACGTTGAATCAATCAGCAAAGATGATGAGATCGAAAGCATCGCCGAAGAGGATGACAGCGACGATGTCCGCCCCGTGCGCAAACCGCGCGCCAAGCGCTACAAGATCCAAGAAGTCATCAAGGTGCGTCAGATCCTGTTGATTCAGGTGGTCAAAGAAGAACGCGGCAACAAGGGTGCAGCCCTTACCACCTACCTGTCGCTGGCGGGCCGTTACTGCGTCCTGATGCCCAATACCGCCCGTGGCGGCGGCATCAGCCGCAAGATCACCAACGCCGTGGACCGCAAGAAGCTGAAAGAAATCGCGGGCGAGATGACCGTGCCAGATGGTGCAGGTCTGATCATTCGGACCGCCGGATCACAGCGCACCAAAGCCGAGATCAAGCGCGACTACGAATACCTGCAACGGATGTGGGAACAGATCAGGGAATTGACCCTGAAATCCATCGCCCCTGCGAAAATCTATGAAGAAGGCGATCTGATCAAACGGTCGATCCGCGATCTTTATTCCAAAGACATTGACGAGGTCATCGTCGCAGGCGAGGACGGGTATCGGACCGCCAAGGACTTCATGAAAATGATCATGCCGTCCCACGCCAAAAACGTGAAGTTCTACGCCGAGCAACTGCCGCTTTTCGCCCGCTTTCAGGTCGAAGGTTATTTGAACGGCATGTTCAATCCCACGGTGCAACTGCCATCCGGCGGTTATATCGTGATCGGGATCACCGAAGCGCTGGTGGCCATCGACGTGAACTCTGGCCGTGCGACCAAAGAAGGGTCGATCGAGCAGACAGCACTCAAGACCAACCTTGAAGCCGCCGACGAAGTGGCCCGCCAGTTGCGCCTGCGTGACCTTGCCGGCCTGATCGTCATCGACTTTATCGATATGGACGAACGCCGGAACAACGCAGCCGTCGAAAAGCGGTTCAAGGACAAGCTCAAGACAGATCGCGCGCGCATTCAGGTGGGCCGCATCTCTGGCTTTGGCCTGATGGAAATGTCGCGCCAGCGTCTGCGCCCGGGTATGCTCGAGGCCACGACGCAGATGTGTCCGCATTGTCATGGCACCGGCTTGCTGCGTTCGGATGATAACGTGGCATTGTCGATCCTGCGGGCCTTGGAAGAAGAAGGCGTGCGCGCGCGTAGCAAAGAGGTGCTGATCAAGGCGCCGATCTCGATCGCGAACTTCCTGATGAACGGCAAACGCGAACATATCGCGGATATCGAAATCCGCTATGGCATGTCGGTGCGGATCGAATGTGATCCGACCCTCGTCTCGCCCGATTTCGCCATCGAAAAATTCAAGACAGCGACCCGTGTGGTGCCGGAAGCGGCCCCGTTCGTCTCTGCTGTCATGATGGATGACGATGATGATGAGGTGATCGTCGAAACGCCGGATGAGGATGACGAGGCGGCCGAGACAAGCGCAGAGCCCACAGGTCAAGCAACCGCCGAAGGCGACGACAAGCCCAAGCGCAAGCGTCGGCGCAGGCGTCGGCGCGGCGGAAGCGGGCGGGCTCAGCAAACCGAGACTGGTGACGAGAGCGCGGACCCAGAGGCACAGGAACAGGCGGCTTCCGGTGATGATGTTGCAGCCGAAGAGACACCTGCACCTCAAGACAGGCCAAAGCGGACCCGCACGCGCTCACGCAACAAAAAGGTCGTGGACGCCGCGCCAGTCGAGGTTGCAGAGACTGCGACTGAGGCTGCGCCAGAGCCAGAGCCGGTGACTGCCGAAGAAGCGCCCGCGCAAAAGCCTGCGCCCAAAAAGCGTACCGCGACCCGCAAGAAGGCAGAGGAGGTTGCGCCACCAGCCGAAGAGCCGGCCGTTGAACCTGCGGAAGCCGTGGCGGCAGAGGAAAAGCCCAAGCCCAAGCGCGCCAGCCGCGCCAAGCCAAAGGCAAAGGACGCCCCTGTAGCCGAGCCTGTGGCCGA
>NZ_JANQTS010000091.1:30791-40202 GCF_030731595.1 Yoonia sp.
GCCGAGCCTGTGGCCGACGCACCGGCGGCCCCAGAGCCGACACCGGCGCCCGAAGCCGCAGCAGAACCGGAAGCGACCCAGCCAAGGCGCAAGGGATGGTGGTCGCTCAACCGCTAAAGGTGTGATGCGAGACCCATTAGCAAAGATCACATGACAGCGTGACGCCGCCCTATGGGGCGGCGTCTTGCGTTTGGCGTGGCACACTGTGGCGCGACAGTTTTCATTGGCCGCTCAGGTGACCAATTACCAGCGGTCTGTACCGGATCAATCAACCCTTGCGGATGAAATAGATCTGCCCGTCAGGCGTGTCCTCGGTGCCGATCAGCTCATGCCCTGCCTCGGTACAGAAATGCGGCACGTCGATCACAGCCGCGGGGTCATCTGCGGCGACCCGCAAGACCTGACCAGTGCGAAGCGCCTGCAAACGCTTGCGCGCCTTCAGAACGGGCAGGGGACACAGCAGTCCTTTTGCATCAAGCTCGGCATCATGGGTCATATGTTCGAAGTAGGCGCGATGTTTCAACTTGTCCACCAACTTGTGAGAACTTGCCGCGTGACCTCTGCGGCGGGCTCGCTTAGACAGGGTGCGAAGGATAGGTAAATGCTCGAAACTGCTCTTATTTTTGATGCGGCATTGTTGCCGGCGATGGCCGTGGCTTTGCTTGCGGGTATCCTGTCGTTTCTAAGCCCCTGTGTCTTGCCGGTTGTCCCACCCTACCTGGCCTATATGGGCGGCGTTTCGGTAAGCGAGATGGAACAGACGTCCCATGCGCGCAAGCGCGTGTTCATGTCTGCGGTCTTTTTCGTGCTGGGGCTATCCACGGTCTTTTTGCTGCTTGGCATGGCCTTTTCGACCATGGGCCGGATGATGCTGCAATTGCAGGATTGGCTGATTTTTGTGGCTGGCGCCATGATCATGATCCTTGGAGCGCATTTTGTTGGTGTTTTCAGACTGGGGTTTCTTGACCGCGAATTGCGGGTCGATGCAGGTGACAAAGGAGGATCAGCCTTTGGCGCATACCTTCTGGGTCTGGCCTTTGCCTTTGGCTGGACACCCTGCCTTGGGCCGATCCTTGGCGCGATCCTCAGCCTTGCCGCCTCCGAGGCGGATGTATCGCGGGGCACCGTCCTTTTGGCGGTCTATGCCTTGGGTCTGGGTATCCCGTTCTTGCTGGTTGCCGCGTTCTTTCCCCGCCTCAAGGGTGTCATGGGATGGATGAAGCGGCATATGGACCGGATCGAAAAGACCTCTGGCCTGCTGCTCTGGACTGTAGGTCTGATGATGATGACGGGACAATTTGCAGCTTTCAGCTATTGGCTGCTTGAGCGGTTTCCTGCGCTTGCCTTGGTGGGCTAGGCGCTTTCCTTTGAACTCAGATGGTCTAACCTGACCGCAGGTAATGGCATGAGGCATGGATGAGCGAGCAAAGCAGGCAGGTGCGCCAGCGGCGGGTGTTTCACATCCCCGGTTACGACCCGATCCATCCGCGCCGTTACCGCGAGCTTTACCGCAAGGAGGCGGCCGAGCAGGCCCGCATCAGCGGCTATGAGATCGCAGTGAAAGCCGAGACATCGCAAGACAGCTTTCGGTGGTCTATCGCGGCACGGATCGACGGGCAGGCGGTGCAGTCCCAGATTGACGTGCTGATCTGGTCGGACATTGTCCGCGCAAGCATGTCCCAATCCATTCCGGCGACCTATTGGCAACTGGTCCATACGGCTTGGGTTTTCATCAGCACGGGGACGCTGCGGCGTCTGATGTGGCTGCGCAAAGGACCAGTAATCGCCGCCCTTTATCCGGTCTTGATGCTTCTGGCCCAGCTTTTTGCAGCCTTGGCCCTTGGTGCCTTTGTGGGCGGGGTGGCAGAACGCCTGATGATGGGTGCCCTGGCCTTTATCGGGTTCACCGAGGGGATGATTTTCACGGGTGTCGGTTGGATCGCATGGGCCATCTATTGGGCGTTGCTCATCGCCATCTTGGTCGTGGGGTTGCGCTGGTTCAAATCCATCGATCACAAGCTTTACGCCTATTATCTGATGCATGACTATGCCTTTACGGCGCGGTTGCGCGGAGAAAACCCGCCTCAACTCGAAGATCGTATGGCTGTTTTCGGTCATATCATCGCGCGTGCGCTGCAAGAGGATGCTGACGAGGTCCTGATCGTCGGACATTCTTCGGGCGCGCATCTGGCCGTGTCAGTGATCGCTGATTTGATCCGGGCAGGGCAGGTCCGTGCCGATGGCCCCAAGCTCGCGTTTCTGTCGCTGGGGCAGGTTGTGCCAATGGCGTCGTTCCTGCCGCGCGCGCGGCGTTTGCGGCGCGATCTGGCGTTTCTGGCGACACAGGACGACCTGACGTGGATTGATGTTTCGGCACCGGGGGACGGGTGCTGTTTTGCCTTGTGTGATCCGGTCGCGGTCACAGGTGTAACGCCTCCGCGTAAACGCTGGCCTTTGGTCATTTCAGCGGCCTTTACCCAAAGCCTTTCACCGGCGCGCTGGAAGGCGCTGCGCTGGCGGTTCTTCCGTGTGCATTTTCAGTATCTTTGCGCCTTTGATGCGCCCAAAGACTATGACTATTTCCAGATCACGGCGGGGCCGGTTCTGCTTGCTGATCGGTATGCTGGTCGTAAACCTTCGGGATCGCGGATTGATGTTGCCGCATCCAAATATACCGATCTTCTGCCGTGAATGTGAGACTGCCACCAAAACCCGCAGCGCGGCCCGAGAATGTCTCGCTCTGGCGCTATATGCGGCTGTTTCGCGCGGATATCCTGTCGGCCCAGCCTGCGAAACTCTATCGCGCGTGGATGGCGGAATTCCGGACGCCGTTTTTTCGCAGCTATCTTGTCAATGACCCTGCCTTGGTCAAGCAGGTCCTGAATGTGCGACCTGATGATTTTCCCAAGTCAGACAGGATCGGCGCGGGGTTGCGGCCTTTGTTGGGTAACAGTGTCTTTCTGACCAATGGGGCAGAATGGAAACGGCAACGTCGGATCATTGACCCGGCGTTTGAAGGCGGGCGGTTGCGCGATACGTTTCCGGGGATACTGGGCGCTGCCCAAGCAGGTGTGGTGCGCATGGGGCAAAGGGCGGATGGCACCCCGCAGGAGATCGAAGCGATCACCAGTCACATTGCGGCTGACGTGATTTTTCGGACGCTGTTTTCGATCCCCATCGAGGATAAGATCGCCCAAGAGGTCTTTCATGCGTTTCGCGCCTATCAGCGTACACAGCCCATCCTTAATCTGGCCGCTTTCGTGCGCGGACCTGCATGGATGCCGCGGTTTTTCCGGTCAGAGACCCGCAAGACGGCCAGAACGATCCGCAAGCTGATTGCGCAACTGACACAAGACAGGCTTGCGCTGATTGCAGCGGGACAGGCCCCCGATGATCTGGCCACGAAAATACTGACGACGAAAGACCCCGAAACGGGCCAGACCTTCACCCTGGAAGAGATGGTGGATCAGGTCGCCATCTTTTTTCTCGCAGGGCATGAAACGAGCGCATCGGCGCTGGCGTGGGCGCTGTACCTGTTGGCGCTGCATCCTGAATGGCAAAACAAGCTGGCAGAAGAGGCCAGCCAGTTCACGGGCGCATTCAGCGACCTGTCACAGCTCAAACACACACGCGATGTGTTTCGCGAGACGCTCCGGCTTTATCCGCCCGTCCCGATGATGGTGCGCGAGACGGTGCAGCCTGAAGTCTTCAGGGGGCGTCCGGTCAAGACCGGCGCGCAGGTTGTGCTTTCGCCGTGGCACCTGCATCGACACACACGCCTATGGGACAACCCCGATGCATTCGATCCGGCCCGCTGGGACACACAGAATGGCAAGACCTGCGCCCGCGATGCCTATATGCCGTTTTCGGCAGGGCCGCGCATGTGTTCCGGCGCCGGCTTTGCCCTGATCGAAGGGGTTGTTCTGCTTGCACTTGTCGTCAAAAACTTTGAGCTTTCCTGCGTCGCGGAACGTGATCCGGTGCCTTTGGCGCATTTGACGGTGCGGGCAAAGGACGGAATTTGGCTCCGAATCAAGGCAAGAACGCCATAATTGGTTTCCATTTTGACTACAGATTAGGCAATATGGTCGGGAATGGGGGTGTTCTGGAAACTGGAAGGTTGCCCCTTTGTACAGGAACTTTCGCTGGTTTCTTTAAAATATGTTTTATAATCAGGGGTATAACGGAAAAATTCGCAAAAATGTGAATTTCAAACGCATTGCGAGCGTGCCGCGTTTATGCCAAAACTATGGCAGATCATTTCACATTCATCCTTAGGTTTCGGAAATCGCATGACTATTTCGCTGCCAGGTCGACCAAAGAAAGGCCTTTCAGGGCTTTTGGGACGTAAGAAAGAAAAAGATGTCATCAAGCCGGCTGCACAAAAGCAGTTGGGGCCGCAACAACTCGCCAAGCTATTTGATAAAGAAGCCCGTGCGTTAAAGGCTGTGAAGCCTGCAAAGCTGAACGCGACAGAGCAGAAAGACCGTGCGCAACTGTCGACCCTGCGCGGTGCGCTTTATTCTGACGACTGATCCCGCGCGAGCGCCCGTTCCAACACATAAATCCGGATCGCCGACGCAAGGCCCAAATCACCGCGCGCCATGTCCAGCTCTGCTGCCAACCCGTTGATTGTGCGGCCATCTTCATCGGCATAGCGGCGGAAAGCATCCCAGAATATATCTTCCAATGATACGCTGGTGCGGTGTCCGCGCAATGTCAGGGACCGTTTGACCGGGCGGCGATGTGCCATCACTCGTCGTCGAACTTCAGTTGTGACAGACGGTCGCTGGCCTGTTTGGCCTGCGCCGCCTCAAGCACCTTTTGTGCCTTGGTCCGGCCAAAACGAACCGCGTTTTCGTCCGCTTTGGCCTTGGTCTCGGCCCGTGTCCGGGCCTTGCGCGCGTGATTCAGGTTGATGGGCTTCATTTGGGGCCAATCATATCCTCGGGACGCACGACCTTGTCAAAGGTGGCTGCGTCCACAAAACCCAGTTTGATCGCCTCTTCCTTGAGGGTGGTGCCATTCTTATGGGCTGTCTTGGCCACTGTCGTGGCATTGTCATACCCGATGGTCGGGGCAAGGGCGGTGACCAGCATCAGCGATTCCCGCATCAGTTTTTCGATCCGCGTGCGGTCCGCCTGAATGCCAACGACGCAATTGTCGGTGAAAGTGACCGAAGCATCGCCCAAAAGCTGCATGGATTGCAGCACGTTATAGGCCATCATCGGCTTCATCACGTTCAGTTCAAAGTGCCCCTGCGATCCGGCAAAGCCAACTGCGGCATCATTGCCCAGGACATGGGCGCAGACCTGTGTCAGCGCTTCGACCTGTGTCGGGTTCACCTTGCCGGGCATGATCGACGATCCGGGCTCGTTTTCGGGCAGCATCAGCTCGCCCAGGCCGCAGCGCGGGCCAGAGCCCAGCATCCGGATATCGGCGGCGATCTTGTAAAGGCTCACAGCCACAGTTTTCAAAGCACCCGACATCTCGACCAGCGCATCATGTGCGGCGAGCGCTTCGAATTTGTTGGGCGCGGTCACAAAAGGCAGACCGGTGATTTCGGCCATATGCGCCGCGACAGTTTCACCCCAGCCAACCGGAGAGTTCAGGCCCGTGCCGACGGCCGTGCCGCCTTGGGCCAGTTCATAGATCGCGGGCAGGGCCGCTTTGACGCGGCGGATGCCCATGGCAACCTGATGGGTATAGCCCGAAAATTCCTGTCCCAAGGTCAGGGGGGTGGCGTCCATTGTATGGGTGCGCCCGATCTTGATGATGTCATCGAATTCGCGCGTCTTTTGTTCAAGCGCTGCGTGCAGCTTGGCCAGACCGGGCAGCAGCACATCATGAGCGGTCGTTGCCACGGCGATATGCATCGCGGTGGGGAAGGTGTCATTCGATGACTGGCCCATGTTGCAATGGTCATTGGGGTGTACGGGGTCTTTGGACCCGATTGTGCCACCCAGCATTTCGATCGCACGGTTCGAGATGACCTCGTTGGCGTTCATGTTCGACTGCGTGCCAGAGCCTGTCTGCCAGACAACCAGAGGGAAATGATCATCCAGCTTGCCCGCGACCACTTCGGCCGCCGCAGCAATGATCGCATCCGCCAGCTTCGGGTCCAGTTTGCCACGGTCCTTGTTGGCAATGGCGCAGGCTTGCTTGATCACGCCAAGGCCGCGGACAATGGCCACAGGCTGCTTTTCCCAGCCAATCGGGAAATTCATGATCGAGCGTTGCGTCTGTGCGCCCCAATAGCGGTCAGCAGGGACCTCCAATGGGCCAAAGCTGTCGGTTTCAGTACGTGTGTCGGTCATGGTGTTCCCCTTGGCGCAGTTCTGACACGACCTATAGGCAGCGCAAAGCATGATCGCAATATTGCTTTGCCCATCGCCCTCAGGAAATCAGGGTGCGGGGCTACTTGCGAAACTTGTCAAGGCTGACGACTTCGGCCTGTCGGGGGCCGCCGCTGTTTTCGTCTTCGGGCTCGACCATTTCGTCCATCGGTGCTTCGGCGATTTCGGCCGCCGGTGTCACGCCGTCTTCGTCCTGCGTTTCGAACCGCAAACCAAATTCGACCGTGGGGTCGATGAAAGTCTTGATCGCATCGTAGGGAATATAAAGTGTCTCTGGATTGTCACCAAAGTTCAGGGTGATCGTGAACCCTTCGTTGGTGACGTCCAGATTGGCAAACCAGTGCTGGATCACGACCGTCATTTCGCCGGGATAGCGATCAGACAGCCAGTCTGCGATTTCCACATCAGGATGCATCGTATCAAAGGTGACAAAGAAATGGTGCTGCCCGGGAAGTCCGTCTTTCTGGACGGCGGTCAAGACCTCCTGAATCAGACCACGCATCGCGCGATGCATCAGATTTCCGTAGTCAATCGTGCTTTTCACGGCCGGTCACTCCTCGGTACACATCTTCAGCATACGGGATTCGGGCCAAGTGAAAAGGGGGCAGGTCAGATCATGGCGGTGATACCTGTCGCAAGCAGGCTCAGGGCTGCGCAAATGGGCAGAACCAGCGCCAGCGACCAGTGCCGCCAGAGCAAAAGAAAGGCTGCAATCGCGGCGAGAGAAAGGGCAAGCGGCTGGAGCGTGCTCAGGTCAGGCCGGATTGTTCTGAGCAGACCGGTCTGCACGCTATCGACGCTTCCAAAGAAGACATGCAGCGCGAACCACAGGGACAGGTTGGCAATCACACCGACAACGGCAGCAGTAATGGCTGCAAGGGCCGCGCGCAGGCGCGGGCGGCCATCGAGCCAGTCGATCAGGGGTGCACCCGCAAAAATCCAGATGAAGCACGGCACAAAAGTCACCCAAAGGGCCAATCCGCCAGCCAAAAGCGCCATAGCCGCCCCACCTTCGGCCATGCCCGCGATCATGGCAACGAACTGTGTGACAAGGATCAGCGGCCCGGGCGTCGTCTCTGCCAATCCCAAAGCATCCATCATTTGCGCGGTGCTCAGCCAAGCATAAGACACCACGACCTCTTGCGTCATATAGGCAAGCACGGCGTAGGCACCACCGAAAGTGACGACCGCGAGCGTTGAAAAGAACAGTCCGATATCCATCAAGAACGCGTTGTCAGCCACGGCGATGGCGGCAATCGGCGCAGCCCAGATCAGGCCGCCAATCACCGCAATCACAAGGCTTTGGCGCAAACTGCCCGCAGGGATATCCGGGTGATCGGTCTGCGGTGCCGGGTCCAACGCCCCGGCGATGCCCGCCGCAAGGATGACCACCGGAAAAGGCACCGCAAAGAAGAACAAGGCGACAAAAGCCGCGCAAGCGATGACAAGATGGCGGGGACCGGTCAAAGCGCGCCTTGCGATCTTGATCAAGGCCTCGATCACGATGATGACCACGGTCGCCTTGACCCCCAGAAAGAGCGCTTGCACCACAGGCAGGTTGCCATAGGCACCATAAAGCAGCGCCAGCCCCATAATCACAATCGCCCCCGGCAACACAAAAAGCCCGCCACCGATCAGCCCGCCCAAGATGCCTTGGCGTTTCCAGCCTGCATAGGTGGCCAACTGCATCGCTTCAGGGCCGGGCAGGAGCATGCAAAACGAGAGCGCCCGCAGAAACTCTGCCTCGCTCAGCCAAGCGCGCTTTTCGACCAGTTCCTTGTGCATCAGCGCGATCTGGGCCGCCGGGCCGCCGAAGGACAGCAGACCGATCCGCCCGAAAACCCTGATCAGATCCGATGTCATGTGAAGTGTTCCTTTGCACGCCAAACTCACACGGGCGGCTGTCCTCCCGCGTTTCCTTTTGTGCTTGGGCATCGGGTATGGATGCAACGCATTTGTGACAAGATCACAAGCCTAACCAAAAACCCGGCTGATCTCTCGCAGGATCTTGGCGCGGATCGTGTCGGGATATTCGCGGTGCGTGCGTGCTGTCATGACAAAGCCGTTGCGGGTAATCACGGCGTTTCGGAAAAAGCTGGTGATCGCAGAGCCCATCGATTCAATCGCGATGCCATTGATGGTCACGCCCGCAGTTTCGGCAGCATTGCGGGCGGCGCGCACATCGGCCCCGCTGTTGGGTGTGCCGTCACCAGAGATATCAATCACACGGCGCGCGCACTGGGGAACCTGATCAAACAGACCCAGCGAGAAATAGATCGCTTCGGCGGGGGCGGTGTCAGACAGGACAAAGGCCCGCTCCATCAGGCGTGCCTGCTGCGACAGCCGTTCCACATCCAAAGCTGTGCGGATTGGCGTCCAAGGGATCGAGACGGTCTGTTTGTCGACGCCGGACCATTGCACAACAGCAAGCGTGCTTGCCCCTGCAACCAGGATCCGGATGATCTCGGGGTCTTGCAGCGCGTCGGCAAGCCCGTCTGTCTGCACGCGATATTCGGCGGAATCGATGGAATTGGACACATCGATGGTCAGGATCAGCGCTGTCTCACAAGCCTGCACGGCAACAGGCATGATCGAGAAGCAAAATGCAAATGCAGCGCGCGACAGTGTCATCAGACCATCGTGCGCAGGGCAGAGGTCTTATGCAAGTCACAACAAAGCAAGCGCGACAAGAACGCGGTTCATCCGGTCATATCGGGCACAACATGAGCAACACAAAGGGAGAAGGTGCAGGTTTCTGTTGCCAGGTACCTGCGGACCCCGCCTATGGTCGCAAAACCATAGGACTTAAGGTTTCGATATTACGGACTGCTTACGCAGCCAGTGCCATCGGTGCTTTGTTGTCATTTGCAACTAGCTTTTTTGTACCGATAACGGTGGTAACTCACCGAGCCAAAGCAAACCCCTTTAAACGTTCGTCGATCCTATTTCGTCCCCATTGCTGCCAAATGAGCAGAGTTTGGTGGAGACGCCGGGTACCGCCCCCGGGTCCGATCCGCGTATTACGAGCGCGTTTATGTCCATAGTCCCGAAGGAC
>NZ_JANQTS010000092.1:0-1372 GCF_030731595.1 Yoonia sp.
TCAGACCAGCTGACCGTCCGCATTGATCCGCGTTTTGCCGCGCAGGTAGGGGTGCAGTGCTGCGGGTAGATCAACCGATCCGTCCGCTTGCTGCCCGTTTTCGACCACGGCAATCAGCGTACGCCCGACCGCAAGGCCGGACCCGTTGAGCGTATGGACGAACTGCGGCTTGCCGCCCTCGGCAGGCTTATAGCGCGCATTCATGCGCCGCGCCTGATAATCGCCGCAGACGGACACCGAACTGATCTCGCGGTAGGCGTTCTGACCGGGCAACCAGACCTCGATATCATGGGTGCGGGTGGCGCCTGCGCCCATGTCACCCGCGCACAGCACGACGGTCCGGTAAGGCAATTCCAGCTTTTCAAGGATTGCCTCGGCCCGTTTGGTCATGGCTTCATGTTCGGCAGCGCTGTCTTCGGGTTTTGTCACACTGACCATCTCGACCTTTTCGAACTGGTGCTGGCGCAGCATGCCCGAGGTGTCACGGCCAGCGGAACCAGCCTCTGACCGGAAACACAAGGTGTGGGCCACATAGCGGCGGGGCAGGTAGCTTTCCTCGACCGTGAGGCCGTTGACGATATTGGTCAGCGTCACCTCTGCTGTCGGGATCAGCCACCAGCCGTTCGTGGTCTGATAGCTGTCCTCGCCGAACTTGGGCAATTGTCCGGTGCCGTACATCATTTCTTCGCGCACAAGCACGGGGGTGATCGTTTCGGTCAACCCGTGTTCTTCGACATGCACGTCAAGCATGAATTGCGACAGGGCACGGTGCAGGCGCGCAACAGCACCAGAGAGCAGCACAAAGCGGCTGCCGGCCAGTTTCGCGGCAGTCTCAAAATCCATGCCCGGACGGATCGCGGGGATGTCATAGTGCTCGACCGGATCAAAGGTAAAGTTGCGCGGGCTGCCGTGGCGCCGGATCTCGACATTGTCGGCCTCGTCGACACCATCGGGGATGCTGGCATCGGGCAGGTTTGGAATACCCAACAACAGATCAGTGAGGGCGGCATCCTCGGCTTTGGCCTTTTCGGTCAGGGCCGCGATTTCGGATTTCTTTTCGGCCACCAGCGCGCGCAGGCGTTCAAATTCCGCATCATCGCCGCGGCCTTTGGCAGCACCGACCTCTTTGGCGGCTTTGTTCGCCTCTGCCTGTGCGGTTTCAGCGGCCAGGATCTTGGCGCGGCGGGCCTCGTCCAAGGCAAGGATCTGGGACGAGACCGGCGCAATCCCACGACGAGACAAAGCTGCGTCGAAAGCAGCGGGGTTGTCACGGATTGTGCGAATGTCATGCATGGCATCGGTCCTTGCTTGGAGTTTCAATGCGGTCCCTATGCCCGATTGCGCCGTCCAAGTGAACTGCGAAATTCGGGGG
>NZ_JANQTS010000092.1:1472-3151 GCF_030731595.1 Yoonia sp.
GATCAAACAAAATACCACGAAACAGCGTAACCGCTCCAAACCTATAGAGTAAAAATGTTAGACATCGTTCTTATCGTCCTTCTCGTGACTGTCGCAGTGATCGGTAAACCATCGCGTTCTGCCGCCAAAAAGACTGTGGATTATTCAACCGCTGCCGTTCCTGCTGCATCCTGAAGTCTACTTCAGTTTGTAGTTAAGCGCTTTCGGTTGTTTTTCCTTTCTGATATTCTTCCCAAATTACTTTAAAATTTTTTGGGATATTTTCCATCTCTTCCTCTTTCGATGAATTCAGGTTCTATATTTCGAAGTTAGCAGCGACTATCGCTGGTCTGACCTTCTTTGCTATTGGTTTCGCAGGGGTCATCAATGCGCAGATCGATCCGATCAGTGAACTGACGTTCTTGATCTTGCCGACAGAGCTTGGTGCCGGGTTCGATCGTTTCTACTGGGTTCTTCTATGTCTGGTGGGTGTATGGCTGGTTGCGTTCATCTGCCCGCGACTTGCAGCCATCGTGGCGCTGCTCTTGGTTACGCTCAAGTTGGCGATCCTTCAGGGCTGGCTTACCGTCTAGCGCCGCCGCAGATGTCGCGGAATTTCCCTTTTGTGATTGCTTTCGCAAGGCGCGGTCCCCATATCGCACCAGAGCCTGTTGTCATCAGGCCCGAACGCGGTTGCACTTCATAAGTGGCGGACATAATGTGCCGCGACTTTCGGAGCGCACGCGACGCACAATAAAAGGGATGGGATATGAGAGCTGCCGACCTAGTAATGCTCCTGCTGATTTTCGGGATCATGTACTTCCTGCTGATCCGGCCACAGCAGAAAAAACTCAAAGAACATGCGGCCATGCTGGAAGCGCTGCGTCGGGGTGATCAAATCATCACCCAAGGCGGTATCGTCGGCAAGATCGTGCGGGTGAAGGCCGAAAGTAATGAGGTTGAAGTCGAGATCGCCAAGGACGTGACCGTCCGTGTGGTGAAATCCACCATCGCCACGGTGATGAACAAGACCGAACCGGCAAAAACCTAAAATCTGCCGCAAAAGGCGCCATTCATGCTGAATTTTTCGTTTTCAAAGCTCTTGATGATCTGGCTGACGGTCATCGTCGGCCTGATCTTTGCCATGCCGAACGGATTTTACAGCCGGGTCGAGGCGCATAATGATGCTCTCGCCATCATTGAAACGGGGCAGACAAACGCGGAACTGGAAGCGGATGCAGCGCTTTGGCCCAGTTTCCTGCCGTCGAACCTAGTGAACCTTGGGCTTGATTTGCGCGGCGGCGCGCATCTTTTGGTCGAGGTTCAGGTCGAAGACGTACATGCCTCGTTCCTGGAAGGGTTCTGGCCATCCGTCCGTGATGCCTTGGCGGCTGAACGTGACGTGGTTGGCTTTGTCACCCGCGAAGACAGCCCGCCCACCGAATTGCGCGTGCGCATTTCGCAGCCGGAAGGTGCGAACCGTGCGTTCGAACTGGTGCGCGGTTTGGGAACGCCTGTTGCCTCATTTACCGGCGGGGCAGCTTCGAACATCGATGTGCGTATCAACGGTCCTATTCTGACGATCACGCTGAGCGAAGCAGAGATGGTTGCGATGAACGAACGCACGATCATGCAGACGCTCGAAATTATCCGCCGCCGGATTGACGAGGTCGGCACCCGCGAACCCACGATCCAGCGCC
>NZ_JANQTS010000093.1 GCF_030731595.1 Yoonia sp.
TGAAAGAACAGGGGATCACCGATCCCACCCCGATCCAGACCCAAGCCATCCCGCATGCCATGAATGGCCGCGATGTGATGGGGCTGGCCCAGACCGGCACCGGTAAAACGGCAGCCTTTGGTCTGCCAATGATCCACGCGCTTATGAAGGCGGGCATCAAACCAAACCCCAAGACGGTCCGCGGCCTTGTGCTGGCACCTACCCGGGAACTGGCCAAGCAGATTGCTGACAACCTGACGGCCTATACCAAAGGCAGCCACCTGAAAGTGGCGCTGGTCGTCGGTGGCGCGGGCATCTCTGCCCAGATGAAACGTCTGGCGAATGGTGTTGACCTCTTGGTCGCGACCCCCGGTCGTCTGATCGATCTGCTTGATCGCCGCGCTGTGCGGCTGGACGAGACGGTCTATCTGGTGCTGGACGAAGCCGATCAGATGCTCGACATGGGCTTCATCCACGCGTTGCGCCGGATTGCACCCCTTTTGGCGAAAGAGCGTCAGACCATGATGTTCTCGGCCACGATGCCCAAGCTGATGTCGGAACTTGCCGATACCTTCCTGACCGATGCGGTGCGCGTACAGGTAAACCCTCCGGGGCAAGCCGTGAAGAAGATTGAACAGTCCGTGCATTTCGTGGCCCAAGCGGCCAAGACCGATCTGCTGATCGAGCTGTTGGATAAGCACCGTGACGAATTGGCGCTGGTCTTTGGCCGGACCAAGCATGGCTGTGAAAAGCTCTATAATGTGCTTGAAAAGAAAGGCTTTGCCGCGGCATCCATCCACGGCAATAAATCGCAAGGGCAGCGCGAACGCGCGATCGAGGCGTTCAAGGCCGGCAAAGTGCGCGTGCTGGTGGCAACAGACGTTGCTGCGCGCGGCATCGACATTCCTGGCGTGCGCCACGTTTACAACTATGATCTGCCCAATGTTGCCGAAAACTATGTCCACCGGATTGGCCGGACTGCACGGGCCGGTGCCGATGGTGCCGCGATTGCTTTGGTCGCACCGGACGAGATGATCGAATTGCAGGACATCGAAAAGGCGATGAAGGAAACGATCCCTGTCGCCTCTGGTCGTCCTTGGGAAATTCAGCCCGGCCAGAAAAAGCGGCCCAATGGTGGTGGCGGCGGCGGTGGACGTCGCGGTGCTGGCGGTGGTGGTGGCCAGCGGTCAGCAGCGCCGCGCGCGGCGGGTAAGCCTGCCGGTGGTGCGGGCAAGCCCGGCGGTCGGCGACGCAACGGTGGCGGCGGCGGTGGGCGCGCAAGGAGCCAGTCAGCGGCGTAGTTGCTGGCAGGTTCGATCGCAAGGAATGAATGCCATCTGAGTTTTCAGGTGGCATTTTCTTTTGCGCGTCCTAGAACTGAGCCATCGTCACAATCAGGAAAGCCCCTCTATGTTGCCTAGCGAGAATGATCTGATCATAGAGCGTCATCGCAGGCTGTGCTCAGTGATGGAGGCGCGTGGCGTTTCAGCGGTTCTGACAGCCAACCCGATCAACATCCTTTATGCGACGGGCGTGCGCAACATGACGGTTTTCAGCCTGATGGGGCCTTTTCGTTTTGTCCTTGTTCTGGCGGACGGCACGACAGTGCTATGGGAATTTGCCGGCTGCGAGCATCTTGTCACAGGCAATCCTGTCGTGGATGACGTGCGCCCCGCGCCTGCGATTTCATCGATTTACGGCGCGGCCTATCACGATGGCATCCGCAGCTTGGCCGAACAGATCGCGACTATCCTGAAAGACGAGAGGCGGATTGCCGTAGAGGGTTTTGACTTCGAAATGACCGACGCCTTACGCGCCGCCGGTATAGCGGTTGACGATGCGGTCGCGGTGTTTTCCCAAGCCCGACTGATCAAACAGCCAAGCGAGATTGCTGTGATGCGCGAGGCCGTCACACGGGTCGAGGCCGCGGCAGCTTCGCTCGAGGCGGCGATTGCCCCCGGTGCCAGCGAGGTCGAGGTGTGGTCGGCGTTCCACAAGCATCTGATCGCAACAGATGGGGAATATGTCTCGACCCGCCTGTTTCAGTCCGGCCCCAGAACCTTTCCCTATTTCCAAGAGGCCGGACCAAGGCGGATGCAATCGGGTGATCTTGTGTGTTTTGACACCGATGCGCTGGGGTATCTCCATTACGGCGTTGATTTTTCGCGCACATTTCTTTGTGACACTGGCGCGGCGAGCAGCAAGCAAAGAGCGCTTTACAGGCTTGCCTATGACCAGTTGCACCACAATGCCGCACTCTTGCAGCCGGGCAAGTCATTCGAGGCTTTCGCCCGCGCGGCATGGCCAATTCCCGCAGACTATCGCGGGCATGGGTATTATTGTTTGGGGCACGGTTTGGGGTTGTGTGGGGAATACCCCTATATTCCACATTATTTTGACGGGGTTCCTTATGCCTTCGACGGCAGTTTTGAACCCGGCATGGTGATCTGCATCGAAAGCTATATCGGGGCAGAGGCGGAATCAGAGGGTGTGAAACTCGAGGATCAGTTCCTGATCACCGACACGGGTGTAGAGCGATTGACAAACTACCCCTTCAACGCGGCCCTCTTGGCCTAGTGCCGGAATGCAAAACGCCGCTCCAACAAGGAACGGCGTTTGTAACTGCAAGGTGGATCTTGATCCAACCGCCGTCTTAGAAACCCAGACCGGCGTACTTGTTCTTGAACTTGGACACACGGCCGCCGGAATCCATCAGGCGTGTGGAACCACCGTTCCATGCGGGGTGCACGGATGGGTCGATATCCAGCGACATGGTATCGCCTTCTTTGCCCCAGGTTGATTTCATCTGAATGATTGTCCCATCGGTCATTTTGACGTCGATGACGTGATAATCGGGATGCGTATCTTTTTTCATGATGCCGGTCCTTACGCTTCAGCGCCGCTTTGGGCTTTGTAGTTGGTGACTTCTGCGATACGCGCGGATTTACCACGACGTGACCGGAGATAGTACAGCTTGGCGCGACGCACGCGACCACGGCGAACCACGGTGATGCTGTCGATGTTGGTGGAATGCAGCGGGAATACACGCTCCACACCTTCGCCAAAGGAAATCTTGCGCACTGTGAACGAACCGGCGATGCCTTTGCCGTTCTTGCGGGCGATGCAGACGCCTTCGTAGTTCTGCAC
>NZ_JANQTS010000094.1 GCF_030731595.1 Yoonia sp.
TGGACAAAAACCTATGGTCACAACATGCGGGACAAACCTGCCGTCCGAATTGTTGGCAGTCATGTCTGCTCTTGTCTGATCTACGCCCGATTTGGTTCACGTAAGGCCTGCGATAGGCTCAAATGATCGTTGGCTTCTGCGGCCGTGTCCGGGTCTACAAATTCGGTGTAACACAGCACCCATCTACCAAGGATGTTCGGTTCCGTCGATGTTGAGAAACTGACCGTTCTTGGACATCAACGTACCATCGGTCCACATGTCCACAACCGCTTTAGCAACCTCGTCGGGGCTCCGCTCGGCGTTGTCACCACCCATATCGGTGCGCATCCAGCCAGGGTTGAGTGCAACTGCTGTACGACCCGTGTCTGCCAACTCGAGTGCCACTGCGCGGGTGAACATGTTGAGCAAGGCCTTCGATCCGGCATAGCCGTAATGTCCACCAGCCGTCTTCCCACCGATAGACCCAAGCCAGGACGAGATATTCAGAACGACTGCGTCATCTGCCAGAATAGGTAGCAGCTTCGAGATGAGCGTCATCGGGGCGAGAGCGTTGATCCAAATGCTGTCCGAGACGTTGCTCGCATCGAAATATGCGATCTTGAATGTCGACTGAAAGTAGGTGGGGTCGTCCTTGCGGTCTTTGGGATTGAACCCGGCATTGTTGATCAGAAAATCGATAGGGTGACCGGCTTTCACAATTTTTGTGCAGAAAGATGCAATACTGTCTGCCTTGCTCAGGTCCAGATCATATCCTTGGTCAATAAAGGAGGCGTCCAGCGCCGATGATTTCCGCGCGGTTCCGATAACCTTGAAAGCATGGCCGTGTGCTGCCTTGGCGAGTGCGGCACCAAGCCCACGGTTCGCACCTGTTATAAGGACGGTCTTTTGAGTCATGGGTTTCTCCTCAATAGGCCTTGATCGTGGCAATTCCGGCAATCATCAGCGCCAGACCCGTTAGCCGCCCGGCGTTCAGAGTATATTGCGGATTACCGAATGCACCGAGATGATCGAGCGCCAGCGCGGTCAGAATTTGGCCGATGAGGATTAAGCCGGTTGTCAGGCCCACACCAAGTCTTGGTGTTAGAACAACAATCGCAACAATGTACCCGGTCGCAATTGCCCCACCCAGCCAAACGGTTTTCGGTGCGGCAGCCAATTCGCTTATGGTCGGCAATGTTGGACGGGTTACGACGACAATGACCGACAGAACCAGCACGCCGACCAAAAAGACGATGAGACTAGCAGTGAAGGCATTGCGTGTAACCCCACCCAGCTGACCGTTGAAGGCCAGTTGGAGGGGAACCAAAGCGCCCGTTACTAGGGCTGCAAGCATAAGTGGCCATTGAGCCATGTAGATATCCTCCGGTTCGGGTATTGCTGGGGGCGCTATTCGCCGCCCGCCAGTTCATCAATCGCCGCGACCAATGCGTCGACTTGTGTAATCTGCGGCACATGCCCTGAGCCTATGTCGATCACCGAGGTGATCTCAGCACGCGCGATCATCCGTGTTTGCAACGGTGTGGAAACAGCTTGATCGTCAAGCGTGCGAATGAACGCCTTTGGCACGGATCCGAACGCCTGTTGCGTCAATGAAACCGGGGTTGCGATAGGTGCCAGAGGTTCGCGGATCAGTCCGGCAAGGATGGCCGCCCTTTGTATGTCGGTTCCTACGTTGCCGAAAATCGCTGCACGGTCTTGTTCCAGGATTTCGGCAAATGAGTAATCCGGCGCGATCACGAAGCTCTCTTCGGTGAAACTGTTGTCGGTATCCGTCAACGCGATGACCTCCATGCTTTCGCCATCGACGGGGACATAAGCCGCGACATAGATCAGCCGGGCAACATCATCCGGGGCCGCCTCGGCCACCGCAGAAATTGTGATGCCGCCGAAACTGTGGCCCACCAGAACGACCGGCGCGCCCGCCGCGGCGATTGCGGCGGCCGTTGTCTCAACATGATCAGCCAGCGTAACCGCTTGCGCAGCTTCGCCTTCGGCATTGCGTCCAGGCAGATCGACAAGCGTGACGTTGTGACCTTGCTCTTCCAATCCGGCTGCTACTTCCACCCAGTCAGCGGCAGACTGAAAGGCTCCGTGGACGATGACGATGTTTTCAGCCGTGGCAGGGCCTGCGACAAGCGCGGACGCGATTGCGAGAGATTTGAGGATGTGCATGCTATCTCTCACTATCCTGTCTTCTGGGACGCCAGCGCGTCGTTCACTTCACGTGCGGCAGCGGCGGCAGAGACTTGCTGCTGACCGGTGACCAGCAATCCGTCGCGGATCGCGAACTCTTCCAGAGGACCAGCAACTTCGAAGGAGGTATCGCTTAGCTTGCGCGCCTCAGTTTCGATCCAGAACGGCTGGATCTTCATGCCTACGGCGTTCTCGGCGTATTCTTCTTCGGAGTTGGCAAACCCAGTCCAGCGCTTACCCTTCACCAGCAGTTCGCCATTCGACAACTTCGTCTTGAGCAGAACGCAGGTGCCGTGGCAAACCGCTGCGGTGATCTTGCCCGCCTCGTAGAAGTCTGCGACGGCCTTGTGGGTCTTCTCGTCGTTCATCATCGTGACCATCGGGCCTTGTCCGCCGACGACGAAGATCGCATCAAAATCTGCGATGTTGAGATCAGACAGCGCAGGTGTGTCCTTGAGGAGCGCCATCTTGTCCGGGTCCTTCTTGAAGGCGAGCGAGATCGTATCCCCCGCGGAATAGCCGCTCTCATCCTCGGGATCGGAATAGCCATCAGCCTGCAAGTCGCCACCGTCCGGCGATGCGATGGTGACGTCTTGGCCTGCTTCCTTGAACACCTCAAAGGCGTGGCTCAGTTCAGCCCACCAAAAGCCGATAGGCCAACCGGTCACAGGTGAGGTTGCAGGGTTCGAGGCCAGCATTAGAATACGTTTGGTCATGGTCTGTCCTTTATGGTCTCATTCAATTGAGGGAGGGGTGGTATCGGCCCATGCGGGCAGGGCTTCGAGACCCTTCAGCCAGCGTGCGACGTTGGGAAAATCCGAAAGCGGGAAGCCCGCATTGGCGGCATGGGTGAAATCTCCAGCGACGGCGAAATCGGCAACGGTGAGGCGATTACCGATGAGGTAATTGTCGCCGCCAAGTTCAGCGTCCAGTATCGCCAGAAGCGGCCGGAGACGGTTCATTGCTGCGTCACGCTTGGCTTCATCGGGGGCGATGCCCCGGGCGCGCTTGAAGTAATTCTCGATGTGCAGCAGAACGACAACAGGCGACAGCTCAACTGATTGCCACGTCATCCATTGTGTAATGTGGCCCCACTCCCGAGCGGAATGCCCCAATAGATCATTCTGTGACTGCGCCGCCAGATAGATGAGAACCGCATTCGCTTCCCAGACGGTGTAGTCATCGTCCTTGATCGCAGGCACTTGTCCCATCGGGTTGATCGCCAAAAATGCATCCGCCTTGTGTTCCATGTCCTGCATCGACAGCGCAATTTCCTCTACGTCGATGCCCAGATAGCGCGCAAGGGCACGGGCCTTTCGCGCATTGTGGGACATAGGCCAGTGGTACAGCTTCATGGTATTTCCTTGTTTTTTGCGTGTACGAGGGCAAAGCCGAAGGACCGGCCAAGCGGCCCTTTGATCGCGGACCAAATCCAGATCATCGCAAGCGATTCCAGATGCCGCGCATTGGATAGAGGACCACCATCCACAGCTTCGAATCCGGCTTCTTTGGCGAGTATGAGCGCAACGTTTTTCGCCTCGGCATCGTCACCGGCGGCGAACATCACGGGCGTGTCGGCCAATCTGGAGGGATTAGCCATGAACTCTGCGCCGATCTGATTGAAGCATTTGACGACATGTGCTGCAGGCAGCCGCGACTGGAGTGACTGAGCGGCAGAGCCTGTCCCCTCGTGAACCAGATCGAGCATGTTTTTGCGCATTCCGACCGGGTTTGTCGCGTCGATCAGTGTCTTGCCCGCGACGTGTTCCGCGAGATCACGACAAACCTCTGCCTCCGCACCCCAAGGTGTCGCCAAAAGGATCACTTCGGCCCATTTCGCGATTTCGCCGATCGGTCCCTCGTGCCCCTCGACGACAGACCGGACACCCAACCGAACCTCATGTGACGGTGAAAATGTCTTGGCGAGCGCCTGCGCAACGCTTCCCCGCCCAATAATTCCGATCTTCATATCGCCAGTCCTTGCGTTGATATGGATCAGGACATATGGATCTGGCATCTACAATTAAACTGAAAACGGTTCATGACTGATTATGATAAAACTAAAATCAGAAGGCTGGATTTGACGGTTCTCCTGATTTTCCTGGCACTCATGCGTACACGGAAAGCCTCTGACGTTGCTGGCGAGATGGGGCTGACAAATTCATCTATCAGCCACACTCTGCGCCGCCTCCGGGAGGTCTTCGAAGACGAGTTGTTTCTTCGCCGCCCTCACGGGTTGGAGCCCACAGCGTTCGCAGTCCAAATTGAGCCGAATATCCGCAGCGCAGTTGATGCGTTGCAGTCCGCGCTTTCCGGGCCATCACTCTTTGATCCCGCCAAGGTGAACGCGACCCTCAAGATCGCCGCCTCGGACCGGGAAATCGCGACGCTGATCCCCAAGGCACTCACCGCTATCGCCAGTGAAGCCCCTGGAATACGATTCTCGGTGCGGTCAGTGCCACGCGCCGATGCCCTTCGCGGCCTCGCAGATGGTACCCTTGATCTGGCGTTGGGGTTTTTTCCGAATGCGGGAACCGACTTCGTGAAACATCACATTCGAAGCGAGGGTTATCTGGTTGCAGCACGTCAAGGCCATGCTTTGTTCGACGGAAAGATGACGCCGGAGCGCTATGCAAAAGCTATGCATTTATTGGTCTCTGCGGACGGTTCGCTGACGGGAATCGTTGACCAGACTCTTGCTGATATCGGATTAACGCGTCGTGTTTGCTTGGCGATACCATCTTTCCTGCCCGCGCTGTCCATTCTCGCGCAGAGTGATTTCATAGGAACCCTGCCTGCTAACTTGGTGCGGCATCATGCTTCGGAGTTTGGACTGGAGTTTTCCGATCCACCTGTCGCCATGCGTTCCTTTGACGTTTCTGTTCTATATCATCGACGCAATCAGAAAAGTGCTATGTACCAGTGGATAGTGGACAAGCTGGTGCAGACCTGAGGATCGCGTGTGCAGGCGGAGAGGACCGGATTGTGCGGCAAAAGGCCTGGAGTAGATGTCTTCAAGCCATCCAAAGATGCTTACATGCGGCAGTCGAGTTCTGCAGACATAGGGCCTAGGGCACCTAACCGGCCATTCGTTGCATTCTCACTTAGTTACAAGTTGGGCTTATTCTCTTGAAAAACTCCGATGTTGGGCATTTGGGCCAAATTTGACAGAATAGTTTTCTCGTTCTCTCAAGATTTCCCAGTTTTTCTTAGTGTATCTTGATCAACCAGAACAGTTTTCCGCCTTTCAAAAATTTGCATACGCAGCAAAGAGTTTTTCAACAGAATCGGCTCATTGCCATCCTTCACTGCGCCCCCTCCCACAAACGTCCCTTTTTTCACTTCATCTCAGTCCATAACCCAAAACCAATCTACGCTGCCCAATCAACCGACTGCATCTCGCGCAGGCGGCTGGCGGTGCGTTCGAATTCGAACGTGCCCGTGCCTTCGACATAGAGCATTTCAGGCACGGCAGCGGCCGAGCAGATCAGTTGCACCTTGGCCTCGTAAAGCGCGTCAATCAGGGTGACGAAACGCTTGGCCTCGTTGAAGTTGTGGCGCGACAGGGCCGGAATGTCCTCTAGGATCAGCACCCGCACCGCATCGGCCAGCGCCAGATAATCACCTGCCCCCAAAGGGCGGCCGCACAGATCAAAGAATTTAGCCTTGGCGACACCATTGTGGAAATCGGGCAAGACCACCTGCCTGCCCTTCACATGCAGCACAAGTTCCTCCGCCTTGCCATTGCTTAGCCGCGCCCAGATCGCGGCAATAGCCTTGCGCGCGTCATCGTTGATCGGCGTGAAATAGCTTGGCTGGCCCGCAAGACGATCCTGCCGGTAATCCGTGGCGCTGGACAGCTCATGCACCACCATTTTTTCCTTCAGAAGTGCGATAAAGGGCGTGAATAGCTGACGGTTCAAGCCATCCTTATAGAGGTCATCAGGCGGCCTGTTGGAGGTGGTCACGATCACAACGCCTGCCTTGAACAAGGCTTCAAACAGGCGGCCAACGATCATTGCATCGGTGATGTCTGAAATCTGCATCTCGTCAAAGGCCAGAAATCTGACCTCGGCGGCAAGTTTCGCCGCAACCGGCGCAATCGCATCATCGACACCGGTTTTGCGCGCCGCTGTCATCTCGGTATGAACCCACTGCATAAAGGCATGGAAATGGCGGCGCTGCTTGGGTGCATCAACAAGGTCATAAAGCAGGTCCATCAACATGGACTTTCCGCGCCCGACACCGCCCCACATGTAAAGGCCAGTCACCTCAGAAGCGGCTTTGCGAAACAGCCCGCGCTTGACGGGTGCTGCCAGGGCTGTGCGCACGCGCTCTAGTTCGGGCAGCACTGCCAGTTGAGCGTCATCGCTACGCAATGTTCCTGCATCAACGGCAGCTTGATATGCGGCCTGCACTGTCATCTGCGTCCTATCGATCGCCCACTAACCATCGCCAAGCATCACCATCAGTCACGCAAAGCCGAGCGGATCGCATCGACCACCTGCGATCCATGTGTGAAAGGCAATCCATGATCTGCGTCCTCGACAACCTCTTGCCGCGCTGAACGGTTCCACTGCGCCAGAACGCCGAGCGCGCGCAGCGGTATGATCTGGTCACGGGCAGCCCAGATTGCGATCACCGAAATACCCTGTCTGCCCAACTTCTGGTGATCTTGCTGCTGGGTCTCTGCAAGCATTCCGCGTCTGCTTGACAGGATGGCAGGAAGATATCCCCGGTAGTCCAAAGCGCGCCTTTGCGCCCTAAAGACATAGTCTATTTCCTTCGTCTCTCCTTTCTCAGGGATTGCCTTGAGCATGAGATCATGCGCAAAAACCCCGTGGAGCCAGTCGCCAATGATTGGGGCGCGCCTGCAAAAACGTGTAAATCGGCTTTCGCTCATCACGACACCAGAGCCGGCAATCATGATGACCCGTTTCACGCTATGGGGATATTCGACCGCAAAAGCCGTCGCAATCGCGCCGCCCATAGAATATCCGACAACCGTGATGTCCTCTGTCAGACGATGGTAGGCACAAAGATCGGCAAGCTGGCGCAAGAAGAACGTTCTGTCCTGGGCACCTTTGGGCGCATCCGATAGTCCGCGACCGTAAAGATCATAGATCAACACGCGGTAGCCCAAATCGCCCAGACCCTTAGCAACCGCATTCATCGAGATCATAGGGGTTGCGATCCCATGCACCACAACAGCGACGGGGCCACGGGCGGCGCCCGCCCAGCGACAATAAGTCACCCCTTGCGAAAGCTGCAAGAACTCGCCCTTCGCGCCGTGACGCTCTTTCAAGCCAATCACTGGGCGGCGGCGCTCTTGATAAAACGGCCAGATCGCCAACATCACAACAGCAACGCCCGCGATTGAAACCAGATAAACCATCACTTCAGGGCCTTTCGTCTGCCACGTCGACCTGCCCTATCCGGATTTGGCCCAAGCTTCCAGAATGTAGCGGCTTGTCATCAGATCAAGATGGGCGCCGCCTCCATTCTTGAAGAGGGTGATTTCATCCGCACTCTGCCTGCGGAAAGGCTCCATTGCATAATAGTCCGCGATCACGTCCTCGGCGTGGAATGCGCCAGCGGCGATGGGAATCTTGAACTCGCCGATATGTCCGATGGTTGTTTCACGACTGTCCACAAAAACGCGGGAGCGCTGCAAGGCCAGATCATCGACCTCGCGCATATCGGGCCGGTATGCCCCGATCAGGTCAATGTGCTGGCCGGGCTGAAGCCAAGCACCCTTGATCAGCGGGACCGTCGACATGGTCGCCACAGTCACGATATCGGCATCTTTCACCGCAGCCTCCAGATCGGTCGCGATCGCCACATCCGGACATGCGGCCTGAAAGGCGGCGGCCCCTTCGGGTGATCGGTTCCAGACCGCAAAATGCGCGTCGGGAAATGCCGCACCGTAAGCCTCGCGCAGCGAATGACCGACAGTCCCGGCACCCACGATCAGGATTTTCCGGCTGTCCGGACGCGCCAGCCTGCGCGCGGCCAAGAGGCTATCTCCTGCGGTTTTCCACTTGGTCACCAGATGAAAATCAAGGATCGCCTCTAACGCGCCATCCTTGCCTGAAAAGAGGTTCACCGCCCCGCCAATCGCGGGTTTGCCCAGCGCCTTGTTTGCGGGAAAGATCGTGGCGCATTTCACGGCCAGTCCGAGACCCGCGATCCACGCAGAGCGATTGAGCAGCGTATTGTCCCCTTCGTAGAGGAACACATCGGCCACATCCGCTTTTGGCCCGTCATGGCCAGCGGCAAGGGCATCGGTCAGGGCCAGCCAATCAAGGTTCTTCTGGCCCTCTTCAAAGGGGATCATCACAGTCATTGTGCAGCCTCTTGGTTTAACAAGCCTTCGGAAACCAGTCTGTCGGCCCAACCTTGCGGTCCGTCGAACAGATGGGTCTGCCAGCCACGGGCGGCTGCGGCATTGATATTGTCGATCCGGTCATCGGCGAATAACAGCGCTGGGGGGGCGATCCCGCAATCGTCTTCGACCTGCTGGTAGATCTCGGCATCAGGTTTGATCACACCCATATGCCCCGAGATGTAGCGGCGGTCGAATTCGCCCAAGAAAGGATAGACAGGCTCTGCGATCTCGAAGGTCTGGATGCCGAAATTTGTCAGCGCAAAGACTGGCACACCCTTTGCACGCAGCGCGCGCAGCAAGCGGACCGAATGGTCAATCGCGGGGGCTGCCATGTCGATCCAGCGGTCGTGCCACATGATAACCTCGTCGCGCCAATCGGGGTTTGCATCCGCTGCGGCATAGATCGTGTCGCGAAAATTGCCGCCGCGATCCACTTGATCGTTGATGCCGTGCAGGTCAATCGCCGCGAACATCGCACGCCGCCGTTCAGGGCCGATCACGCTGTCAAAGAAGCGCTCTGGCTGCCATTCGATCAGCACATTGCCGATGTCGAATACCACTGCTTTGACCTCGGGCATAACTTCTCCTGCGCTGGTTCAGAGGCCAGACTAACGCCGCAGCGGGCGCTGTAAAGTGATGGGTTTGGTTTGCATCTCCCGCCAAGCTGTAAACAGACCTGACCCGAGGATCAGCGTCATGCCGACATAATCCCAGCCATCGGGGAATTCGCCAAAAATCACCATCCCCCAGACCACGGACAGGGGCAAAGCCAGATACTCGAAAGGGGCGACAAACGACGCTTCGGTCACGCGGTAGGCTTGGCTGATCAAGAAGCCGGCGATAGCCACGCCTATACCGATCACGATGAAAACGGGATAGTCTGCCGCCAAAGGCCAGCTCCATGCGCGCAACAGGAACATGAGCGAAGGGTCGGTCTGGTTGCCGAACTTCCCGTCGCCCACCGCCAGCCCCATCACGATACAGACGCTGATGAACATGATCTGGATATAAAAGGCCATGGTGGCGGCACTTTCCGTGCCACCCAAGCGGCGCGCAAGAACATGCACGGCCGCATAACAAAACGCCGCCGCGACAGGCAAAAGCGAAGCAAGCTGGAACGCCGTTGTTCCCGGACGCATCATGATGACAACACCAATCAAGCCCACGGCAATCGCAGCCCAGCGCCTTGGCCCCACTGTCTCTTTCAGGAACACGACCGAAAAAACTGTGATGATCAGCGGGCAGATAAAGAAGATCGCCACCGCATCGGCCAAAGGCATAGCCGCGAGCCCCAGAAAGAAGGTCATATTTGCGGCAACAACGCAGAGCCCACGCAACATATGCATCTTGAGCCGCTTGGTGCGCGCAATCGCCCAGCCGTTGGTCATCGGTGCAATCACTGTCAGAATAATCGCAAGCCCGATGAGCGACCGGATCAGCACCACCTGATGCAACGCGTAGCCGCCGCTGAGAAACTTGATCGCCACATCATTGATTGAGAAAAACAGCACCGCAGCCGTCGCACAAAGCGCACCAAGTTGGGGTGGCGAAAGCTTGGTCACAGTTTTCCCGCCGCCCGCACAGCCCGTTCGAGCGCATCCAGAAACCGCGCACGATCCGCCTTACCGAAGGGCTTGCCACCGCCTTGGCGAAACGGATCAGCCGCCCGCATATCAGCCATCAGATCGCGCGTGGCCAGCACATTGCCGATATTGGCCTGCGTCAGCGGCTCGCCGTTATGTTTCAACACCAGCGCCCCGTTCTCGATGCAACGCGCTGCCAGTGGAATATCCCCTGTAATCACCACATCGCCCTTGGTCGCCCGATCCGCGATCCACATGTCCGCCACATCAGGGCCATCGGGTACGACCACAGTTTCCACAAAAGGATTGGGCGAAGGGCGAATACCCCCGTTCGAGACCACGAACATTCTCAGCTTGTGGCGTGTGCCGACACGTTCAACCTCGGCTTTGACCGGGCAGGCATCGGCATCCACGTATATCATGCGTAAAGCGCCTCGGCATGAAAGGCGACGTGATCTTCCATAAAGGTCGATATGAAGAAATAGGAGTGGTCATACCCCTTTTGCAGCCGGATTTGTCCCTCCTGCCGTCGCGCAGCCATGGCCTGCGCCATATGTTCGGTGCCCAGCAGGTTGCCGAATTGGTCATCAGTGCCCGTATCAATCAACACCGGCCCGTCAAAACCCTGCCCTTGCATAAGCAAGGTCGCATCATGGGCGGCCCATGTGCTTTCATTCGCACCCAGATAGGCGCTGAATTGCTTGCGGCCCCAATCGCTGGCGGTGGGGTGACAGATCGGCGCAAAGGCCGACACCGACCGGAACCGCCCCGGCAAAGACATCGCCAAGGTCAGCGCGCCATGCCCGCCCATCGAATGACCTGTGATCGCCTGCCGTTCCATATCCAGCGGGAAATTGGCGGCCAGTAGCGCGGGCAATTCATCGGTCACATAAGTCCACATTTTGAAATGCCCAGCCCAAGGGGCCTCGGTCGCATCGACATAAAACCCTGCCCCCTGCCCCAGATCAAAGGCTTCGTCATTGGCGACACCTTCACCGCGTGGGGATGTGTCGGGGAAAACCAGCGCAATGCCCTGTTCAGCGGCCCAAGCCTGCGCGCCCGCTTTGACCATCGCGTTTTCATGGGTGCAGGTCAGGCCCGAGAGGAACCATAGGACCGGCACCGGGCCTTCGGCAGCTTCGGCAGGCAGGAAGACCGCGAATGTCATGTCACAGGCACATGCGGCAGAGGCGTGGGAATAGACGCCCTGCGTGCCACCAAAGCTGCGGTTCTCGGAAATCGTCTGCATCATCTGGCCCCTCTTTCGTTTGCCAAGGGCTAGCGCAGGTTCAGAAGCTTGTCACCCATGCAATGACCAGTGACACTGTAACAACGCTCACAGCGGTCGAGATCAGGATAGAGGCCGATACCCGCGCAGGGGCCACGCCATAGTGCTGGGCAATGATATAGACGTTGCCCGCGACAGGCAGGGCAGCGGCAGTAATCATCACACCGGCGGCATAGGGATCAACATCAAAGATCAGCAATGCGGCAACCGCCACTGCGGCAGGATGCAAGATCAGTTTGCAAAACGACAGCCACCCCGCAACGGCGACACGTTCGGCTGACTTTGTTGCCAACGAAGCCCCGATGGCAAACAAAGCTCCGGGAGTCGCGGCGGCCCCCAGCAAGGCCATGAATTCATTGACCGGCACCGGTATGGGCAGATCGCTGGCCGAGACAAGTAGACCCAAGGTGATCGACACGATCATTGGATTCTTCAGCAGGCCCAAGGCCACAGTCCAAAGGATTTTTGGCGACATCCGCCCGTCGCGCGATCCGGTGATCAGAATCACGATGAGGCTGCCAAAGACGATCAGATCAACGGCCAGAACCAGCATCACGGGACCTACAGCACCTTCGCCCAGAAGCAGGACCAGCATCGGGATACCCAAGAAACCAACATTGCCGATCACGGCGCATTGCGCCTCGACCGCTGCCTCGGTCACGGGCAGTTTGCGGCGCAGGGCGACGACTGTCGCCAAGATATAAACCACGGTCGTCGCACTCAGATAGGCCAGCACGAATTGCCAATCGAGTATTTCGGCCAGAGAAAGGTTTGACGAAAACCGGAACAACATGGCCGAAAGCGCGAAGTAGAACACGAATTTTGTAAGGTAAGCGGTCGCCTCTGGCGAAAAGAACTTCGTCCGGCCAGAGCCATAACCCAAAGCAATCAACATGAAGAACGGGAGTGTTTGAAGGAAGATATCCCACATGAGGATTAGTCAAACGTGCCCGTTGCACGACCCAGCAACATGAACGCGCGCGCCGTGCGGGTTTCTGCCAAGGCAAGCAGGTCGGTGTCTGTTGCGTGCTCTTCAAATGTGACCAGCATCTCGTCAAAACGGCGGAGGAAATGATGAACCGCGTCCCGGAAAATCGTATCTTCGCGCATCCGCCCGGCCGCCGAAGCAATGGCGGCATGTTCGCGGATCGCTCCGAGACGTTCCATCGTTTTTCCGCGCTCGCCTTTTGCAAATCTGCGCCACAGATCAGCACTGATCGGATCAGGATGCAGATCGTCTGTGTATATTCCGTCCTGCGACAATAGAGTCAGCACATCCTGGCTGGCCTGCACCAAGCGCCGCGCGCTCCGGTCTCGCAGCGCGCGACGCAGGGCGGCAAAGCCTTCGGTGTCATGCTCATCATTTGGAAAGTGGAGCGCCTGAATAAGATCACGCCGCTCTAATGGCGGAGCAGTTTCCTCGGTTTGGAGGCCAAGCTCGAATGCAGGTTGGTCAATAGGCGCTTGCGGCGCAGCACGCGGGACAATCAACCGTGACACTTCGCGACGGGAGGTGAAGCCCGAAACAGGAGGAGACAGCGCTGCCTGACTTTCGCCAGAGGCTTCGCGCACGGTCTCTACGCTTTGTTGTGGAAAGGACTGTATGGCATGCTGCGCCAGTTGCGTTTGACGCAAACCATCAACGGCCACCTGCAACCGATAGATTTCGTCACGCAAGGCGCGTGAAGATCGTGCAGCAATAGCAGCCACCCAAATCAGGCCCACAGGCATGAAAATAGCAACAAACATCAAAATACGGCGCAAAGCATCAAAACCTGCGTCAGGATTCTCGCTGGGTGGGAGCAACCAGAAAAATATCCCGACGACGACCATCCATGTCACGGCAATGGCCACGGAAATAGCCTCGCCTTGCGTCAATCCGTCAGCCGCCTGGGCATTTTTGTTGATAGGATGCTGCGCCATGCGCTGCGCACTTTCTATTTGAAGTTGATCGACAAAATCTCGTAGCTGCGTACCCCGCCGGGGGTCCGCACCTCGACGGTGTCGCCCTCATCCTTGCCAATCAGAGCGCGGGAGAGTGGAGATTTCATATTCAGCTTACCGCCTTCGATGTCAGCCTCGTACTCACCGACAATCTGGTAGGTTTTCTCTTCATCGGTTTCTTCGTCGACAAGCCGCACGGTCGCGCCGAACTTCACCGTTCCCGAGAGCTTGGTGGGGTCAATCACATCTGCAAGTGAAATCACGCCTTCCAGCTCTTTGACACGACCCTCGATAAAGGACTGCTTTTCTTTGGCAGAGTGGTACTCTGCGTTCTCGGACAAATCGCCATGCTCGCGCGCTTCGGAAATCGCACGGATAATCGCAGGGCGTTCCACCGTCTTGAGGTGCTTGAGCTCTGCATCCAGCTTGTCAAAACCGGCGCGGGTGAGTGGTATCTTATCCATTGTGTTCCCCTCCCGGGGCAAAAAGTATCAATCGATCGTTCATAGCCTATCAAGGATGGACTAAGTCAAGGCTAAGGCGCGATTTGGTGTCGCGCCATGACATTTTGACGTCGTGTCTTGATTGCCCCTTAATCTGTCATCAGGTAACCCTTGCCGCGACTGAATAAAAGGGGTCCGTCCCCAGAGTTAAAGGATATGCCTATGGCCGAGATTGAACGCGAAGCGATGGAATACGATGTGGTGATCGTCGGCGCAGGTCCTGCGGGCCTGTCTGCTGCGATCCGGCTCAAGCAATTGGATGCTGATCTGTCCGTCGTTGTCCTTGAAAAAGGCTCTGAGGTCGGGGCGCATATCCTGTCTGGCGCAGTCCTTGATCCGGTCGGCCTGAACAAGCTGATCCCCGATTGGAAGGCCAAAGGCGCACCGCTGAATGTTCCTGTGAAAGAAGACAATTTCTACATGCTGGGCGAGGCCGGACAGTTGCGCATCCCCAACATGCTGATGCCGCCACTGATGAACAACCACGGCAACTACATCGTATCGATGGGCAACGTCTGCCGCTGGATGGCCGAACAGGCCGAAGAAATGGGTGTCGAGATTTTCCCCGGCATGTCCTGCTCGGAACTGGTTTATGGCGAGAACGGTGAAGTCAAAGGCGTGGTCGCCGGTGAATTCGGCAGACAGGCCGATGGTACCCCCGGCCCCAGCTATGAACCCGGCATGGAACTGCACGGCAAGTATGTTTTCCTTGGCGAAGGCGTGCGCGGATCGCTGTCCAAGCAAGTGATTGCAAAATACGATCTGGCCGCAAAGTCCGACGTGCAGAAATACGGTCTCGGCATGAAGGAAATCTGGGAAATCGACCCCGCCAAGCACAAAGAAGGCACTGTGACCCACACGATGGGCTGGCCTTTGGAAGGCAACGCAGGCGGCGGGTCTTTCATCTATCACCTTGACAACAATCAGGTCTATGTCGGCTTTGTCGTCCACCTGAACTACAAAAACCCGCATCTGTTCCCCTACATGGAATTCCAGCGCTTCAAGCATCACCCGATGGTCGCCGAGCTTCTCAAGGGCGGCAAGCGGGTCGCCTATGGCGCGCGCGCCATCTCCGAAGGCGGGTTCCAGTCGATGCCAAAGCTTGAATTTCCCGGTGGCGCGCTGCTTGGCTGTGCCGCTGGCATGGTCAACGTGCCGCGCATCAAGGGCAACCACAACGCGATGCTGTCAGGGATCGCGGCGGCAGAAGCTGCGGTTGCCGCAATCAAGGCGGGGCGCGGCGGCGATTTGTTGGAAGGTTACGACAACGCCGTGCGCAAGGGCGAGATTGGCCGCGACCTCAAGAAAGTGCAGAACGTGAAACCGCTCTGGTCCAAATACGGGCTGCTTGCCTCTTTGGGCATTGGCGGGATGGATATGTGGATGAACACCTTCGGGATCGGTGTTCTGGGCACGATGAAGCACGGCAAATCGGATGCCGCAGCGACGGAACCGGCCGCCAAGCACAAGGAAATCAAATATCCCAAACCTGATGGCACCTTGTCATTCGACCGTCTGACCAATGTTGCCTTCAGCTTTACCAACCATGAGGAAAGCCAGCCTGCGCACCTGCACCTGACCGACCCCGACGTGCCGGTCAGCGTGAACCTGGCAAAATATGCAGGACCATCGGCGCGGTATTGTCCGGCGGGGGTCTATGAATTTGTCGGTCAAGGGGCCGAGACGAAGTTCCAGATCAACTTCCAGAACTGCGTCCATTGCAAGACTTGCGATATCAAAGACCCCAGCCAGAACATCACATGGACCGTGCCGCAAGGCGGGGACGGGCCGAACTATCCGAATATGTAAAGGATCAGGGGCCCTCGCGGGCCCCTTTTCATAGCCGGCAGATGCGGCGGGTAGGAGGGATTTGAACCACCTTACTCCAGTACATACCCGCTCGGCCAAGACAGGGTATAGTCCAGCCGCACGTCTTGCTTGACCCCTGCCGCGACATCCAGATCCCATTCCAAGATCCCGCGCTGACCTTCGGGGTCACGGCGCGCGACGGAGGGGCTGGCTGTAAACGTGACCTCCAGATCATCCTGCTCGGAATAGGGGATCGCATCGCGCAGCAGTACCTTCCAGTCCTGTCCCGTCAGGTTTTCCACCGTCATCACCGCCTGTTCGGTTAACTGGTTGGTCGTGGTAAAGACGCCCCGATCGCCCTCGGACCGGTTGGGCGTCGTGCGGGTCAGGCGCAAACCGTCCAATGGACCAAAGCCCATTTCCGTATCCGCACCCGCCGCCAAAAGCGGTAACTGGCTGAACCCGATCATCGTGCCATCGGCAAAGACCAATGCCTGCCCCGGAAGCAGGATTTCATCGGTTGTATTGGTGAATTCTGCCATGCGGTAGGCGATACTATCGCGGCTTGGGGCGGCCTCGGCCCAGACGTCGGCGTCAAGGTTCAGCGTATCCAGCGGTAAGCGCAGATCATCCACGCCGTTGCGGATATCGACACGGCCCGGATAGGTATAGGTGACCGTCGCCCCACTGAAATCCGCCTTCGCCACCACGGCTTCCATGACCGGTGCTGCCATGCCGGCGACCTCGGCGCGGGACAGGGACTGCACACTGTCACTCATCATCACGAGACCACGTTCACGGTCGTCTTCGGAAATGATCCGCCGAAGCGGGGCCCAAACACCGCCGGGGGCGATCTGTTCGCCGGGGCGGGCAGTAGAGAGCACCAGTCTGACATCCAGCCAGTCCTGACCCGTCTCCTGACTGACGACGACGGCGCGGTCGATATCAAGGCTGGCCGCATCGCCCGTGGTCAGGCGCATGTCATAGACAGGGGACCAATTGGCAAACCCCTCCAGCGTGGTGATATCAATCGTGACCTCACCCGCTTCCAGCGCATTGAGGGTAAAAGTCAGAACCGATCCTTCGTCTTCGGGGGCCATCAAGGCCGCAAGGGCGCGTTTGGCATCTTCCAGCGCCTCGATGTCATCCTCGCGGGCAAGCTCCGCAGCTTTCGCCTCCTGCTCGGCGGCAAAGGCGGCTTCGCGCACGGCAAGCGTTTCGGTACCCACCATCTGCGCCAGCGCGCGAATATCGGCGATGGTGCTGGCGGTGAGTGTTTCTCCTGCGCTGGCCTGCGAGAGGCTTTGCAAAAAGGCGATCTGCTCTTCTGCAGCCTGTACCCGCAGACGGATTTCCGCGATACCAGCGGTCCGGTCACGCAGCACGGCCTCTAGGCGCTCTACTTCATCCTGAGCCGCCAGAACTGCCGGCGAGGACTGGTCAGGGGTCACCGGCAGGCGGTCATATGCCAGATTAACCGCGCCGATCTGCGCGCCCATGGGGGCGGCAAGGCGCAGCCCTTCAGAAGACAAACCCTGCGGAAGGCCGGGCACAACGATTTCGTGCTGACCAGCAGGCAGGTCCAGCGTCACTTGGCGTGTGACTGTGGCCAGTCCGGGATAGATGGTCACCGTATCGACGCGGGCATCGCCGATGAATGTGTCCGAGAAACTGGGGGCGGCCAGCGCGATCAGGCTGGTGGTAAGCATTAGGCGCAGCATGGTGTTCTCCTGCAAATGTGTGCGGTCAATATAGCAGTAAGACGCGCGCGGCGGCGTGATCCTTGGCGAGGTCGGCAAAAAAATTCTATGCGCATGAAAAAGGGCGCTGAAAACAGCGCCCATTTCCAAAACTCACTTTAGAAGGTCAGCCCTTCTTCAGACACTCGCGGCCCAAAAGCTCGGCAATCTGCACCGCATTCAAAGCTGCACCCTTGCGCAGGTTGTCTGACACGCACCACAGGTTCAGCCCGTTATCGATCGTGCTGTCCTGCCGGATGCGGCTGATGAAGGTCGCAAAATCGCCGACACATTCAATCGGTGTGACGTAGCCACCCGCCTCGCGCTTGTCGATCACCATAATGCCGGGGGCTTCGCGCAGAATATCGCGGGCTTCGTCCTCGTCCAGAAACTCTTCGAACTCGATGTTGATCGCTTCAGAGTGGCCAACAAAGACCGGCACACGCACGCAGGTGGCTGTGACCTTGATCTTGGTGTCGAGGATCTTTTTGGTTTCGACGACCATCTTCCATTCTTCTTTGGTGTCACCGGAATCCATGAACACATCAATCTGCGGAATCACGTTGAAGGCGATCTGCTTTTGGAACTTGCGCGGCGGCTTGCTATCGGTTGGATTGTAGATGCTCTTGGTCTGGTCCCACAGCTCGTCAATGCCTTCTTTGCCGGCACCGGAAACGGACTGATAGGTGCTGACCACGACGCGCTTGATTGTCGCGCGGTCATGCAGCGGCTTGAGCGCCACAACCATCTGGGCTGTCGAACAATTCGGGTTCGCGATGATGTTTTTCTTTGCATAGCCGTGCACCGCTTCGGGGTTCACTTCGGGCACGATCAGCGGCACATCCGCGTCATAGCGATAAAGCGACGAGTTATCGATCACGACGCAGCCAGCTTTGGCAGCCTTGGGCGCATAGATCTTTGTCGCGTCCGAACCGACGGCAAACAGCGCAATATCCCAGCCCGTGAAATCAAAGGTATCAAGATCCTTGGTCTTGAGGGTCTTTTCGCCAAAGCTGACTTCGCTGCCCAGCGATTTACGGCTGGCAAGTGCGGTGATCTCGTCCACGGGGAATTCCCGTTCGGCGAGGATGTTCAGCATTTCGCGGCCCACGTTACCTGTGGCGCCCACGACGACGATTCGATAGCCCATTGGCTGGCTCCTTGTTTCAGATGCGCCCCTTTAACGCGTGGTAAGGCCAAGGGGAAGGGGGCGACCAAAGTCGCGCGCACCGGGCTCGAGATGAAGGCGGCAGGAACCATCCTGCATCTGCGGCGGGAAGAACCGGCGAAGATCCAGACTATGGTGCCAGAACACGTCTGGAACCTTAGCAAGCCTTACGGATTGGAGCACGTACCACAGGAGACCGTCAAAGCGGATCAATCAGCCTGAAAAGCGCCAATCACTTGGATATCTTCGGCATTATCGTTGATCAGCAAGACACCCCCCAACTCATCAGCATCGCGGCCAAAGAAAACGCCTTGCGTTCCCGCTGTCGAACTTGTGCCGCCCAACCGGTCAAATAACCCGGTTCCCGTTACTGTCCCTCCCGCGAACCGATCATCCGTAACGCTTCCGTTGGTCAGGATAATTGTTCCCTCATTTGTCACAGTTCCCCCCCGTGACGTTGTGCCAGACAAGTTGAAAAAGCGCCCATCAATGTCGCCGGACCCATCCCACGTGACAGTAAACTCTGCGTTGCCGGTCAGGACATAAACGTTATCAGAAAAAACCGCTGTCATACCCACCCAGCCTTCATTGTAGTCTGTAACGCCTGTCGTTGGGAGGTCGACCGGTTGAACATCCAGCCCAACTGCTCCAAAAATATTGGAGTCGGATATCCGCACGATCCGAGAGAATTCGCCATTTGCGGGGTTCAAGTATTCTGCATTGTCGATGACTGTACCATCAAGCAAACCGCCGGTGATTGCGCCACTCGAAGCGTTGATGGTCACGGCATCTAAGAAACGCGCATTACCATCGTCCAGCACAACATAGACCATTTCTACCGCGGTACCGGTCGCTGCGCGGTTCGATAGAGCAGGATAAGTGTCATCGGGCAAAATCTCTACCGCCGGATCGGTAGGCTCTGTCGGATTCCCTCTGCTGACGACGACGCTATCGCCGCTACCACCGCCGCATGCGACGATCCCAAAGGCGGTTATGACTGCAAACGCCCCGCGAAAAAATACCCTGTTCATTAAATAAAGTCCGATGAGTCTAGAATTACGTCCTCGATGGTGATGCTCAGATCAACGCCGCCCACGTTGTCAGTCCAGATCGTGTCACCACCGACAAACCGCAAGCTACCCTGCCCGAAACTCACCCCGACCAGATCAATGATATCAATGCCTCTTTCAAAGTCTGTGATCCGGTTATTGCCATCGGCCAAGTTGAAAACAAAAGTATCGGCGCCTCCGCCGCCTTCCAGAACATCGTTCCCCGCGCCGGCAAGCAGACGGTCGTCACCGGCCACGAAACTGCCCGTCGGATCACCACGCAAGACATCATTGCCGTTGCCACCATTCAGAACGTCATTCCCGATGCCACCAATCAAGATATCGTTGCCGGCCCCGCCGTCACCGTCAAGAACACCGGTACCGCCAATGATCGTATCGCGGCCCGCGCCACCAACCAAGTCATTGTTGCCGCGTGTGTCGACGATCAGATCATCACCGCCAGCACCATTGATTTCATCATTGCCTGCACCGCCAAAGAACCGGTCAGCCTGCGCAGTGCCCATGATGACATCATCGCCACCTTCGGCATAGGCTGTCTGACCAACACCGATGAACTCGAAATTCGCCTCTTCGCCAGCGTCCGACCAGCGCCGTTCACCGTAAAGATCCTGAATACCCGCGATGTCATCATCACCCAAAAGCCGTGACCCCGCATTCGCCGAGGCATTCATGATCGAGTCGGAGGTATTAAAGTGATCAAGCCCCAAAGCATGGCCAATCTCGTGCAGCAATACCTGAAAGAAGGTAAAACTCCCGTCTGAGCCGTTGGGTCTCCATGTTTCATCTTGATCGATCGTAATGTCGGATTCAGCGATGGTCACCAGACCATTTCCGTTTGCGTCACTGGGAAAATAGAACGTGTTTGCAAGGCCAATCGTGCCGCCTGACAACGGGGCGACGCTGATATCGATATCCGAATTGCCGAAAGTCGGATCATTGATAAAGGTCAGGCCTGCAATAGCGGCCCATGTGTCAAAAGCATCAAAGATCGCATCGGTAAATTGCCCGATGTTGGAGCCTGCAATGATACTCAACCCTGCAAGGTTGAATGACCACGAAATGTTGCCACTTGCGGCACCCCGAATGTCATTGCCCCACTTGAAATTTGCCTGACCTCCTTGCGTCGTGCCAACCTCGATCAGGTTATACGGATCGCTCGCACTCTCCAAAAACTCTTGCGCACCACAAGTTGCACAGCCACACAGTGTACACATTTTTGGGTCCTCATCGCTCGATGCCTATCGGCAATAGATCGTTTCGTATCAAATCACTATGCAACCAGAAAGAAGTAAATGTCACAAAAAAACTGGTCTTGAAATTAGATAAAATGATACTGTCCGGGTTGCTCCCGCTCAAAACTTCTACTTTGGCAAACTAGGCCAGAACCTCAGACAGGCAATGCTGTCGTCTGTCGAACCGTCCTGAGCGCAAAAGAAGACTGCATCTGTGCCACACCCGGCAGCGTCGCCAGATACCGGCGGTGGATGCGCGCAAAATCCTCGGTGTCGCCTGCGACAACCTTGAGTAGATAGTCGGCCGAGCCTGCCATCAAATGGCACTCCAACACATCGGGCACGCGCGCCACCGCCTTTTCGAAGGCATCCAGCACCTCATCCGCCTGCCCGCTCAGCGTGATTTCCACGAAAACCGTTGTCGGAAGACCCACTTTGCGGGGGTTCAACAGAGCCACATAATCCCGGATATAGCCTTCCTTTTCGAGCCGCTGCACGCGCCTATGGCATGCGGAGGCGGACAGGTTTGCCATCTCTGACAACTCGGCATTCGAAATTCGGCCCTTCTTCTGCAAAACCTCGAGGATTCGGCGATCAATACTGTCAATTTCCATTTGGCGCGGATTCCTTCGAAGATTTGCACAATCTACGCAAAATTCTATCGAAGTTATCGCAAACATCCAAGCAGAAGCGTCAAGTTATTGCTTTGGTCAGGCGTGATACTCTGGGCACTGACAGGGAGGACACACGTCATGCATATCGGTTGCCCGAAAGAGATCAAACCACAAGAGTTCCGCGTCGGATTGACACCCAATGCCGCGCATGAAGCGGTCAATCACGGCCATCAGGTCACGGTCGAAACCGGCGCAGGTGTAGGCGCAGGCTTTACCGATGCAGATTACATCGCGGCAGGCGCGGCCATTGCCGGAACAGCGGCAGAGGTCTTTGCTGCTGCCGATATGATCGTGAAGGTCAAGGAACCGCAGTCGGTCGAGCGGAAAATGCTGCGTGAAGGACAGATCCTGTTTACCTACCTTCACCTTGCACCGGACCCCGAACAGACCCGTGACCTGATGGCATCGGGTGCCACCTGCATCGCCTACGAAACCGTGACGGATGATCGCGGCGGTCTGCCCCTGCTGGCCCCGATGTCAGAAGTCGCCGGACGGCTTGCCCCGCAAGTGGGCGCGTGGACGCTGCAAAAGGCCAATGGCGGGCGCGGTGTCTTGATGGGCGGCGTGCCGGGTGTTGGTCCTGCGCGGGTTCTGGTCATCGGTGGCGGTGTTGTGGGCACCCATGCGGCAAAAGTTGCCGCAGGCATGGGGGCTGATGTCACCGTGCTGGACCGATCCCTGCCGCGGCTTCGCTATCTGGATGATGTCTTTGGCGGGCAGTTCAAAAACAGCTATGCCAGCGCGGGCAATACGATCGAGCTTGCGCAACAGGCCGACCTGATTATTGGCGCGGTCCTGATTCCCGGTGCGGCAGCGCCCAAACTGATTTCCAAGGCACAACTGGCAGAGCTGAAGCCGGGGGCGGCGCTGGTGGATGTCGCGATTGATCAGGGCGGATGTTTCGAGACATCCAAGGCCACAACACACCAAGACCCGATCTATGAGGTCGACGGGATCATGCACTACTGTGTGGCAAACATGCCCGGCGCCGTGGCGCGGACGTCGACGATCGCCTTGGGCAATGCAACGATGCCTTTCATGCTGGCACTGGCGGATAAAGGCTGGCGGAAGGCCTGCGAAGATGATCCGCATTTGCTGGACGGGTTGAACGTCCACGCGGGACACCTGACCTACTACGCCGTAGGCAAGGCGCTGGGCATTGACGTCTTGTCCCCCACATTGGCCCTAAAGGCCTAGAAACGCGAAAGCCCGCACCGGACAGGTGCGGGCTTTCGTCATCGGACGAAACTTACTTCTTCAGCGCATCACGAATTTCGAGCAGGACATCCAGCTCGGATGGACCTGCCGCCTCTTCTGGCGCTGCCTCATCAGGCTTTTCGGCCGCTGACTTAAGCTTGTTCACGGCTTTGACAAGCATGAACACCACAAAGGCGATAATCAGGAAGTTGATGCAGGCCGTTATGAACGCGCCATATGCAAAGATCGCAGCACCGGCTTCGCGGGCAGCATCAAGACCAATCCCCGCAGGAACCTCACCCGACAGAACAACATACATCGAGGTGAAATCGACGCCACCCAGGACCAGTCCGATGATCGGGTTGATCAGATCGCCGACAAGGCTGGAAACGATGGCAGTAAAAGCAGCACCGATGATGATACCCACGGCAAGGTCCATGACGTTGCCTTTGGCGATAAAATCTTTGAATTCTTTAATCATGTATATGTCCCCACATGTTGTTGGCTCGCGCGTGGACTTATCAACCCACTGCGCGGATGCGCACATGAGTAGCGGCATTAACCAACAGAAGCACGGGTTTTATTCACCGGATTTCCCCCTCACTCTAGGGGTACGCATGTCGCAATGGAGCTGCACCCGATGACTGACTTATCCGGTTTTCCGATCACGCAACGCTGGGCCCCCAAAGACCCTTCGGTGATCCAATTGTATTCCTATCCCACGCCGAACGGCGTCAAGGTGTCTATCGCGCTGGAAGAGATGGGGTTGGCCTATGAACCTCACCTTGTCACGCTGCAAGATGCGGACGTCAAAAGTCCGGAGTTTCTTTCACTCAACCCAAACAACAAGATTCCCGCCATCGTCGATCCCAATGGTCCTGATGGTCCGGTCGGGATTTTCGAGAGCGGGGCGATCCTGCTTTATCTAGCTGAAAAGTCAGGGCAATTTCTGGGATCAAACGCTGCTGAAAAGGCCAAGGTCACGCAATGGCTGATGTTCCAGATGGGTGGCCTTGGGCCGATGTTGGGCCAAATGGGTTTCTTCTACAAGTTCGCCGGATCACAAATCGAAGACCCGCGCCCTCGCGAACGCTACCGCAACGAGGCGATCCGGTTGCTGGCCGTTGTGGACAAAGCACTTGAGGGGCAAGACTGGATCGCCGGTGACTATTCCATCGCCGATATGGCGATTGCGCCCTGGATCAATGCGCTGGAATTTTATGGGACCAAAGATGCCGTGGGTTACCACGACCTCAAGAATGTCCCGTCCTATGTTGAGCGATTTTTTGCCCGCCCTGCGGTTGAAAAGGGCAAGCGCATTCCAGACCCGTCCCCGGCTGGGTAACCCTAGGTGCTTGTCGGCAAGGTCCCGTTGAGGACATAGGCCAGAATATCGACAACTTGCTGCGGCTCTTGCACAACGGCAAGGGCCGCGGCATCCACCTCTTTCAGCGGATGCTGATGCTCTGGGCCATGCATCACGATCAGTGACTTGCCCAAGGCGGCAGCATAGCCCGCGTCGAAAGCGGCGTTCCACTGCTTGTATTTCTCACCAAAGCGGACAACCACGATATCGGCATTCTGGATACCATGCCGCGTGCGGATCGCATTAAGATTGGCGCCTTTGTTGTCATGCCAGAACTTGTCTGGCTCCGCCCCCATGATCGCCACGCCGCAATCATCAGACGCGGCATGATCTGTCACAGGGCCGGTGAATGTCACATCCATACCGACCGCCCCTGCTGTGATCTGATCACGCCAGTCGGTGTGAATTTCGCCAGAGAGATAAACGGTCAACATGTCAGTTCCTTTCAGCAATGCCTTTGAGATCAGCCGCGCAGGGTGCCACCTGTGGCCTTTGTTACTTTCTCGATGATCTTGGCACTCACGGCTTCGATGTCAGTATCTTTGAGCGTCGATTCAGTCGGCTGCAAACGCACCGTTAGGGCAAGGGATTTCTTGCCCTCGCCCAATGATCCACCGATGAATTCGTCAAAGACGCGGACATCGGTAATCAATGCCTTATCCGCACCTGCCGCCGCATTGACCAGCGTCAGCGCCTCGACCTGCGTATCGACAACAAAGGCGAAATCGCGCTCCACCGCCTGCAAATCGGTGGATGTGAGGGCGGCGCGCGTTGCGGTCTTGTTCTTGGGCGTCGGAATTTCATCCGGCCAGATCGTAAAGGCGACCGCCGGCCCTTTGATATCCATCTCGCGCAGCACCTTGGGGTGCAATTCGCCGAAAATGCCCAGCACCTTTTTGGGACCAAGGCAAATTTTGCCATGCCGCCCCGGGTGCCACCACTCTGACGCGCCGCGCAGGATTTGCACCTTGGCCGGTGCGCCGATCGCGGCCAAAACAGCCTCGGCATCAGCTTTGGCATCATAAAGATCAACAGCGCGCGACGTGCCATGCACGTCTTTCGGCCCGGTGCGCCCGATCAGGACGCCAGTAACCAGCATATGCTGCTCGCCCGGTTCGCCACCGTGGAAGCCGGCACCGACCTCGAACAAGGCCATATCCATGAAGCCCCGCGCCTGATTGCGGGCCGCAGCCCGCAGCAAGCCCGGCAACAGGTTCGGACGCATATGCGACATCTCCGAACTGATGGGGTTTTCCAGCATGGTCGCGTCATCGCCACCGCCAAAGAGCGTAGCCGCTTCGGCATCAATAAAGCTGTAAGTCACACATTCGTTGTACCCCAAAGCCGCAGCCATCCGGCGTGCTGCTTGCTGGCGCGACTGGCTGGGGGTCAAAATCGGCTTTGGCACGCCAGCATCGGTGCGCGGCAACGGCTTGCCCTTCAGCTTGGTGAGCGATGCGATGCGCGCAACCTCCTCGACCAGATCAGCCTCGCCCTGCACATCGGGACGCCACGAGGGGACATGCGCCATGTCGCCTTTCATGGTGAAGCCGAGTGCGGTCAGCGTCGTGCGCTGTGTCGATTCCGGAATATCCATGCCGACCAGCGAAATCACCCGCTTGGCATCCAGCTTGTAGGCGCGCGACATATCAGGCACCTCGCCCGCCTGAATCAGTTCCGACACTTCCCCGCCCGCATGATCCACGATCATCCGCACCGCGTGTTCCAGTCCTTCGGGGGTAAAGGCAGGGTCAACGCCCCGCTCGAACCGGTAGCGCGCGTCAGAATTGATCTTCAGGGCGCGGCCGGTATAGGCGATCTGGACCGGATCCCAATAGGCGCTTTCGACAAAGACGTTTACGGTTTCATCAGAACAGCCAGTTACAGCACCGCCCATAACACCGGCGATGCTTTCGGGGCCTTCATCGTCGGAAATCACCATTTGTCCGGCCTGCAAAGTATAGGTCTTGTCGTCCAGCGCCGTGATCGTCTCGCCACCCGCTGCGCGATGCACCCGCAGATTGCCTTTGACCTTATCGGCATCAAAGACGTGCAAAGGGCGGTTCAGGTCATAGGTGAACCAGTTGGTCACATCGACCAGAAAGCTGATCGGGCGCAGGCCGATGGCGCGCAACTGTGTTTGCAGCCAGTCGGGGCTGGGGCCGTTTTTGACACCACGGATCAAACGACCACAGAAAATCGGGCATCCATCGCGCGTATCATCAGCAATAGACACTTTCAGGTCGGCAGTGAAACTGGCTGGCACAGGGTCGACCGTGACCGGTTTCAGCGTGCCCAAGCCGCGCGCCGCCAGATCGCGCGCCACACCACGCACGCCCAGCGCATCGGGGCGGTTGGGGGTAATCGCGATCTCGATCACCGGATCGACCTTGTCGGGCGCATTGACCGCCAGCCAATCGGTAAAGCTTTGGCCGACCTCACCCGAAGGCAGTTCGATAATCCCGTCATGTTCTTCCGACAGCTCCATCTCGCGCTCGGAACACATCATGCCGTGGCTTTCGATGCCACGGATTTTGCCCACGCCGATGGTCGTATCAATGCCGGGCACATAGGTGCCGGGGCTTGCAATCACGACGGTGATGCCTGCACGGGCATTGGGTGCGCCACAGATAATCTGGGTCAGCCCGTCCTTGGTTTGCACCTGACAGACGCGCAGCTTGTCCGCATCGGGGTGCTTTTCCGCAGACTCGACGTATCCGATGGTGAAGTCAGCCAGTCGCGCGGCGGGGTTCTCAATGCCTTCGACCTCAAGCCCAAGGTCGGTCAGCGCATAGGCGATATCATCCACCGAAGCGTCTGTTTCAAGGTGATGCTTGAGCCAAGAGAGCGTGAATTTCATAGGTCCGGTCCTGCGGTTCTAACGGGTTGGAGAGGGCTTAGCGGATTACAAAGGCAGGGGAAAGAGGCGCGGTCACTTGCGCGGCTGATGCGCTGCGGCCCATTTGGCGACACCCCATGCAGGCAAGAGGATGACCCCCCATCCGGCCGCATTAATCAAAGTCAGTTTCAGCGCCAGTTCGCGCGGCATGTCAGAGGTCCACATGGCGATATGGCCAAGCACGATAAAGAGAACCAGAAAGGTAACGTAAATCCGCATCATCTGGCGAGTTTAGCGCATCGGGCCTGCGGTGGAAATCAAAGTTCGCGGCCTGCCAGATCTTCGACCACCACAAAATGTTCGAAAAGCAGCATCATTTCAGGGTCAAACCCGCCATTGCGCTTGAAATAGGCTTTGTGGTCTTTGCGCCAGCCCAAGAGGCTGTCGTTCTCGCCCTCGGCCAAGGCCATCTCTTCGGTCACGTCGCAATAGCGGATTTTTTCGACCTTCGTGGTGCGGATCACCAAGGCGGGCGTGCCATCCCAGTTCGCCGCGATATCACAACGGCCTACAACAGGCATCGATTCTGGCTCATCCGCGAAGTCAGACAGCGCAGCACAGGTCGCCCGCTTCTTGCCCTTACGGACCAGCCCGATCAGGTACTGGCAAAGCTCGGGGCTGTCGCCAAAACGAAACGTACCCGCGCCGGGGTAAGTGTCTTGCAGGTCTTCGGTGTCGTCGGTCATTGGGGTGCCTCTTGGGGTGGGTTTCGCCAAACTATCTCTTTCGCCACCTAGATGCCATTCACAACATCAGGGCAGCGCCCGGACCTTGGGGTGGGCGCAATGACGGTCGTATTTCGCAATGCGGTCAATTAAGCCGCAACGGTAGTTCAGATTGCAGCGTTGCAAAAGCGCCCTCCCCATGGGGGAGGTCCGGGCGCTGCCCGGCGATGCCGGGCGGGGCTTTTGGCTACCTACTTAATCCACCATGCAGCGTCGGCACGTCCAGCGCCGCGAACCCGTAGTGCCTTAGCCAGCGCAGATCGCTGTCAAAAAACGCCCGCAAATCCGGTATCCCGTATTTCAGCATCGCGATCCGGTCGATGCCCATGCCGAAGGCAAAGCCTTGCCACTGGGTCGGGTCCACGCCTGCCGCTTGCAGCACCTTGGGGTGCACCATGCCGGACCCCAGAATTTCCAGCCAGTCGTCGCCCTCGCCCACTTTCAGCGTGCCGCCTTCCCATGAACAGCGGATATCGACCTCTGCCGAAGGTTCGGTGAACGGAAAGTGGGACGCGCGGAAGCGGATATCGACGTTATCGACCTCGAAATAGGATTTCACGAATTCTTCCAGCACCCATTTCAGGTTGGCCATGCTGATGTCTTTGTCGATGGCCAAGCCTTCGACCTGATGGAACATCGGCGTGTGGGTCTGGTCATAGTCGGCGCGGTACACGCGACCGGGGCAGATGATGCGCGTGGGGGCGCCGCTGGCCTCCATGCTGCGGATCTGCACCGGGCTGGTGTGGGTGCGCAGTACATGGGGCGGACGGTTATCACCCTGCGCACGGTGCGTATAGAAGGTGTCCATCTCGGCCCGCGCGGGGTGGTGGCCGGGGATATTCAGCGCGTCGAAATTATACCAGTCGCTTTCGATCTGCGGGCCTTCAGCGACGCGGAAACCCATGTCGGCGAAAATCGCTGTGACCTCTTCGGTAACCTGGGAAATCGGGTGGATCGTCCCTTGGCGACGCTCGCGGGCGGGCAAGGTCACATCCAGCCATTCGCCACGCAGACGCGCATCAAGGGCGGCATCAGAGAGCGCCATCTTTTTGGCGGCCAATGCGCTGTTGATCTCGTCTTTCAGAGCATTGAGCGCGGGGCCGGCGGTCTGGCGTTCTTCGGGGCTCATCTTGCCTAGCTCGCGCATTTGCAGGCTAATCTCGCCCTTCTTGCCCAGAGCTTGCACACGCAAATCCTCGATCGCGGCCTCTTCGGCTGCATTCGCAATCAGGGTCAGGTATTTTTGTTTCAGATCGTCCATCGGCCGCCTCTCGCAATCGTCCCCGCGGAGTTAGCGAAATGGGCGCATGGTTGCAAGCTGCACGGATCATTGTGGGCAAGCCGGACTACCCATTCCACCGTGGTGTCGGATCGCGCAAAACACCTTTCACAGCAGCAGGCTTCAAAGGATATTGAACTGCTCACGGATCGTCGCGTCTTGGGCTGTCGAAAGATATTGCGGATGATGGTCTGCCAAAATCTGCCGCGCACGTTCGCGCGCTACGGTCCATGCGTCTTTCGCCCCGTTTTCGGCCCACGTGCGCGGTTCATCACGATCAGCAAGCGAGGGGTAAAAATAGTCACGTTCCATCGCTGCGATTGTGTGCTCGCCACCCAGAAAATGGCCCGGGCCAAGAACAGCCTCGTTGATCGCATCGAAACCAAGGTTATCTTCGGTCACTTCGATCCCCCGCAGGATGCGATACGTATGCGAGTGCATCTCGTCGTCGAGGATGAAAGCCTCGAAACTTGCACCGAGCAAGGAAGCGGTCATGCCTGAGCTTTCATAAATCAAATTGCCACCGGCCAAGGCCGCGGCCAGAGAACTTAAGCCCTTCTCTGCCCCGTATTGCGCATCGATTGCCTTGGCATCGGTCATGGAACAGGCCACACCGGATGGCAGCCCGAGCCAGTTTGACAACTGGGCAGAGGCGGCGTTGAGCAAGGCGCTTTCTCCGCTCCCGCCAGAAAATGAACCCGTGCGGAGGTCAACGACCAATGGCCAGTTGGAAAAAATCATCGGGAACCCCGGTTTAATCGCATGGACCATTACCAAACTGGCGAGTGTTTCCGCCAAAGACTGCGTCAGAAAACCCGCCATCGTCGCGGGGGCTGTCGCGCCGGCTTGGGCGGCCGTGATACACGACATCGGGATGTTATGCCTGATGCATTCATAGACGACGTCGACCGCGTCTTCCCCATACCGCATCGGCGAAATCACGGGACTGATATGCGCCTTCATAAACGGACGTCTTGAGAATGCACCTGCGCCGCCTGCTGCGATATCAAGCAGCGTAACGATGGGCTCTATATGTTCGGCCAGTGTAAACGAGGTTGCCGTGGGCTTTGTTGTGTTGCGGACCAATGCATAGGCCGTATTCACGTCCAGATCGAAATTGCCCGGGACATCGGTGGCGACACAACAGCGCGTAAACCAACTCACATTGGCCAGCGTATCCTGCAACCGCGTGAAATCATGAAGATCGGCAAGGGTCGAAGGGCGGTAGATCCTACGATCAAGATCAAGCGTTTGAACCGCCGCCCCGCCCGTACCAAAGTAGACTTTGCTACCACCGACCTCGATGGAACGATTGTCATCCCGACCGTGCAATGTGAACTTTTTTGTGGCCTTTGCGATCGCATCCTCAACAAGAGCGGCTGGAAATGTGACGCGACCATTGCCGGTTTCGCTTGCACCTGCGCCGATCAGGTCCTGCCGCAGCCGCGCGGGAACAGCGCCCATGCCCAGCTCAGACAAAAGCCGAAGCGCGGTCTTGTAGATCGCACGCAAGTCCGGCTCTGTCAGTGGCCGAAAGGACCCGCCAACCTGACCCGGCGGACATGGATCAATCATCGGCTTGGCCGCACGTTTGATGATGCGTTGGGCCCGACCGCCGCTACGTCTTGTGGTCTTGCCGGCGGTACCGGTCATGGCGGTGTGCCTTCTGGTTTTGGTAGTCCGTTACACTTGAATTGGTAGGACAATGGAAAACGCTTTGATAGCCTCTATTGGCGATCAATCCCGGCAATTCCGTTTCTTGGCTCGCAAAAGTCAGAGGTCACGCAACGGGTGCGCTGACTGTCGGACTGGCCAAGACATAAGTATGTTGATTCGTTCAGGAAACGTGCTGGGATTTTTGGTAGAATGGGCGCGCCCGCAAGCCAGCGCAATGTCGCTGTGCGTGTTAATTTCGCAGGATAACACCCAGACCCCGAGGCCTTCGAGGGCTGCACATCCGAATGTGCGCCGCCGTTGAGACAGCAGTCAAATGCACGAGGCGGCTTCGATTTCCACATCTTATTTTCAAAAGCCTATTTTTGAAACACAGCGCTGGCAACCTGGCTGCCTTTTGGGGCGGCTTGGCATGGGGGTTTTCGGAGCCGGCAGTAGCTGGTTGCTCCCCTTCCGGTGGCATCGATAATGCGGCGCCATTTCGGGTTGGTCTGGCGCCAGTACCGAGATCTGATTTTATACGGGGACTCGTGATGCGCCCTTTTGGGCTGGTTATGCAACAAAGGGCCCAGCACAGCAGTCGTTGGTTTGTGGCAAAGGATGGACGTTACACACATGCAAAAGGCCGCCCCCATAGGGCGGCCTTTCGAAAATCACATCTTGCGTAGGTTACGCTGGCAGTGCTGCTTTTGCCTTGCCGACAACTGCTGCAAATGCATCAGGCTCGTTCACGGCCAGATCGGCCAGAACCTTGCGGTCCACTTCGATACCGGCCAGCATCAGGCCGTTGATGAACTTGGAGTAGTTCAGTGTCTCATCAACCGAACGCACACCTGCGTTGATCCGCTGGATCCACAACGCGCGGAAATTGCGCTTGCGGTTGTGGCGGTCACGGGTTGCATATTGGTTGGCTTTGTCGACCGCTTGTGCCGCGACCTTGAAGGTCTTGGAGCGGCGATCATAATAACCTTTGGCAGCGTCGAGTACTTTTTTGTGACGACGGTGCGTGACGGTTCCACCTTTAACGCGCATATCTCAATTCCCTCTAATTAACGTGCGTAAGGCATCATCGGTTTGATGATACCCTCGTCTTGCTTGCTCAATGTGGTTGTACCACGAGCATTGCGGAGGAATTTGTTGGTGCGCTTGATCATCCCGTGGCGCTTGCCAGCTTGGCCCGCAAGGATGCGGCCAGTGGCCGTCACTTTGAACCGCTTTTTGCAGCTCGATTTGGTCTTCATCTTCGGCATTTCCGTCTCCTGTTCAAGTCGGTCGAAACGCGCGACTCGGCATGCCATCTTGGCCGGACGCGCGGGTTAAGACGCGCCGTATAGGACGCATCCGCTATAGACGCAAGGGGCTTAGTTCACGTATCGCCCCAGAACCCCGACAATCACCTCGTCGATCGTGGCAACACTGTAGACGCCTGGATTTTCCTGCATCGCATAAGCCACTGCACCGCCGCCAATGATCAGCATCAGTGCCGCCTGCTTGGGCCAGCGACGATCCGCATATGCGCTGACCAAAGATGGTACAGCAAAAGCGGCAAGCGCCACCCCAATGACGAAAATCAGATCGAAATCCATATCCTATAAGCCTTGCCCTTACGCCCCGCCCGAAACCTACTCTGGATCAGAGGCATAAATCAAACGCTCTTCACAGGGGGCGACCCGCAGGATGTTTGTGGAACCGGGCGTATTGAACGGTACGCCCGCAGTCACGACAATCATGTCCTTTTCAGTGGCAAGGCCTTGCGCGATGGCAGCACGTACAGCCGCGATCACGGCATCCTTGAACCGGTCCACTTGCCCCGTCATGACGCAATTCGTTCCCCAAGACAGGCAAAGCCTGCGTGCGGTCGAGATTTGGTTGGTCAGGGCGATGATCGGCACGCGTGGCCGTTCACGCGCAACCAACAGCGCGGTTGTGCCGGATTGCGAGAAACAGCAGATTGCCTTGACGTCAGTCGTTTCGGCGATTTCGCGAGCGGCAGATACGATTCCGTCCGCAACGGTCTTGCCGTCTGCCCTGCGCGAGGCTTCGATGATCTCGGTATAGGTTGGATCGGTTTCAACTTCATAGGCCACGTTGCTCATCGTGGTCACGGCTTCGATTGGATAGGATCCAGCCGCCGATTCCGCCGACAACATGATCGCATCGGCACCTTCATATATCGCTGTCGCCACGTCAGAGACTTCGGCCCGCGTCGGCATTGGAGAATCGATCATGGACTCCAGCATCTGTGTGGCAACAATCACCGGCTTTGCAGCCGCACGGCACTTGCGCACCAACCGCTTTTGAATCGGAGGCACATTCTGCACAGGAAGTTCCACGCCCAGATCACCTCGGGCGACCATGATGCCATCAGAGACTGCGAGGATGTCGTCGAACACCTTTACTGCATTCGGCTTTTCAATCTTTGACAGAATTGCCGCCCGGCCTCTTGCGAGGATGCGCGCCTCTTCGACGTCCGCCGGACGCTGCACGAAGGACAAAGCCAACCAGTCCACACCCAATTCACACACAAATTCAAGGTCTTTGCGGTCTTTGTCAGACAGGGCCGCGAGCGGCAAAACCACATCCGGTACATTCACACCCTTGCGGTTCGAGATTGTGCCACCGACGATCACCTCGCAATTGGCAAAATCCGCGCCACAGTCTTTCACGCGCAATTTGATCTTGCCGTCGTTGATCAGCAAATGCGCGCCGGGCTCCAGCGCGTCAAAAATCTCTTTGTGGGGCAGGCGCACGCGGGTCGCATCGCCTTCTGCGTCATCCAGATCCAGACGGAAATCGGCACCGGGGACGAGCTCTTCTTCGCCACTGGCAAAGACGCCAACCCGCAGCTTTGGGCCTTGTAGGTCGGCAAGGATTGAAATGGGGCTATCCAGGTCTTTTTCGACCTGACGGATCATAGCGTGCCGCGCGCGTATCTCCGAATGATCACCATGCGACATGTTCAAACGAAAGACGTCCGCTCCGGCCTCATGAAGGGCCCGGATCATCTCGTAGTCATTTGATGCCGGGCCAAGTGTGGCCACGATTTTCACATTGCGGTGACGTCTCATATCATATCCTTCGTCCATCGGTGCCGTTAGCGGTAACAGCCTGCGTTGTGCCCTTATTGCGCAATTCCATTCTCTTCACAACTAGCCTAAATGCAGTGACAGAGGAATGACAGGCAATGACTGACCAACCATTTGAAATCATAGGTGCCAACAGGCCAGGGCGGTGGCTTGTGAGTTGCGATCACGCAACAAATCTCGTGCCTGATTGGGTACATGGTGGCGACCTTGGGCTTCCGGCGGCCGAAATGGCGCGCCACATCGCCTATGACATCGGGGCAGCGGGTGTGACGCGCCATCTCGCACAGGCTTTGGACTGTCCTGCGATCCTGTCGCGCTTTTCAAGGCTGGTTTGCGACCCGAACCGCGGCGAAGATGATCCCACCATCATGATGCGGCTTTACGACGGGACGATCATCCCCGCCAACCGCAATGCGGATGAGGCCGAAAAGGAAGAGCGGCTGCGCAGGCTCTACCGTCCTTACCACGCCGCCTATGCCGATCTGGCCAACAAGATCGCGAATCCTGTGATCTGTGCGGTGCATAGCTTTACGCCGCGCCTGCAAGGACGCGCCCCGCGCCCTTGGGAGATCGGAGTGCTTTACGCTGATGATGCACGTCTTGCCCTGCCGTTTATGGCGGCTTGCCGCGCCCAAGGCTGGTGTACAGGGGATAACCAGCCCTATGCTGGGCATCTGCCCGGAGATGCGGTAGACAGGCATGCCCTGCAACACGGACGCCCCAACCTGCTCATTGAAATACGCCAAGACCTGATTGAAGATGAAGCAGGGCAAATCCTATGGGCCAGCCGATTGGCCCCGCTCTTGGCAGACGTATTGGCCCAATCCGGCCTTTGAAAGGACAGACCATGGACGACCAAACCCGTATTGAACTCGAAGCTGCCGCCTTTCGCCGCTTGCAAAAGCACCTGATGGAAGACCGGCCCGACGCGCAAAACATCGACATGATGAATTTGGCTGGGTTCTGCCGGAACTGCCTGTCGCGCTGGTATCAAGAAGCTGCGAACGAACGCGGGATTGAAATGACCAAAGACGAAGGCCGCGAGGCGTTCTACGGGATGCCTTTTGACCAATGGAAAGCAAAATACCAGACTGACGCGTCACCAGAGGCCAAAGCAGCCTTCAAAGACAGCCACGGATAGGATGCCATGCTTGAACGACTGACAGCCTTTTTCGGAAATCCTGCCAGCTATCATACGCCCTTGCCAGAAGCGGATGCCCAACATGCCTTGGGCGCTTTATTGGTCCGCGCGGCCAAGGCCGACAATACTTATCTGGTCGAGGAAATCGCCCAAATCGACAAGGTCTTGCGCGAACGCCACGGGCTGAACCCGGTGCAAGCCGCCAAAATGCGTGCTGAATGTGAATTACTGGAAAAAGCCATTCCGGAGACAGCCAAAATCACCGCGATCCTCGAACATGCGATCAGCACCGCCGAAAAAGAGGCCACATTGCTGGCCCTTTGGCGTGTCGTCTATGCGGATGGGGTCAACAAAGAAGTCGAAGACCGGTTGCTACACGAGATCGAAGAGGTGCTTGGAATCGGCCCCGAGCGGGCGAAAGAGTTGCAGGACGAGGCGCACAGGTAGCGCGGCCAACATCTTGGCTCGTTCTTTTTTACACGGCGACCTTGCGGCTTTCCTCAAGATAAATCTCGCGCAACCGAGCCGCCACTGGCCCCGGCACACCTGCGCCGACAGCGACCCCGTCAACCTCCACCACCGGCATCACGAATGTACTGGCCGAAGTAATAAACGCCTCATCGGCCTCTTGTGCCTCTGCGATGGTAAAGCTGCGCTCTTCCACCTGCATCTGCGCCTCGCGGGCAAACCGCAAGACCGCCGCGCGGGTGATCCCGTGCAGGATCTCATGGCCAAGGTGCCGCGTAATGATCGTGTTGCCCTTGACGATATAGGCGTTGTTGGACGTGCCCTCCGTCACCGCCCCATCCTCGACCATCCATGCATCATCGACACCGGCGGCCTTGGCCATCATCTTGCCCATCGACGGGAAGAGAAGTTGCACGGTCTTGATGTCTCGCCGCGCCCAACGCTGGTCTTCGATAGAGATAACCTTGATGCCCTTCTTGGCCGCAGGGCTATCGGCCAACCCCGGCTTGTTCTGGGTAAAGAGCACGACAGTCGGTGTCGTCGTTTCGGGATCAGGGAAGACGAAATCGCGATCGCCGGGGGCACCGCGGGTAATCTGCAAATAAATCATTCCCTCTTCGATACCGTTCAGGCGGACCAATTCACGGTGCACCTCCAATAGATCGGGCAAGACTGCAGGATGTGGCATATCCAATTCGTTCAAGGACCGCTCCAACCGCTTTGCGTGGCCTGCGAAATCAATCAGCTTGCCATCCAGCACCGAAGTCACCTCGTATACTCCGTCCGCCATCAAGAACCCACGATCAAAGATCGAGATTTTGGCTTCGTTTTCAGGCAGGTACTCGCCGTTGACATAGACTGTGCGCATGGTCATCCCCAAAGTGCAGCGGCGGGCGGGTGCACGCCTTTTTCATCATATTCCAAAGGAACATTCCGGTCTTCGGCCAATAAGAGCGGCCCGTCAAGGTCTGTGAAAGCCACGCCCTGCGCAAGGATGGTGGCGGGGGCCATCGCCAGCGACGACCCGACCATGCAGCCGACCATCACACCATAACCTTCTGCGAGCGCCTGTTGTTTGAGCGCCAGCGCCTCGGTCAGTCCGCCGGTCTTGTCCAGCTTGATGTTCACCAGATCGTATTTGCCGCGCAGGGCTGGCAGGCTGGCGCGATCATGGCAGCTTTCGTCGGCACAGACGGGCAATGGCCGCGCAATCTCGGCCAGCATGTCATCCTGACCGGCCGGCAAGGGCTGCTCGACCATCTGCACGCCCAGCCGGATCAGATGGGGGGCAAGATCGGCATAGACCTCTGCGGTCCAGCCTTCATTGGCATCCACGATGATGCGCGCATCGGGGGCACCACGACGGACAGCTTCCAACCGGACCATGTCATCAGGGGTGCCCAGCTTGATCTTGAGCAGCGGACGATGGGCATTCCTTGCGGCCTGCTGTTGCATCGCCTCTGGGGTGTCCAAGGACAAGGTATAGGCGGTGATTTCCGGCAAAGGGGCAGGCAACCCAAGCAGATCCCAGACGCGCTTGCCCGCCGCCTTGGCCGCATGATCCCAAAATGCGCAATCAAGTGCGTTGCGTGCGGCACCGGCAGGCATCGCCAGAGGCAAATCCGACCATCGGCCTGAAAAGCCTTCAATCTGCGCGGTCACGCTCTGCAAAGTCTCGCCATAGCGGGCATAGGGCACGCACTCGCCGGCGCCGCGAACACTGTCCTCTTCAACAGCAACAGTCAGGACCTCTGCCTGCGTCCGCGATCCGCGACTGATGGTAAACACCTGCGCAAGGCGAAAGATATCCTGCGTTACTTCAATCTTCATGCCTGTCCTTCTTTCGAGCTCAAATATCCCCGCCGGAGGCATAAAAGTCTCAAAGACCTTCCAGTGCGTCCACAAGCCGTGCGGCACCTTGGCGGAACGTATCAACCGTGGGAAGCCCCATGCGGGCTTCGACCTCGGCCATATAGGCCAGCGCCGCGTCTTCAGCCAAATGCTGCGTGTTCACCGAGACGCCGACAATCTGGCACGCTGGGTTCGCAATGCGGGCGAGCGGCAGGGCTGTATCGCGCAAAGCCTCAAGACTTGGCAAAGCATAATCCGGCAAACCACGCATATGTTTGCGGGTAGGTTCATGGGCAAGGATCATGGCATCGGGTTGGCCACCGTGGATCAGCGCCATAGTGACGCCAGAGTAGGAAACGTGAAACAGGCTGCCCTGCCCCTCGATATGATCCCAATGATCAGGGTCATTGTCCGGGGTCAGATATTCAACAGCACCCGCCATGAAATCCGCGATCACCGCATCCAAGGGGACGCCACCGCCGGTGATGAGAATACCGGTCTGGCCGGTGGGGCGGAAAGTGGATTTCATGCCGCGCTTTTGCATTTCCGCATCCATGGCAAGGCCTGTGTACATTTTGCCCACTGAACAATCGGTGCCAACCGCAAGGCAGCGTTTGCCGGTCCGTTTTTTGCCATTGGCAATCGGGTAAGCGACCGAGGGAATACGGACATCAAATAATGAGCGACCATTCACGCGGGCGGCCGCAACCAGCTCATCCTCGTCCCGCAACAGGTTGTGTAAGCCAGACGCAATGTCAAAACCCATCTTGAGGGCTGTGACCAGCACCTCTTTCCAGGCTTTGGAAATATAGCCGCCACGGTTGGCCACACCTATCACAAGCGTCTTGACGCCGGCCGCCTTGGCCTCCTCCAAAGTAAGATCTGCAATCCCCAGATCCGCGCCACAGCCCGGCATCCGGTACTGGCCCAAAGCATTCTCCGGACGCCAGTCCTTGATGCCTTGCGCAACCTTTGCTGCGAGTTGATCGGGGGCATCGCCGAGGAACAATAGATAGGGTGTCTGGATCATGTTGAGGCTCCGGAAGGGAAAGATTCGGGTTATGAAGAAGATATCAGCGAAGGACGCGCAAGTTGATCGCAGAATTGAACGCCTTAATGGTCAAGGATGGGATTTTCTTGCATGATATATAGATTTGTTCGAAGAAATTACCTCTGAACTGCGCAAGGCAGAGTTCAATCCACCCACCCCATAAAAAAACCCGGGCGCGAACGCCCGGGCTGTTTTCAAAAGCTGAAGGGAGGATTTCAGCCTTTTGAGAATTCAGGGTATGCTTCCATGCCCAGTTCGGACACGTCCAAACCGTTGATTTCAGATTCTTCCGAGACACGGATTCCGACGATCCCTTTGAGGATTGTCCAGACGACGAGGCTGAACACAAAGGTGAAGCCACCGATTGCGACGAACCCGATGAACTGTGTACCAAAGCTTGCGTCAGCATAGACTGGCACAACCATGGTGCCCCAGAAGCCTGCAATCAAGTGCACTGGAATTGCGCCCACGACGTCGTCGATCTTGAACTTGTCCAGCATAGGAACTGCGAAGACAACAATCAGACCACCGACCGCACCGATCCAGAGCGCGCCGAAGAGTGTCGGCTCAAGCGGACTGGCTGTGATCGAGACCAGACCGGCAAGCGCACCGTTCAGGACCATCGTCAAGTCAGGCTTCTTGTACAGCACTTGGGACAAGATCAGCGCGGCAACAGCACCCGCAGCAGCGGCCATGTTGGTGTTCGCAAAGATACGGCCCACGTCTGTGATATCGCCAACAGTACCCGCAGCAAGCTGAGAGCCACCATTGAAGCCGAACCAACCCAGCCACAGGATGAAAGTACCCAGTGTTGCCAGAGCAAGGTTTGACCCCGGCATTGGAACAACTTTGCCGTCCTTGTACTTGCCGATACGGGCACCCAGTATGATCGCACCTGCCAGAGCCGCGAAACCACCAGCTGCGTGAACGATCGTAGAACCTGCGAAGTCATAGAAGCCCATCTCGGACAACCAGCCGCCGCCCCACTGCCAGGA
>NZ_JANQTS010000095.1:0-45362 GCF_030731595.1 Yoonia sp.
CCATTCTCGTGGAAATAGTCGTAGATCGCCTGCGCCATATTCCCTGACACGCCCTCCACCGCTTTCAGGTCCGCGAGGTTCGCGCGGGCCACGGCCTTGGCCGATCCGAAATGCGCCAAGAGCGCCCGTTTCCGTGTCGCCCCGACGCCCGGCACATCGTCCAAAGGTGTTGCGCCGATCGCCTTGGACCGTTTTGCACGATGGGTGCCGATGGCAAAGCGGTGCACCTCGTCACGCATCCGCTGGATAAAATAAAGCACAGGATCATTGTGGCGCAGCGCCATGACCGGTTTGCCGGTGCGGTGGAATTCCTCTTTACCGGCATCGCGGTCGAGGCCTTTGGCCACGCCAACCATCGGGATATCGCTGACGCCCAGCGCATCCATGATTTCGCGCACAGCACTGACCTGCCCTTGGCCGCCGTCAATCAGCAACAGGTCCGGCCAAGTGCCTTGGGTCCGCTCGGGGTCTTCTTTCAACAGACGCTGGAACCTGCGGGTCAGCACCTCTTTCATCATGCCAAAGTCATCGCCGGGGGTCAGGTCTTCACCACGGATGTTGAATTTGCGGTACTGGTTCTTGTCGAACCCTTCGGGGCCAGCCACGATCATCGCACCCACCGCATGGGCACCTTGAATATGCGAGTTGTCATAGACCTCGATCCGCTGCGGGACGCGTGGCAGATCAAAGGCTTCGGCCAGACCTTTCAGCAAGCGTCCCTGCGTGGCAGTTTCCGACATCTTGCGCGCGAGACTTTCGCGGGCGTTGCGCAGGGCAGATTGCACCAGTTCGGCCTTTTCGCCACGCTGGGGGATCGTGATCTCGATCTTGCGACCGGCCTTTTCGGTCAGCGCTGCGGTCATCAGATCATCGTTATCCAACCCATGCGACAGGATCAGCAGGCGAGGTGGCTCGCGGGTTGAATAGAACTGGCCGACGAAAGCCTCCATGACTTCGGACAGGTCCTCGTCGCCACTGATACGCGGGTAATAATCGTGGTTGCCCCAGTTTTGATGGGCGCGGATGAAGAATACCTGCACGCAGGCCTGCCCGCCGTCGGTATGCAGCGCGATGACATCCGCCTCTGCCGTATTTTGCGGGTTGATTCCTTGGGCCGACTGCACCTGTGTCAGGGCCTTGATCCGGTCGCGCAAGGCGGCGGCGCGTTCAAATTCCATCGCGGCGCTGGCGTCCTGCATTTGCTGGGCCAGGGCCTCTTGGATGCCCTTGGTGCGGCCTTGCAGGAACTTTTCGGCATCGCGCACCGATGCGCCATAGTCGGTGGGCGATATCAAACCACAGCAAGGCCCCGAACAGCGCTTGATCTGGTATTGCAGACAGGGCCGCGTGCGGGTTTCGAAATCGCTGTCGGAACAGTTCCGAAGCAGGAAAACCCGTTGCAACTGATTCAAGGTGCGATTGACGGCACCGGCACCGGCGAAGGGACCGTAATAGTCACCTTTTTGGGTTTTCGCGCCGCGATGTTTCTTGATCATCGGAAAGGCATGGTCCTTGGCGACAAGGATATTGGGAAAGGATTTGTCGTCGCGCAGCAGCACGTTGTAACGCGGCTTGAGCTGTTTGATCAGGTTCTGTTCAAGCAGCAAGGCCTCGGTCTCTGTCCGTGTGGTCAGAAACATCATCGACGCTGTTTCGCGGATCATCCGTGCGATCCGCGGCGAATGGTTGCCTGGACGGGAGTAATTGCTGACTCGCGCCTTGAGGTTGCGTGCCTTGCCAACATAAAGCACGCGGCTGTCCGCATCGAGCATCCTGTAGACCCCCGGCGACGCATCGAGACTGCGCAGATACCCTTGGATCAGGTCATAACCTGTCTTGGGTGTCGTGATCTGTTCTTCCGTCATTTGATCCGGTCTGTGATTCTGTATTGGCTGCAATGGTAATGCACCAAGGACAAGAGGAAAGGCATCCACTGTTTCTGTGGATAAGTCGGTGGGTTAATCGCAAAGACACAGAATTTTCCGTTGTATTTTGCGGGCTTCACCAGTTTGCCTTAAAATTAGGCGATTTTACAGACCATTGAAATCATTGATAAAATTAATTTACGAATCCTTAACGCCTTGAAAACTAGTTCATTTATGACAGTTCTGTGAATGACGATTGGCGCAGGTGCACAACTTTTGAGGTCGATCATTCCAATCCCAGCACATCCGGTGTTTCCCAAGCCAGATGTTGACCCCCATCAACGGCCAGCATTTGGCCCGTCACGGCAGGTGCATCAAGGAAGTAACCCAGCGCTGCAGTGATATCAGCAGGGTTTGCGCCTCGCTTCAGAACGGTGGCGGCGCGTTGGCGGTCAAAGTGATCTTTGCTTTGGCGATGCCCCTGCAAGGTCGGGCCCGGGCCGATGCCATTGACCCGCACACGCGGGGCAAGCGCTTGGGCTGTGGTGCGTGTCATCGCCCAAAGCCCCATCTTGGCAATGGTATAGCTCATGAATTCGGGCGTCAGTTTATGCACCCGCTGATCAAGCATGTTGATCACCAGCCCTTGGGCTATCGGTTCGCCCTGCGCGTCCATCAGCGGGTCTGGCACTTGGGCTGCAAAATGCTGGGTCAGTACGAAGGGGGCGCGCAGGTTCGATTCAATATGCCGGTCCCAGCTCTTGCGGGTCGCATTGCTGATGTTGTCATATTCAAAGATCGACGCGTTGTTGATCAGACAGGTCAGCGGGCCGCCTAGTGCTGCAACCGCGTCACCGACAAGCGCCTGGCTTGCATCTTCGTCCAGTAGATCCGCTTGCAGGGCAACCCCGTGACGGCCCAGCGCTGCAAGCTGGGCCACAGTCTCGGACGCGCCCGCCTCGGACCCGGCGTAGTGCACGGCGACATCATAGCCCCGCTGCCCCAGATAGAGCGCCATGGCCTGACCAAGCCGCGCCCCTGCGCCGGTGACAAGCGCTCTCATTTACGCGGCTTTTCGCATTGGCACGGGCCCTTGCCGATCCGGTAGCGCAGGCATTTGGGGCATTTGGCGTCGGCCAGTCTTTGTTGGCCCGGAAACCGCCATTTCCCGAAGATCGCCAAGATCAGCATGAAGGCCAGAAAACCAAAGATCGCCTTGAGGATCACAGGCCGAACCTCGCGAATGCGGCCCGTTCTTCGATGCCGGAAACCGCATCGTCGACGATCCTCGCACCAAAACGGTCAAGAATGGATCTCTTTTGCCCGTAGCGGCGGAACTGCACCTTGTCGCCAAAGCGCTCTTTCATCACTGGCGCCAGATGGCCGATTCCGTCGGCCAGTCCGGCGTCGATCCCTTTTTGGCCGATAAAGACCTCGCCGGTGAACAGATCGGGATCATCTGACAGTTTGGTCCCGCGCCGCGATTTGACATAGTCGATAAAGGTCGCGTGCAGGTCTTCGAGCCAGCCCTTGAGCTTTTTCACATCGGCAGGCTTTTCCGGTTTGAACGGGTCCATCATCGACTTGGATTTCCCTGCCGTATGCACCCGCCGTTCGATTCCGATTTTCTCGATCGCGGTATGCGCCCCGAAACCTGAACTGATCACACCGATAGACCCTGTAATCGAACAGCTATCAACGAAAATTTCGTCTGCGGCACAGGCCAGCCAATAGCCACCAGAGGCCGCCACATCCTCGACAAAGGCGAAGACAGGGATTTTCTTTTCGTCAGCCAATCGCCGGATCCGCGAGGCAATGAGCGAGGACTGCACCGGCGAACCGCCGGGACAGTTTATTTCCAGCGCGACAGCGGCCGGCTTGCCCTTGGAAAAGGCTTTTTCAATGACGGGAGCAAGGCCGGGATTGTCCAAGCCGCGCGCCGAATTTGCAATCGCCCCTTGCAGCCGGATCACGGCAACGAAGGGATCGGATTTCATAAAAGGGATAAAGCGTTTCATGCCAGTGTACTTAGGCCTTCAGCGACGACGCACAAGGGTTATTGCCTGATCCGCCAGCCGGTGCGGAAAATCCACCAGATGACCGTCAGACAAATCCCCGTAAAGAGCGCGATAGCAAACAGCGAAAAGGCGATGCCAACATCGGCTGTGCCGAAAAAGGACCAGCGGAAACCACTGATCAGATAGACCACCGGATTGAAAAGGGTGATGGTTTGCCAGACAGGCGGCAGCATCGTGATGGAATAAAATGAGCCCCCCAGAAACACCAGCGGTGTGATGATCAACAAGGGGATGATCTGGAGTTGCTCGAAGTTGCCCGCCCAGATGCCGATGATGAACCCTAAAAGAGCAAAGCTGAAGCAGGTCAAAATCAGGAACGCCACCATCGCCACAGGATGCGCGATCTGGATGTCCACAAAGAAGAACGCCGTAATCAGGATGATGACACCGATAAACAGGGCTTTGGTTGCCGCCGCACCGACATAACCCGCCACGATTTCCAGAAAACTGACGGGGGCCGACAGCAATTCATAGATCGTGCCGATAAACTTGGGGAAGTAGATACCAAAGCTGGCGTTTGTCGTGGCCTGCGTCATCACCGACAGCATGATCAGACCGGGCACGATGAACGCGCCATAGCTGACCCCTTCCACGGTGTCGATCCGGCTGCCGATGGCGGCGCCGAAAACCACGAAGTAAAGCGATGTGGACAGCACGGGCGAGATCAAACTTTGCATGATGGTCCGGAAAAACCGGCGCATCTCGGTGACATAGATGGTGCGGACTGCGTGCAGGTTCATGCTGTTTCCTTTACCAATCCGACAAAGATGTCTTCCAGACTGCTTTGCTCGGTGCGGATATCCTTCATCTGCAAACCAGCCTTTTGCAGATCGTTCAGCAAGGTCGTAATGCCAGTCCGTTCACCCTTGGTGTCATAGGTATAGGTCAGGGTCAGCCCATCGTCGGCGCGGCTTAGCTCGTACCCCTTAAGCGCATCGGGCACCGTTGCTGTCGCTTGCGCCAATTCGATCTTGAGCTGCTTCTTGCCCATCTGCGCCATAAGATGTGCCTTGTCCTCGATCAGCAGGATTTCTCCTTTGCTGATCACACCGACACGGTCGGCAATCGCTTCGGCCTCTTCGATGTAATGGGTTGTCAGAATAATCGTGACACCAGAGGCTTTGAGCCCCGCGACGACCTCCCACATGTCCTTGCGCAATTCCACATCGACACCGGCGGTGGGTTCATCAAGGAACAGGACACGCGGTTCATGGCTGAGCGCCTTGGCGATCAGAACGCGCCGTTTCATGCCGCCCGATAGGGTCATCACCTTGTTGTTCTTCTTGTCACCCAAGGAAAGCTGATCGAGGATGCGCTCGATATAGCCGTCATCACGCGGCTTGCCGAAAAGCCCGCGTGAAAAGCTGACCGTGCTCATGACCGTCTCGAAGGGTTCTAGGCTGACCTCTTGCGGGACCAGCCCGATCAGGTTCCGCGCCGCACGAAAATCACTTTGCGTATCATGCCCGCCAACGGTGATCGTGCCGGAGGTCGGCACCGTGATCCCGCAGATTGTCGAGATCAGCGTGGTCTTCCCCGCCCCATTGGGGCCAAGGAGTGCAAGGATCTCGCCTTCTTCGATATCGAGGTTGATGGATTTCAGGGCCTCGAACCCGCCAGCGTAAGCTTTACGCAGGTTCCGGACAGATACGATTGCGGACATGGGGGAGAGGCCTTTGATTGGTTTTGGGTAACCTAGTGCGACTGACCGCCAAGGGAAAGGGATGAACGGCCATCGCGTGGACCAAGCGCAGGTGTCATCCGAAAAAGACTGCCGACTGTTCAAACAGGATTGGCTGAGGGCCCCGCAAACGAACACCAGATAGATCCAAAGTCAGCGAAGCCGTCAGATTTGGAGGCCGTCCCAAACGGCAGTACGTTCTCAAAGGTCCTTCGAAAAATAGTGCATGTGTGGGCGAAGCATAGGTTGATCAAGGTAGGTCGTCGTCTCAATCGGACCGGCCAATTCGACAAATCCAAGCTTTGGATAGAGGCTGCGCATTTCGATATTCGGTGTGAGCGTATCCGCGATCAACCGTTTCAAACCCATCTCGCGCGCCACTTTTTCGCGCGCTTCGATCAACGCGCGGCCCATGCCGGTGCCACGGGCGTCTTGCGCAACAAACATTCTTTTCAGTTCGCCAGTTTCATCATCAAGGCGCTTCAACATCCCGCATCCCACCATCTCTCCTGAGTTCTTCCGGGCCACAACCAGACAACCTTTCGGGGGCAGATAGTCGTCCGAATGTGCCCAAAACTCAGCAAGTGCGCTTTGGGGCGCGGCGAGATCAATTTCCAAGCCCATGTCCCGCATCCGGCGTACGATCAGATCGTAGTACTGAGACAAAATCCCGCTGAGTTCTTCTTTGGGCGGCAAAATCCGACAAAACTCGATCTTGATATCAGTCATGAAATTGCTCCAAATCCCGCGCTTTACTCTCCGTCCCCGTCGGGCCTCGGATAATTCAGTTTTGTACAACACTCGAAAATCATCAAGTCAGAAGCATTCACCCCATCAACCCTGCCACATCCAGCATCCGGCAGGAAAAGCCCCATTCGTTGTCGTACCAGCCAAAGACCCGCACCAGCCCGCCCTGCGTCACGCGTGTTTCCGGCAATGAGACAATCAGGCTTTCCGGCCTTGCCCGCAGATCGGTGGAAACCAGCGGCTTGTCGGTCCAGCCGATGATCCCTGATTGCGCGCGCAACACGGCATGGACCTCTTCCAGTGCTATCGGCCGATCCAAGGTCACGGTCAAATCGACAGCCGAGACTGACGCCACCGGTACGCGGACGGCTGCGGCTTCGATCCGGCCTGCGATCTCTGGCAGGACTGCATTCAACAGGCGCTGCGCCGAGGTTGTCGTTGGCACCATGGACAGCGCCGCGGCCCGGCTGCGCAACATGTCCCCGCGCGGGGCGTCAATGGTCGGTTGGCTGCCCGTATAACAATGGATCGTGGTCATCCAGCCTGTCTGCAGGCCCCAAGTGTCGTCGATCAGCTTGACCAGAGGTGCCAGCGCGTTTGTGGTGCAAGACGCATTCGAAACGATCCTTTGATCGCCAAGCAGATGATCATTTGCACCCAGCACAACTGTCAGGTCTGCGGCATCGGAGGGCCCGGAGATTAACACCCGCCCCGCACCTGCCAGCAATCCACGGGCAGCGATGTCGCGGTCGTCAGCCTTGCCGGTACATTCGAGCACCACGTCCACATGCCCAAGATCAAGCGTTCTGAGATCGTCGGTTTGGGTCAAGGGTATCGACTTGCCGTCGACAACAAGCGCATTTTGCTGCAGGTGCACCTGACCGGGGAACGGGCCAAAGATACTGTCATATTCAAAGAGATGCGCGCAGAGGTCGGGCGCGGCTATGTCGTTGATCCCGACAATCTCTAGGTCAGGCCATCCGCCAGATGCATGTACACGGAGCATGGTCCGGCCGATTCGGCCAAAACCGTTTATGAATACACGTGTCATGTTCGCACCCTTTGGACTCACGCGGATGGTGCATCTTTGCGTTCGGCGCTACAAGTCGGGTTTCACGGGAACCAGAGCCCGCCGATTAATATTACCTTGATAGAATCGGCACGACTTTACATTTTCATGATAGAGAATCACGGTTGGTGCTTCGACGTAATGGGTCGCATTTGCTAAAAATCTGTGCAAACACCCGTTGTATCCGAAAAAACGTGATGACTGAGTGACTGATGTAATCCCTCAACACATGAGGAATAAAAACATATGTGTTTTCAGTTAAAATAGCGACATATCTGCTAAGTTCGGTCAGATACTGTTTCGCTGCAATGCGATAATCAGCAGGAAGAACCGCAATTACGATCTACTAAACAACAAGTTAGCGTCACTTTTTGGCCTAATTTGGATGAGAGCAAAAAAGAACTGCGAAATGGACTCCCGTTTTGCAAGCAAGTTTGAGGGCTGGGTAGGCAAATGGCTAAGTTACAGGCGAAAGAAACGACTGACGACAAGGATGGCTTTGTTGACGAACTGAAACCGGGCACAAAGTTGATGCACGGCCAGTACACGATCGAAAGCTTCCTGAACGCAGGCGGCTTTGGCATCACTTATCTTGCGCGTGACAGCCTTGACCGGAAGATCGTCATCAAGGAATGTTTTCCCGGCGCGTTCTGCCGGCGTAGTCGCTACGTTGTTCAGGCCCGTTCGCGCGCACACCAGAACGAGTTGAAGTCCATTGTCCGGCTCTTCGTTCAAGAGGCGCGTAGCCTCGCTAAACTTGACCACCCGAACATTGTCGGCGTGCATCAGGTCTTCGAGGACAACGACACCGCCTATATGGCGCTTGATTTTGTTGAAGGCCGCGACCTGCTCGACACGATTGAGGATCCAAATCACGGGCTTACCCCGACGCAGATTAAAACCATCCTCAAGGAAGTGCTTGGTGCGGTCGGATTTATTCATGATCAAGGCATCCTGCACCGGGATATCTCGCCAGACAATATTCTGATCAATCAGGATTTCCGTCCTGTGCTGATCGACTTTGGCGCAGCACGTGAAGAAGCAACCAAACAGAGCCGGGTGCTTTCAGCGCTGCGGGTTGTCAAGGATGGTTACTCGCCGCAAGAATTCTACATTGCTGGGTCAGAACAAAGCCCCAGCAGCGACCTTTATGCATTGGCTGCATCGTTCCATCACTTGATCGCGAATGAGGTTCCGCCAAATTCACAGGCGCGTTTGGCCGCGATCGCCTCGGGCGATCCCGATCCTTACAAGGCGCTGGTCGGAAGGTTCCCTGACTACGATAACGCTTTCTTGGCTGCCATGGACAAAGCCTTGGCGGTATTGCCCAAGGACCGTGTTCAATCTGCAAAAGAATGGATCGCTCTGATGGACGGCGGTCAAGGCAATGTGACACCGCTAAAGGTCGCATCATCTCCTGCGGTCGAGAAAACGCCGGCTGCCGCTGCACCTGCCGCTGCCGCTGCAAAAAAATCGAACATGCCCATTTTGCTTGGATCTGCAGCAGCGATCGCTTTGCTGATTGGTGTGGGCGTTATAACGATGACTGGCGGCGATGAGCCCGAGGTGCCTCAAGCCACGACATCGGCGCCGGAGGCTTCGGCGCCCGTTGTCGCCGAGGCAACACCCGTGCCGCCAGTTGCCGAGCCCGTGCCAGCGGCCACACCAGAACCGACTCAGGAGTTGCCTGCATTCCTCAGGCCGCAGCCGGTTGCTGAACCTGAGGCTGTTGCTGTCGAAGAGCCTGCACCAGAAGTTGTTGCTGTCGAAGAGCCAGCGCCAGAAGTTGTTGCTGAACCAATCGTTCCAACCCCTGCGGAAACCGCCGCGCCGGAAGTTGCGGTCGAAACGCCGGCACCAGAGGTCCGTCCAGAAGCACGTCCTGAAAGCGTCGAGGTTGCTGTTGTTCCAGAACCAACACCGCTTCCCGAGCCAGTAGAAACGCCGCGACCTGTCATTTCTGAACCTGCTGCCGAAGCCGCTTTCCCTGATCAAAGTGGCAATCGTCCGCTCGCAGATAACGATACGGCTGCGGTAACGCTGCCTGCGACACCTGATGTCGTGGAAGCGGTTGGTGCCGGTCTCGAAGTCGATATTCCGGCCGTTGTGCCCGGCAATGAAATTCTTCCTGAGGTCGACAGCGTCATGGCCACCTGGACCGTGCAGCTGCCTTTCGTTGCAGCGGGTGCAAGGTCTAACATCATCGCGGTTGCTGGGCCCGTATCACCGGTTTGGGTACAGCCCGGCTTGGTCATTACCGGCGTGAATGGCGTACCTGTCGATGCAATCTCCGATATCCCGGATGCGTTGCGCGCTCAAACCGCCGGGCCGGAACTCTCGCCGACGGTTCAAGTGAATTTCCAGACACGAAATCCTGCATCGGGTGAAGTTGCGGAACATGGCTGGATCTTGCCAGTTGTGCAGCAAGTTGAATTGTTGGACGGCTCTCGTTTTGAAACAGTCTACGTTGGCGGTGATTGGAAAACGACCGTTGCGGAATTGGCAGAAGGCCAAGATGGCGGTTTGCAGCTTGGAGACGTCATCTCCTCCTATATCCCGACATCCGAAAGTGTGGATGGTCCTGATACGCTCATGAAGATTCTTGATCGGGAAATTGAAAATGGTACCGAACAATTCATGTTTGCGGTGCAAAGAGAAGGCAGCCTTTGGGTTGCATCACTCGCCTACAAAGGCGCTGAAGAGTAAAAATCGCAGCGGTACATCCTTCGGGATCGGCAGCGCGAGACGTAAATGGAAAGGTAGCTAAGATGAAGTTTATTCGTGATCTCCTCGGCAAGAAGCGCAAAGAAGAAGGCGCACGCCGTGCAAAAGGCATCGAGTCTCTTGAGCAGTCGTATCGCGAGACAATTGGCTCCATGGTCGATGACGCCGCGCCACTTGATGCGCTTCCGTCTGACAAAGCGCAGGTGCGTGTTGTTTCCGTAGACAGGGCGGTAACGCCACCTGTCGCCCCCGCCGTAAACATCTGGGATATGGAAGATGACGGCGGATCTACCGAATTGCCCGCGCCGGCTGCGCCGGCCGCGCAACCGCTGGAGCCTTCTCAAATTATCGCATCCGCTGCTGCAGCACGGTCTCCGGCGCGGTCACGCCGCACCAAGACGCGCCTGATCGGATTTGAAAAATCTGACGGTGATGTGGTCGATCTTTTCAATGATGCGCCAAAGGCGGCACCAACAAAGAACGTAAAGTTCCCGGTCGGTTGGATTGTCGTGGCTGAAGGGCCTGGGCGCGGCGCAAGTTTCTCTTTGCTGGCTGGCATGTCGCAGATTGGCCGCGGCGAAGATCAGGCTATCCAGCTTGATTTCGGCGACAACTCGATCTCGCGCTCGAACCACGCGGCGATTGTCTATGATCCGAGCAGTAAGGAATTCTTGTTAGGTCATGGTGGCAAGTCGAATATTGTTCGATTGAACGATAAGCCATTGATCAGCAACGAAACGCTGAAAACCGGCGATGTGATCCGTATTGGTGAAACCGTTTTGCGCTTTGTCGCATTGTGCGACAAATCATTCAATTGGGCCGAAGGCTCAACCGGGGAGGATGAAGATGTGGCGATCGCCTGAACCTCGTTTTGATGTCGCTTCAGCGATTTGTCAGGGCGGGCGAGACTACCAAGAGGACGCAATCGTAACTGACTTCCCGTTTGGGTCTGACAGCGGTCTTGTCGTTCTTGCTGACGGCATGGGTGGACATGCTGCTGGTGACGTGGCGAGCAAGATCGTCGTGACTGAAGTGTATAGCGAGCTCAAGTTCGAAAGCGCCAATTTTGCTGATTTCGAAAGCGAGATTCCTCGTTTTCTGACAGAATCGGCTTCGAATGCTAACGGGATCGTTCGATCCCATGTGCAAGCGCATCCGGAAACACGGGGTATGGGCGCAACGCTCGTTTCTGTCGTCCTGGTGGAAAACCGGATGTATTGGATGTCGATTGGTGACAGCCCGCTGTTCCACTATCGGGGCGGCAAGATGTCCCAACTGAACGAGGACCACTCGATGGCTCCTCAGATCGACTTTATGGTCAAGCAAGGGCTTCTGGACGAGGAAGCAGGCAGGAACCATCCGGATCGCAACTGTCTTACTTCCGTCATTCTTGGAGATCGGGTCGCAAAATCTGATTGCCCCAGAACACCTTTCGAGCTTCAGGTCGGCGATATCGTTGTCGTGTCCAGTGACGGATTGCAGTATCTGGAAGACAGCAAGATACAGAAAATCCTGCACCGTCACCGGCGCAAGAAGTCAGCCGAAATCGCGGGCTACCTGCTTGAAGCCATCGAGGAGCTGGCAGATCCGGATCAGGACAACTGCACTTTCTCGGTGATCAAGCTGAACCACAACAAGCCGGTCATCCGTGCGATCCGCGCCAAGCCAATCGGGCATGTGGATTCGCAAACATCAACCATGACTCGTGTCGTGACACTGGACGACAAGAACAAAGTTGCCGCCTCTGGCGCGCAGAGATCAGATGAACCTACGGTGATCAAAGAGGTGAAGCCTCTCAAGACTGTCACTATGAACGACGACACAAGCAACACACAGGAGGTTGAAGCGGCACCGCCGCCGGCTAAGATAGCCGCCGGAGGTAAGTGATGTCGAATCAATCGCTGGGGATCAGGGTTCTGGAAGAGCTCTCGCAAGCCGTCGAAAGCGGCTTGCTTCCTGATTCTGTTCAGGACAATGCGCAAAAGCTGTTGGACCGTTTGCGGCAGCCTGTGCGCCTGGCTCTCATGGGTATGCCAGAGTCAGGCAAATCAACACTTTTGAACCTGCTGGTCGGCAGCGATGTCATGACAGATGGTGTGCAACTCCCCACTCTGCAACTGACCTATGGCGAGACAACACAAACGATTTGCACACTGCCCGACGGCTCAAGAAAAACGCTGCCAACGACGAACGGAGCAGAGATTGCCGCTCTTTCGCCGGTGTTTGTAGAGATGCAAATGCCACTGCCCGCACTTGCCAAGATTTCAGTGCTGGAAGTCGTCGCGCCCAATGATGTGAACGCTATCCACCGCGCCAGTCAATGGGCATCAAAGCGGTCTGACGTCGCACTTTGGTGTACCCAGAGCTTTACCGAAGACGAGCAGCGCATTTGGTCAACGATGCCGGATCTTATCAAGGATCATGCTTTCTGCATGGTGACCCGCGCAGATGCTTTGGCATCGCAGGGCTTGCTGGATGCAACCTTGGGCGCTGTGAGCAATGCAGCAAGAGACGAATTCAACCAGATCCTGCCTATTGCGACACTGGACGCGCTCGCAGCGCGGCAGCCGGATGGCTCGGTTAATAAAGACAAGATGCGCGAAAGCGGTGGTCTTGCGCTTATTTCAGCGGTCTTGAAACAGGTTGAACTTGGTCGGCAGTCCGCTGTTGATATGGCTGACGTCCTTTTGCACCAGCACCGTGATATTCTTGCGCAAGACCCCGCTGTAGAGACCCCAGAGCCCGTTGCGCCAACCCTGTCATCAAGCCCAGATGCGTCCCAACCGGCATCAGGTTCAGCGACCACATCAGACTCGCCCCTGCCTGATGGCATAACCCGTCTCCGGACGCTGGCGGCGAAAAGATTGCAGGAAGAAGAGCAAGAAGGTCTGAAGCCCGCCACGCGTGAGGCCTACAAGCACGTCATCCAATATATCGAAGACCAAGCAAAGGATCTGAGTGCAGCACTCCAAGACCTGGGCGAGAGCGCACCGTCAGAGGTGATTGCGCAGTCGGTCGAGAATATCCAATGGTTGTGCGACTACCTGAATGAGAATGGCGACGACACTGATGCTTCGTTGCTAAGGGCCAGAGACACTGCATTCGATGCAGCAGATCTTGTCCAATTGATGCAGATGGAAAAACGTGACAGCGCCGCACTTGAAGCTGTCAGCCTAATACTTCAAATTAAGCGGGAGTTGCAGGCTGATCTCGCCGCCTAGATTGTGGCAGCAGTCGCAAAACGCTAACAAGTACGCCACACTTTTGCCCTGCGTATATGTTTCAGTTATGGCAAGAAAATGTGTGTTATCCTCGCCATTTGGCGGCGAGGCGAACTACTGTTAAAGGTAGTGCTTAGACGGTTATTGAGGACGGACAAGAATGAAGATGGAAGAGCTGGCAAAAGGGGATGGCTACAAAGTCCCAGCAGCACACCACCCTTTCATGCGACTTGGTCTCGAAAAGTTGGACGATTTCCACGACGAGGTGGCCGATCTTGAGGCAACTCTGGCGGATGTCGTAAAACTGGGCGGCCAAGACGCTGAAAAGAAAGCTGCTAAGCTTATCAAACAGTTACGGGCTTTCGAGCCAAGTATCACCATGATCGGTCAGATCAAGGCGGGCAAAACGTCCTTGGTAAATGCGATGGTTGGCCGTCCAGAGCTATTGCCGGCTGACGTGAATCCGTGGACTTCTGTTGTCACTTCGCTCCATCTGAACACGCCCCTGCCCGAAGATTCGCCAATGGCAACCTTCCAATTCTTCAGCCAAGGCGAATGGGATCACCTTGTCGAAAATGGTGGCCGAATCGGTGAACTCTCGTCACGGGCCGGTGCAGATGATGAACTTGAGAAAGTACGGCGACAAATCGCCGATATGCGCGAGAAGACAAAACAACGTCTGGGGCGCAAATTTGAACTGCTACTCGGGCAGAAACACAGCTACGCCGAATTGAATGATGATTTGGTGCAGCGTTATGTCTGCATGGGCGACGATTTTGAGGATCTGGAAGAAGAAGATCAGCAAGGGCGTTTTGCCGATATCACGAAATCGGCTGATCTTTATCTAGAAGCCAAAGCAATCCCGATGCCGCTATGTCTGCGCGATACACCGGGCGTGAACGATACCTTCATGATGCGCGAACAGATCACGATCAATGCGCTGCGCGACAGTCGTATCTGTGTGGTTGTTCTGTCTGCCCATCAGGCGCTGAGTTCGATGGATATGGGCCTGATCCGCCTCATCTCTAACGTGAAGGCCCGCGAAGTCATCATTTTCGTCAACCGGATCGATGAACTTTCCAATCCCGCCGAGCAGGTTCCCGAAATCCGTGACAGTATCTTGCAGACCCTGATCGACAACAACGGACCAGAAAATCCGCAGGTGATATTCGGGAGCGCGTATTGGGCGAATATGGCCTTGGGTCCCGACCTTGAAGACATCGTCGAGGACAGTGCAGAGGCCATGTTCAACTGGGCCGAGGCCGCGCTGAGTGCGGAAACATCCGGCATGGCAACGAACGAGCTTGTTTGGCATCTGTCCGGCGTTCCGGAGCTGTACCAAGCTATTTCCGAAAGGATATCAGAAGGACCTGGCGCCGAAATTCTGTCGGCATGCCGCAAGCGGGCACTCAATCTGGTTGGTGGTGTTCGGGCGTCCAACGCGGTTGTTTCCATGCGGCTGGAAGGCGACACGCTCGAGATCATGGCGCCAGCCACATTGCAAAAACACTTGGATAAACTTGAAGCGGACAACCTCAAATTCCTGAACGACAGGCTGGATATCGTTTTCCAACAGTTCGGATCGCGCGTGGAGCAATCGCACAAGCGCTTTCTTGATCGCGCTTTGGAGTCACTTCTCCAGCACCTCGAAACCAATGGCGAAGATGAGATCTGGCAGTACAGCCCAGATGGTTTGCGGATGCTCTTGCGCACGAGCTATCAGGTGATGCGTCGCAATGTGTCTTCGGCCTGCCAACAGGTTTATGGTGGAGCAGCCTCTGATCTGGCCGAAACCTACAGGGCCGCATTTGGCGTCGATGTTGAGAATTTCTCGATCACACCGCCGGCTGCACCTGAAATTCCGGCGCCCGTTTCTTTGGGACAAACAATCGCGCTCGACCTTCAGTCATCCTGGTGGAAGGGATGGTGGAAGCGGCGCAAAGGCTATCGCGCATTTGCGAGTGGCTTTTATGACCTGATCGAAGCCGAAACCGCGCCAATCGTTGACGAGCTTAAAGTACGGCAAGCGGAGGATATCCGCATGACGGCCGAAAAAGAGCTTCGGGAATTCTTGAGCGAACAGCGCGCAATTCTGACGGACATCAGTAACAAATCCGAAATTGCTTTTGATGATCTGGAAGATATTTTCGGCATCACTGCCCAGCAAGAGCGTGACGAGCTTTTCGACTATATTTTCGAAGAACTCAGCGATCCAAAGCATTCTGAAGGAAAAGGAGCGGCATTATGAGCGACGACGCTCTGGAAGTTGGAGGGCCACGCAAGCCGCGGATCGCCTTGATGGGCGAATTCAGTGCGGGCAAGAGCACCCTGTCCAACCTTTTGTTGGGCGCGCGGCCACTTCCGGAAAAGGTGACTGCCACACGTCTGTCTCCGGTCTGGTTGACCCATGGCACAGATGCGCCTTTCCGGGTTAACGTTGATGGCACGACAGAACCTGTTTCAATCGCAAATCTAGAAGATATTCCTGTTCACGAGACGCGCTATATCCAGCTCTTCCTTGAAGCTGATATTCTGGAAGTCTGTGACCTGATCGATTTCCCGGGCATCTCTGATCCCAACATGTCGTCCAGCGTCTGGGAACGGATGCTGCCAGAGGTGGATACCGTCATCTGGTGTACCCATGCGACGCAAGCATGGCGCCAGTCAGAAGCCGCCGTCTGGGAAGATATGCCTGCTTCGGTGCGCGAGAATGCGGTCTTGCTGATTACGCGCTTTGACAAGCTGACAAACGAGAAAGACCGTGGCCGGGTGATCAAGCGGGTACGCAAGGAAACCCAAGGCCAGTTCGGCGGCATCTTTCCTGTGTCACTCCTTCAGGCGATCAAGGCTGGCGAAGATCCAGCGCTTTGGGATGCAAGTGGCGCAGGGCCGTTCACGGAGTATCTGATCGACATGATCGAAAAGCTCGCCGAGATCACCTCCCGGTCCGAGGTTCCGCTTTATAATCTGGCCAGCATATCTGATGTACCAGCGGCTTTCGTGGAGCCTGTCACCCCTCGTCGGATCGAGCGGTCCCCTGATAGCAGCAGAACCCAACGGGGCGTCGCAACCGGTGGACCTGTCGTAGAAACCTCATCTGAAGCGAACCGAATAATCCGTACTTCTTGATTGCAATGGATGCAGAGGGTTTCATAACCTGCGCAATTGCCTTAGTCGTGTCTGATGTAAAAACAAAGCAGGCCATAAATGGTTGTTAATGAGTTGGACGCTTTGCGGGAGAAGTATGAAAGCTGTAACACAATTGCTTTCGCTGATCTGTCTACGCAAATGATCCTTGTAACCGATTCCAGTTCGAATCGCCGCCGAGAGGTGCTTGATGATCTCTGTGCAGAAGCTTCGCTGCTGTTAGGGGCTAATGGAAAGCTCGCGATCGGCCTTAAACAAAGCAATTCTGCTCTTGTTGCAAGCAAGTCGAGCGTTCGGATATTTCTGCGCGCCGAAGATGAACCGAATGATGTACTTTGCTGTATCTGTGCGCCTACAGTTGACGCGGGCGCCTTTCTTGCGGATGCCCGTGCCTGTATAGATCGCATCAGTAGCGCTGCATGAAGAGAAACCCGAAGCTGGAAACAGGTTGATGAGCGATTTGAACGCTTTGGCACAAAAGATATCTGCTTTGACTGCCCAAGACGTGGTCTTTGAAGCGGGTTCCCGCGTGATCTCGCAAGGCGGGTCGCCTGCACCTTTGGACAGTGTATTGGCCGAAATTGACGATACCGTGCTTGAGCGAAACCTGGAATTCACCGCCGACACACAGAAGATCAATCTGATCGTCGCTGGACGCAGGTTGCGCGGCGTGCTGGCTGTTTCTTCCATGGGTGCAGAGGACGTTATCGGCAAGACCGTCTCGCGCGAAGAACCCGATCTCTTGCTGGCTGTGGCTGACCTGATTTCCTCTATCTGCAGTTCAGCAAACCGCCTGACTGTCCGTAGCCTTGCGCCAGAGCCTTTTGGCACCGGCGGTGAGCGCGGCATATCGGCCCAAGGGCTAGCAGAGATTTGGCAGGTCGAAACAGACCAAGCACCCCAGACGCCGATGGGTCGTTTTCTGAATACCAACAAGTCGGCTTTTTCCGCAGTGTTGCACGTCGTGGACGATGAGATCGTCGCAACCTTCGGGGATTTTGATACGCTGCAAACAATCTGGGAAACACAAGTCGCAGCCTTTCAGGCAAGGCAGAAAAAGACCCTCAATGCCGATGATGGCCCTCAGTTGATCTGTTTTGATGGTGCACTCGAGGATGGCACGGCAGCCGCACTGGCATTGGCAGACGAGGATGTTGTCCTGATCGCCTATCCGGCCAACAACATCGGTGCGGTGCATAGCTCTTGGCGGGCGATTTTCGGCTAATGCATCCGATTGCGCAAAAGGCACCTTTGGCTGACCCGTTCTTTTCCGGCTTCACGGAACAATATTTTGACGGGCCTGACGGTGCCGTATTTTACCGCACCGGCGGCGAAGGGCCACCGCTTCTTTTGCTTCACGGCTACCCGCAGACTTCTGCAATGTGGCACGCGGTTGTACCGGAGTTGGCCAAATCCTATCAGGTGATTTGCCCCGATTTGCGCGGGTATGGACGGTCTTTGAAGCCAAAGACCGACGCGGACCATACGCCCTATTCCAAGCGGGCGATGGGCGCGGACATGCTGGCCTTGATGGATCATCTGGGACATCAGCGCTTCCTGATCGGCGCGCATGATCGGGGTGGGCGCGTAGCACACCGGCTGGCTGCCGACCACCCTGCCCGTGTCATCGCGCTTTCCGTGCTTGATATCGCCCCCACCCGCGAAATGTACCGCGAGGCGGACAGCAGTTTTGCGCATACCTATTGGCATTGGTACTGGCTGACTTTGCCGCATCCTTTTCCCGAAAGGCTGATCGGGGCTGACCCTGATTACTATTTGCTCACCAAGGTCGGCGCGGGTGCAGCGGGTCTCGCGCCTTTTGCGCAGCAAGCGCTGGATGAATATCTGACTTGTTTCAACGCGGCAGAGGCAATCCACGGTGCTTGCGAGGACTACCGTGCGGCGGCTTCAATCGACATTGCCCATGATGATGCGGACCCCAGCAAACTGCAAATGCCGCTTTTGGCGCTTTGGGGACGGGATGGCGCGATCGAAGCGCATTTTGATTGTTTGGCGCTGTGGCGCGAACGTGCAGATGACGTGCAGGGCTGGGCTTTGCCGGGCGGGCATTATGTGGCCGAGCAGCACCCCGACAAAGTCTTGGAAGCATGGCTGCCATTCTTTGCCGAGGCGATGAAAACCGTTTAGGTCAAGCGCGCCGGAAAGCCCTCTGCGCGCAGATCGGTTCCCAGCAGATCCTCCAATAATTTCACGATCATCGGGGATTGTGCATCGCCGCCATAGGCCGCACGCGCTGCAACATAGGTTTGCTGGGTCGCCGCCGCCAGTTCCAGCGGGACCTCGAATTCACGGCCAAAGCCCATGGCAAAGCCCAAATCCTTGAGAGCGAGATCAATGTTGAAGGCCACGTCATAAGAGCCGTTCAAAACCAATGCGCCTTCGGTTTCATGCACGAATGATGTTCCCGATGATGCCTTGATCGCATGCCAAGCTTGCGCAAGGTCCAGCCCGCCACGCTTGGCCAGCATCAGCGCCTCTCCACAGGCCTTGAGGTGGATAAAGGCCAGCATATTCGTGATCACCTTGATGACCGAGGCAGACCCGAGCGGGCCCATGTGAAAGACCTGATTGCCCATCGCCTTGAGGGCGGGCAAGTGCAGATCAAACATGTCCTTGTCGCCGCCCGCGAGCATCGTGATGTTGCCTTGGGCTGCAAGGTGCACACCACCGGTGACCGGAAGCTCCATCAAGCGGACATTATGTTTCGCCGCCATCCCGGCAAAGGCGAGGACCTCATCCCGCCCCAAGGTTGACATCTCGATCCAATGCGCACCGTCGCGCATTGCAGGCAGCATTTGGCCTGCGACACGCTCGGACACAGCCGGAGAGGGCAGGCAGGTGATCACATGATCGACTTGTGCGGCCAGTTCGGCAGGACTGTCCGCCCAACTGGCCCCCGCCGCCAAGGCCGCCGCTGCCGCGTCGCGGTTGATGTCTGTCACGGTGACCGTCATGCCTGCGCGCAGCAGACATGCCGTGCAATTCGCGCCCAGATTGCCTTGGCCAATATAACCGTAGTGCATGATGCGGTCCTTAAATGAAGTAGATATTGTAGTCAGCGCGGATCGCTGCATCCAATGCGGGATCGACCTGCAATTTGGCTTTCTGCAAGATGTCATTCTTGCGGGCAATCGCCTTGTCGATCAGGATCGGGCGGTCGGCTTCGTTCCATTCCTTCGGGCTCATGCGGTTTCCCAGCGTTGGATAGATATATTCGGTCTGCATCAACTTAAGCGTCTGATCCGACCCAAGATAATGCCCCGGCCCACCAAGACAGACAGCCTTCATCGCTTCGATGGATGTGCTGTCTTCGGTCACGTCAATCCCGCGGACCATCCGCATGACCTGACCAAGGATATCATCGCCCAGAACAAGCGATTCAAGACAGAAACCCAAGAGCGACGCATGCATGCCCGCCGCTTCATAGACCATGTTGAGGCCGGACAATCCTGCCAGAGCATTGGTCATCCCCGTTTCCCAGCCCGCCTGCATATCTGGCAGCTTGGAGTCCGAAATGCCCGCAGCCGCACCACCCGGCAAGTCATAGAACCGATGCATTTGGGCGCAGCCTGCGGTAAGCAGAGCCTGCTCTGCCGAACCACCGGACATCGCACCGGTGCGCAGATCAGACACAAAGGGCCAAGTGCCAAAGACCGCCGGATGGCCGGGCGCCATTGCGTTCACATAGACCACGCCTGCCAGACATTCCGCCACCGCTTGGACAATCGCCAGTGCAATAGGCGCAGGAGCGGTCGCGCCGGCCTGCCCTGCTGAGAGCAACAGGATCGGCATGCCCGCGCGAATGCATGATTCCATCGCGATGCAGCTTTCCTCGGCGAATTTCATCGGCGGGACGACAAAGCAATTCGAGTTCGATACGAAAGGCCGCGCGCGCCATGCAGCTTCACCGCCCGCGATACGGTGCAGCATCTCCATGCCTGGGGCCACATGGGAGGGGTCGCTGAAGGAGGTCCCGACGTGTTTGGTTGTCCCTGCACAGCATGCATAGATCGTGTTCAGATCCATCTCGAGGTTATCGGTGATATCACGCGCAACCATGGCCCGTTGGAAGAAATGGATGTTATCAAGCGCATGGGTGAGCTTTGCCGCATCATGCAAGTCCTGTGCGGTGCTTTCGCGGTACGTATTGGTTTCAACATCAACGACATGCACTGCGGCACCCGCTGTGCCAAAGTGAACCTTGCTGCCCGAAAGATGCAGATCATGCTTGGGATCACGCCCGAACAAGGTGATATTGCGTGCAGCCTTCGCCAGCATGTCCTCGACCAAGGCACGCGGAAACCGCAGACGGCCATCATCGCCAAGGATAGCTCCCGCCTTTGTCATGATCTCGATGCCCGAGGGCGGAGCTTGCGACAGACCAATCTGTTCCAGCGCATCAAGCGCAGAGAGGTGGATCCGCAGGACATCTGCATCGCTGAGCGGTTTATATTGCCCCCCCGACATGCCTGGCCGGACAGGACGCATATCCTCGGTCAAAGGCGCGCTGCGCAATGCCACGCGTGCGGCACGGCCGCCGCTACGGGCCGATCTGGTAATGGTTTCGGTCATGCTGGAAACTCCGTTGTCGCTGACAGAGTATTCTCCTGTGCTGATCTCTGATCAATCTGCCCATCCGGTTATTATTGATCGGCATTTCCGATTAGTGCATTCTATGCCCATGCAGATTGAACTCATCGAAACCTTTCTTGATCTTTGTGAAACCAAAAGCTTCAACCAGACCGCCGACCGATTGGGCGTGACCCAATCGACTGTGTCTGGGCGGATTAAAGCGCTAGAGGCTGTTGTCGGTGTAAGGCTATTCCAAAGATCGCGGTCCGGGACCGCGCTTACAACGCAGGGCCTGCGGTTCGAGCCACATGCACGCAGCTTGCGGCATGATTGGACCAGAGCGTTGAATGCGACGCGCGATACCGCGCTAGCTGGCATCACGATGCGGATCGGCTTGCAACATGATCTGGTCGGGCTTGGGATCAAACAGTTGATCGAAGAGTTCAGGGGTTTTCTGCCCAATACCACCTTTCTGTTCGAGGCCGACTATTCCAGTCAAATGTGTTCTGATTTGATTTCTGGACTGCAAGATATAGCCGTTCTCTATTCGCCGAAGGTGCAACCGGACTTGTATTTTGAAACTCTGGGAGAGGTCCACTATGTGATGGTTTCAAGCGAAGCGACCCGCTTGGCACAGCTGGACAAAGACCGCTATATCCTCGCCAATTATTCGCCAGCTTTTGCGCATGCCCATGCAGCTTTGTTGCCCGAATTTACGCATGTGTCTTTATCCATCGGCCAGAACGCGGCCATGGTGGACTTGTTGACGTCTCTTTCAGGCAGTGCCTATGTGCTGCGGCATTCGGCTGCGGCGCTGGTGCAAACGGGCAATTACGCCCTTGTCGCAGACGCCCCTGAAATTGCACAGCCAGTCTTTGCCGGACTGAACATGCGGAACAGGCATAGGGCGGCCTACCGAAGGCTCTTTGCCATTTTGCATGCACAATACGCAGCACATGGCAGCGAACGTCGACCCAAGGAACGGCGCTTTCCATCCTAAGTCAAAGCGGAGCGGATCGGCCTCACAAACGACAAGCGCGGTTGATTGTGGAATTCATTGGGAAGGGTCGGGTCATGCGGTAATCCCCTCCGAAAAGGGGACTAGGAACTGGCGTTCTCGCGGCGCCCTCTAACGTGGCGACACGTGATCCCGTCAAATCTCTTGAAGATCTTGCGGACTGGGATCGTAGAGAGGCCCCGCCGATCCCGTGGCGGGTTTTTGCCCGAATGACGGATGGAATTGAACCAAAGAGCGAACCAAAATCCATCAACTCTTGCGATAACTTCGAAATGGGGCGGGAAAAGGCTCTTGTCAGAGGGTCACTTTTTACTCGCGTAGACGCCTGACACGAAGAAAGCCGCGCATGACTGCGCGGCTTTCAGATAATTGTATTCCGGACATTAGCCCCGGTTCATCCGGTTCTCGATCAGGTCATCCACGACCGACGGATCAGCGAGCGTTGACGTATCGCCCAATGCGCCGAAATCATCCTCGGCGATCTTGCGCAGGATGCGCCGCATGATCTTGCCAGAGCGAGTCTTGGGCAGGCCCGGCGCCCATTGGATCAGGTCAGGTTTCGCAATCGGGCCAATCTCGTTGCGCACCCAGACCTCGAGTTCTTTGCGCAGCTCTTCTGTCGGCGTCTGACCGTTCATCAAGGTGACATAGGCATAAATCCCCTGCCCCTTGATTTTGTGCGGATAACCGACCACGGCAGCCTCGGCCACCTTCGCATGAGCGACCAGTGCGCTTTCGACCTCTGCTGTACCCATCCTATGACCCGAGACGTTGATCACGTCATCAACGCGGCCTGTGATCCAGTAGTAGCCATCAGCGTCACGACGGCAGCCATCGCCGGTGAAATAGTAGTTCTTGTAGTCCGCAAAATAGGTCTTCTCGAACCGTTCATGGTCGCCCCAGACGGTGCGCATCTGGGCAGGCCAGCTGTCCTTGATGCACAGCACGCCTTCGGCAGCCGTGTCGTTGATTTCCGCGCCCGTTGTTGGCTCCAAAATCACTGGCTGGATACCGAAGAACGGCAAGGTCGCAGATCCCGGCTTGGTCGCTGTCGCACCAGGCAGCGGCGTCAGCAGATGGCCGCCCGTTTCGGTCTGCCACCACGTATCGACAATCGGCGCTTTGCCCTTGCCGACAACATCATTGTACCAGTTCCAGGCTTCGGGGTTGATCGGTTCGCCCACGGTGCCCAGCACCTTAATGCTGGAAAGGTCATACTTCTCGACAGGCCCGTTGCCATGCGCCATCAGCGCACGAATGGCGGTAGGGGCTGTGTAGAACTGGTTCACCTTGTGCTTTTCGCAGACCTGCCAGAACCGGCCCGCATCCGGATAGGTTGGCACGCCTTCGAACATCAGTGTGGTGGCGCCATTGGCCAGCGGGCCATAGACGATATAGCTGTGACCGGTGACCCAGCCCACGTCTGCCGTACACCAGAAGACGTCGCCGTCATGATAATCAAACGTGTATTGATGCGTCATCGCCGCATAGACGAGATAGCCGCCGGTGGAATGGACAACGCCCTTGGGCTGGCCGGTTGAGCCGGAGGTATAGAGGATGAACAACGGGTCTTCGGCGTTCATTTCCTCGGGGGGGCAGTCGGCGCTGACCTTGGCTTCCATCTCGTGCAGCCAGTAATCACACTCGGGACGCCATGCGATCTGCTGGCCGGTCCGTTTGACGACCAGACATTTCACGCTGTCATAGTCATGTAGCAGAGCCTGATTCACGCTATCCTTGAGGTTCGTTATCCGCCCGCCGCGCGGTGCGCCATCAGAGGTGATCACCACTTTGGCGTCGCAGGCATTGATCCGGGCGCCCAGCGCCTCGGCCGAGAAACCGGCGAAAACGATAGAATGGATTGCCCCGATCCGCGTACAGGCCAGCATCGCATAGGCCGCTTCAGGTATCATCGGCATGTAAAGCACAACGCGATCACCTTTGCCCACGCCCAGTTCCTTGAGCACATTGGCCATCAGCGAGGTTTTTTCGTGCAGCATCTTGTAGGTGATATGCAAGGCTTCGTCATCGGGACTGTCGGGCTCCCAGATGATCGCGGTCTGGTCGCCGCGCGTGGCCAGATGCCGGTCAATGCAGTTGGCGCTGACGTTCAGCGTGCCATCCTCGAACCATTTGATGTCGACATTGCCGGGGGCAAAGCTGGTGTTCTTGACCTTGGTAAAGGGCTTGATCCAGTCGACACGCTTGCCATGTTCGGCCCAGAACCCGTCTGGATCGTTGATCGAGGCGGCATACATCGCATCATATTTCGCTTTGTCGGCATGCGCCCCTGCGGCCATGGCGGCGGATGGTGGAAATGTTCCGGCTGGTTGATCGGTCATGGCGTGTCCCCCCTTGATATTCTTTGTGTGGCGCGAAACTTTGGTTCGCGGCATCCTCGATCGGCATCATGGCGAAAAAGGTTGTGAATCCAAGTCGCCGTGAACTTGGCTGCGGCAATTTGTCAATCACAGCTAAAAATTTACAAAAAGCGTGTCAATGACTTTACCGGAATCGAGCCGGACAAGTCCATATAGCAAGTAAAGGCTAAAGCCCGCCGATTTCGCGGATCAGCTTGCTGATCTCATCCACACCCTTGCCGTGTCGCAAGCTCGCGAAGACAACGGGCAGGTCGCCGCGCATGCGTGCCGCGTCCCGCGCCATCACCTCAAGCGAGGCACCGACATGGGGCGCAAGGTCAGTCTTGTTGATCACTAGAATATCCGACCGGGTGATCGCAGGGCCGCCCTTGCGGGGAATTTCCTCGCCTGCGGCAACGTCGATCACATAGACCGTCACATCGGCCAGTTCGGGGCTGAAGGTCGCCGACAGATTGTCACCGCCGCTTTCGATCAGGATCAGTTCCAGATCAGCATGCCGCGCGCGCATCTCCGCAACTGCCGCCAGATTGATCGAGGCATCTTCGCGGATCGCTGTATGCGGGCATCCCCCGGTTTCGACCCCCATGACCCGATCATCGGGCAGGATCTGCATGCGCATCAGCGCCTCGGCATCCTCTTGCGTGTAGATGTCATTGGTGATCACCCCAAGGCTGATGTGATCCTTGAGCAAGCGGGCCAGATTGGCGGTCAATGTGGTTTTACCGGCACCCACAGGACCGCCGATTCCAACACGCAAAGGTCCGTTTGGCGACATCGCCTATCCTCCGATCAAAGTGAAAAGCAGACCCGCGGCCAGCACAAGGCAGAGCGGGCCATAATACCGCTGGTCATAGGTTGCAAAGGGTTCTTCCGGCGTCATCTTGCGCCAAAGACCTGCATAGGCAATGAGCCCGCGTCCGGCAAAGACAAGGGCCGCGAGCCAAAGCACAACGCGCGCGATAGTCACTGATGGCATCCAGAGCGCCGCAATCACAATAGCCAGACTGCCCGCAACCAGCAGGCAGGGGATGGTCCCCGGCATCCGTGTGACGCCCTTGGCACCGACGACCGCATGGGCAAGCTGGACTTCGTCCCGGATGGGAATCCAGATATGGAACGCCCATGCCAGATGCATTGCCGCGATCAACGACAGAAGAGCAGTCAAAAGAATCGTCATGACCTGAAGATACGCGAATATTGCGCCGCGTGCTGCATTGATGCCGTATCTACGGCAAAGGTCGCACTCCCGATATCGTCAAGCGATGCTGTGCTGGCCTCGGTCCCGATCTGGATACAGACAGGCGCAAGTGCTGCCAGAATACGCTGCCCTTCGGTCTGGCCAAGCGGCATCAGCCGTTGGGCGGCTTGCACAAGATTGCTGGCGAAGGCTTGCAACCAGAGTTGCACGGTGGGCAGAACAGGAAGACCAACGAGCCCAGCAGCCCGGCCAACAGCAACAGGATAGGCCATATCTGGCAGATCAATGTGCCAGACCGCCCGTGTTGTCGCGGCAAATGCCGCCCCCTGCTGGAGCGTTTCCATCCGCCGTTCTTGTGATGGCGCAAGCGCTGCGGCCAATTCTGCAATCGCTGCCACGTCATCGGCCCCATGTGCGGCACAAAGCAAGATCGCATCAGACCGCCCTGCCCCATTTTCAAGCACATTGGTCAACCAGTCGCGCAGATCGGCGGCGCTCGTAACATCGCCACGCCCGACCGCACGTTCCAGCCCATGCGACCAAGCGAAAGCCCCGACCGGATAGGCCGGAGACAACCACTGCGTCAGCGTCAAAAGCGCGTCGTCACGCATGGGAATGGCTGTGGTCGTGTCCCATCGTGCGGCCGTGCCCATAGGCACCGCCCTCGGGTGTAAAGGGGCCGTCAAAGTCGGTGACCGTGGCATGGAGTTGTTCAAGCATCGCGCGCATGACCTTTTCGCGCTGCAAGACCAGACCGTCCTCGGTGATCGCACAGGGCGCGTGCCGGTTGCCGACATGCCACGCAAGTCGCACCAGATCACCTGTGACGCGCATCAGCGGCTCGTCTGCGGCAACCACGCCGATTTGTCTGCCATCTTGCAGAACAAAGGCCTCGCCCGCATTGACCGATGTGGTCTGCGCCAGATCGACAAGAAACGGCTCGCCACTATCGGTGACAAGCCGTTTGCGCCGCAAAAGACGCGCATCGTAGGTGAGGCTGACGGTGCCTGCCAACGCAGTGGCATGATGGGTGACTTCGTGGGCGACGCTGCTCATGTGGTCTGCCCCGCCTGAAAACCGCCTAGGCGTCGTGCCGGAACGTCATGCTGATCAAGTCGGCGCGCGTCACACCTTTGGCGATCAACTGCTCTTCGGGGATTGCGGCTATTTCCTTCAACGCTTGCGTGCGTGAATTGCTGACAGCCAATCCTTCGAGGATAGCGCCAATTTTCCGAAACGGGACGAGCAACAGCTCGGTCAGCATTTCGCGGTTTGTGATCAGTGTGTTGTCTGGACGGAGTGCCATAATATGCCTCATGAATACGGTTTTCTGTCCTCCCGCAGCCACAGTTATGCCGGTCACCCTTCATCGACAACGTCCCTTTGTGCAATCCCACTATGCATGCCTTGCATCAGTGCGTCCAAATCAGAATAAAAAGTAGCGCTGCGCCATCGGCAGTTCGGTTGCCGGTTCACAGGTCAACAGCTCACCATCGGCGCGCACTTCATAGGTTTCGGGGTTTACCTCGACATGCGGCATCGCATCATTGAGCTTCAGATCCGCCTTGCCGATGCCGCGCGTATTGACAACGGGCAAGGTCTGCTTGGCAAGGCCGAGCCTTTCCCTGATCCCGGCATCCTGGGCCGCACCGCTGACAAAGGTCACAGCGGAATGTTCCAGCGACCGGCCGTAAGCCCCGAACATCGGACGGGTATAGACCGGTTGCGGCGTCGGGATCGACGCATTCGGATCACCCATTTGTGCCGCCACAATCGTGCCGCCCATCAAGATCATCTCTGGCTTGACCCCAAAGAACGCGGGGTTCCATAGTACCAGATCAGCGCGCTTGCCTTCCTGAACAGAGCCCACATGCGCCGAAAGCCCGTGGGCGATCGCAGGGTTGATCGTGTACTTGGCCACATAGCGTTTCACACGGAGATTGTCGTTGTCACCCGTCTCGTCGGCCAGCTGGCCACGCTGGACCTTCATCTTGTGGGCGGTTTGCCAAGTACGGATGATCACCTCGCCGACCCGACCCATCGCCTGACTGTCAGACGCGATGATCGAGAAAGCACCCATATCATGCAGGATATCCTCGGCAGCGATGGTTTCGCGCCGGATGCGGCTTTCGGCAAAAGCGACATCCTCGGGGATTGATTTATCAAGGTGATGGCAGACCATCAGCATATCAAGGTGTTCATCCACGGTATTGACCGTGAAAGGCCGCGTGGGGTTGGTAGAGGATGGCAAGACGTTGGGCTGTCCGCAAATCTTGATGATATCAGGGGCGTGACCCCCACCTGCACCTTCGGTGTGGAAGGCGTGGATCGTGCGGCCTTTCATGGCGCCGACCGTGTTTTCCACAAAGCCGCTTTCGTTCAGCGTATCGGTATGGATCATGACCTGTACGTCCATCGCGTCAGCAACTGTCAGGCAACAGTCGATGGCGGCAGGGGTGGTGCCCCAGTCTTCGTGCAGTTTCAGACAGGACGCACCCGCCAGTACCTGTTCTTCCAACGCCGCAGGCAGCGATGCATTGCCCTTGCCCGCAAAGGCAAGGTTCATGGGAAAGGCGTCAGCGGCTTGCAGCATGCGGCCCAGGTGCCAAGGCCCTGGCGTGCATGTCGTCGCAAGCGTGCCATGCGCAGGCCCGGTCCCGCCGCCGATCATGGTCGTGATTCCAGAATAAAGCGCATCCTCGATTTGTTGAGGGCAGATAAAGTGGATGTGGCTGTCGATCCCGCCCGCGGTCAGAATGCGGCCCTCGCCCGCGATCGCCTCGGTGCCAGGGCCGATGATGATATCGACGCCGGGTTGGGTGTCAGGGTTGCCCGCCTTGCCGATCTTGACGATCCTGCCGTCCCTGAGGCCAACATCCGCTTTGATGATGCCGGTCCAATCCACGATCAGCGCATTGGTGATGACCGTGTCAACGGCACCTTCGGCCCGTGTTGCCTGAGACTGCCCCATCCCGTCGCGGATCACCTTACCGCCGCCGAATTTCACCTCTTCACCGTAAAGCATGGCATTCTTACCCATGCCTTGCGATGTTGCCGCCCCTGCATTCTCTGCGGTCAGGTCGCGTTCAACCTCGATAATCAGGTCGGTATCGGCCAGCCTGACCCGATCCCCCGTTGTGGGGCCAAACATTGCGGCATAATCCGCGCGAGAGATCGTGGCTGGCATAGAGGTCTCCGATTAGGTGTTTTCAGACGTTTTCTTTCCGTCCCAAGGCGTATCGGCAATGGATACAGCTTTGGCGCGTGGTTTTGCTTTGGATTTGGGTGCCGAGGTTGTCTTGGCAGGCTCTTCATGGGCGACCGTCTTTGGTGCCGCCGTCTTTGCTGCTGGCGTCATCTCTGCTGGCGCTGCCTTTGCAACTTTGGGCGCAACCGTCTTGGCCGCAACCTTCGTTTCGGCTGGTGCGATCTCTGCCGGTTTTACAGCAACCGCTTCGGCCACTTTCGGAGAAACCTTGGGCTTGGCAACAGGCGGCATCTCTGCTGCTTTGACTGGGGCGGGCTTGGGTGCCACAACCGATTTTGTCTTTTTGGCTGGCTTGGGCGCCTTGGCCTTGATGACCTTCTTTTTGGCAGCAGCGGCCTTGGGAAGCTTCTTCTTGACCGGAGCCGCTTGCTTTGCTTTTGGCTGGGCCGCGATGTTCGCTGGCGCCTTCAAGAATGGTGTGAACAGGGCACGTTGTGCTGAAAAAGTTTGGTCAATAACCACATCGGCAAAGCGCATTTGCTGCGCGATCACGGCACTGGCCGCGTGCATGGCTTGGGCTGAAAGCGAGAGTGTCAGTGCGGGTGTCATGATTTTCCCCTTCGGGTTAAGTTGCTGTTGCCAGCATCATACCCCAGAGGCTTCTGCCGCGCAGCATTTTTCTGCACTGCAGCATATGTCGGCAAGATACCGATCACAGGTCCCCCATCACATGACCGTTAAAACCGTAAATCCTGCGCGCCCCGGAAATCGGTATCAGCGTGACTTCGCGGCGCTGCCCCGGTTCAAACCGCACTGCAGTCCCTGCGGCGATATTCAAACGCATGCCGCGGGCGGTCTCGCGGTCAAAATCCAGCGCAGGGTTCGTTTCGGCGAAATGAAAATGCGACCCGACCTGCACCGGCCTGTCACCTGTGTTGGCCACCTCCAGCACGGTTTCCGGCGCACCCGCATTGAGCGTATGGACACCTTCGCTTACGATTATTTCACCCGGTTTCATTGCTGCACCTCTTCATCACCTTGCCCAAAATAAGTGTTCCGAGCGCGTCATCGGATCGGATCATGGACCGTCACCAGCTTTGTCCCATCGGGGAAAGTCGCCTCGACCTGCACCTCGTGGATCATATCAGCGATCCCGTCCATGACCTGTTCGCGGGTAATCACATGCGCGCCGGCTTCCATCATATCGGCGACTGACCGGCCATCACGCGCACCTTCAACAACTGCATCTGTGATCAGGGCAATCGCCTCTGGATAGTTGAGCTTGACGCCACGTGCCAAACGCTTGCGGGCAACCTCGGCGGCCATCGCGATCAGCAGCTTGTCTTTTTCGCGGGGGGTCAATTGCATGTCTTAAAGTCTCCAAACACGGGGGATCGGCGCTGTTGCCAGCGCCTCAACAACAGGGATCATTTGTTTGCGCAAGTCAAACCCGTCTTTTGCCAAAAGACGCACAAGCAGCACGTCATCTGCAATCAGACTGAAGCCGCTGCTGTCGGGCAGGTCAATCTGCGCTGCACAGGCCGCAGCAGAAGGCCCTGCAAGCAAAATGGTTGCCATGGCACCTGCACCAGAACCGATCGCCCTGCGCGCCAACAACTCTTGGGCGTTACCGACCATGCGGATGGCATCGGCGAAAACCAGTTTGCCATCGCGGCGGATCTTCCAATGATCCTTGAAATTCAGTTGCTGGACGGTCTCGCCCATCGCGACCCGCCCAAAGATCACCGGCTCGACCAAAAGGGCCGTCGCGTCCGCCGCCAGATCGACCTCCAGACGTCGGTGGAGCGCAGCGTGATCAAAGAGTATCGTTTCTTGGGGCATCCAGTCGATACGACCACCGGCCGCCACATCCAAAGACACGCGGGCATGCGCAACCTGATCAGGCTGGGCGCGATATGCACGTTCAGCCGCTTGGGATGACATGATCACATGCGCATTTTGCCGCGCCGCAACGTCAATCGCCATCCGGTCGCCACCTGTCAACCCACCCGCAGTATTGAGGAACACCGCATCAAGTGCATTGCCGCGCACCTTGGGAAAAAGCGCCTTGAGCGATCCGTCCTGGCGCAAGTCTGCAATGACAGTCTCGGCGCCGCGCCGCTTTGCGACCAGCCGGAGTGCACCTTGGGCACGCGGTGCGCATGGCACGGCATCCTGAGCGCGAATTTCAGCAACGTATGTAATGGGTCGCCCCCAACGGCCAACTTATCTTCCAGACCACCGTGCCAAACTTTGTGCGGGACATGCCAGCACCGCTTGCAAAATTTCCGACAACCCGTCGCATTTGAAGGGGCAACTGCCTAATTTGCGGGCAGATTGGCACGGGATGCAAAAAGGGGCGCTCAGCGGCGCCCCCTTTGAATGCCCGTGCTTGACGCGCTCAGTCTGTCTGATCCATCCGCACCGCGTAACGGACCTGGCCTTTGACAGGGCGACTCCAGTTCAAGTGGACATCACGCATACTGCTGCCCCTCTCGCCCTCGGCCCAAGGAAGATCATGGATCCGCGCATTGTTGGTATCGGTGATCTGGCCTACAGGCATGACGCTTTCGACCGTCAGCGCCCGCCCGTCAAAGGGCAGCGCGGTATCGGTCTGCATCACCCAGGTCGTCGCCACAGTTTGTTGGTCGTGAGTAAGGTATGCCGGATTGGACACAGGTTCATTGACGTTGTGAAAAGTATTGCCTGTGAACACAAAGCTGCGGGTGCGGCTGTAGTCCAGATCGGCAAAGCTCGTATCCACATTCTCGACCCTGTCGATCCGCCCGTTCAATGACCGAAACACATTGCCGACAACGGCGAAGCCGTTGATGAAATGACCGGGGCCATAAGGTTTGATCACGATGAAATTGAACCAGTCGGCCACATCATTTGTGGTGAACATATTGCCCGTAATCGTCAGCCCACCAAAGGAAAACTGTGTGCCCAGCGCGGGCGAGCTGTCGTGTTCGTTTGTCCATTCGATAAAGTTGTTATCACAATAATTGCCGGTAAAAATGCTCTTGGGATTGGGTAATGTCAGGACAATCCCCCCCATACGTACCCCGTTGACCTCGTCATCGCCATGAAACCAGTGGTTTCCGGTAATCAGGTTTCCAGACCCTGCCAGCACACAGAAATGCCTGAACTTGCTAGTGCGATTGTCCCGGATTTTCACGTCGTTGGCATTGGCATTGAACCCGATACTGACGCGGGCGGCCACGGGCACATCCTGTTCGTCTGAAATCAACTGGCAGCGGTCAATCATCATCCCCTGACAGCCGCGCCCGGGCGACGTGATACCCCTATCCTTTGGGTTGTTGATGAAACAATCGCGAATATGAAACGTGAAGCCTTCGGGTGCCAAGATGATCCCGCTTGCCACGCCACGCCCCTGAAATTCGATATCATCAAGGATGAACTGGCTCAGCTTTTCGTAGCCCGAGAAATCAAGCATGTATTTGAATCGGGTAAAGGTGAAAACCTGCGTACCCTCGGCATCAAAAAGCGGACGGCTCAGTTCCAGCGTCTGTGCTGCGACATTCACAGAAGTCACATAGATCTCGCGCCCGACACCGTTGCCCTGCACCAATGATCCAACTGTGATATTGGCAATACCGGCAACATTGGTCAGGTGGTTGTCATTTGCCGCCGCATAGCTCGCCTGAGATGTGACCACGACCGAATTCCAGACCGACCCGTCTGCGGGCTGGAACTGCCCGTTGCGAATGACTCTGCGGGTTTCGAAACGGGTGCGCGACGGATCGCATGCCTGCATGTCCACCGGTTCTGTGAGCAAGATGCGCCGCCCGCACAGATCAAGCGACTCGTGATCCGCAAAGTTGATCAGCGCCTGATAGGCTTTTTTGAAAGCAGTTTCTTCATCTTTGAACGCTGCAAAATAGGTATCATAGTTGTAGTTTTGTTGCAGAATGAACCGGTGTTCAGCCGCTTGCACGATCTGCCCTTCGAACCGCACGGCACTTTCCATCGTCACACTGTCGTCCAAGAAATATGTGCCGGCTGGAACCATGACAGTGCGCCCTGCCGCCGCTGCATCGGCGGCATCAAAAGCCGCACTGTCGTCGGTCACGCCGTCACCCTTGGCTCCATAGTCGCGGACATCAACAAGCCCGATCAGGTCACGGGTAAAGATCGCACTGACATCGGTGATGGTGATGTCATCAAGGCGGATAACACCCCCCGAAGGACCCGTCACATCAATCCCGATGTGCCCATACTCGGCACCGGTCCAAACCATATCCACTCCGGACCGATCAGCAGTTGCAATGATGGCGCTGATCTCGACAACTTGGCCATAAGTGGTCAACTGGGCCGATGACCCCGCAAGCGTCAGACCCGTAACCGGAATACCGCCTGTGATGCCGGCCCAACCCGCGATACGCACGGCAGGAAGCGGCCCTGCGACTGCCTTCACCCGCGCTGTCACTTGCAGGTAGCACCCCGGAATAATAGGCGTTTCTCCCATATAGCGGACCCGCGCCGTCGGATCGACCTTGAGCAGTTCCAGACAGCCCGCAAAATCCTGATCAGCGGCGACAAAGACACCCGACCCGCTGATCGCATAGGTATCCGACCCCGGCGTGCCATCGCCGCTCGACCACAGTCCCAAGCCTGCGGAAAATGGCAGCGGATTAAACACAATCCCGTCGGTTATCGCTTTGTTCATGAAAGAGCCCTCTTGGTTGCCGAATGCAAAAGGCCCGGCACACCGCCGAGCCATTCGCCCAAGAGCTAACCGCGAGGTCTAAAAAGGGGCTTGCAGCACCGTCACGATGCCCTGCGCAACCCGGGGAAGTTCAGGCGCCAACGTCAGGCGATGGCAACAGCTGCACCCCGTTGATCTGCCAGCCTTCGGCTGTTTCGATCATCTGATAGTCCAGAATATGCAAACCACCTTGCGCATCGCGTACCATCACCTTTTGCCAAAGGTTGCCAGCCACATCGCGCAGTTCCAGAAACCGCACATCGGCATTGTCCCAAACCATCGGATAGCCTTGCTGGACCATCATCCCGAAATTGCCCGGGTTACCGAACAGCCTTTTGATATTGGGGCTGGCGTATTGCCACGCTTCTTCGATGTCGCGGTCGTTAAAGGCCTCGAGTTGATTGCCGATGACGCCTTCGATGGCACCGGCGTCTTGCGCCCATACCGCAGTTGCCGCGATCCAAAAGCCCAGAACGATTGCCAAAATGCGTTTCATACCTGTCTCCTATCCCTATCTATCTTTCCAGATACGGATCAAAACGCAAATTAGTTTCGTTTTAGTCGGCGACAGCCAGTTGCGCCTCGATCAGGGCAACGGTTTCGTCAACGCCATAAAGTGCGATGAACCCGCCAAAACGTGGACCCTGCGAAGCCCCCAGCAGCACCTCGTAAAGCGCTGTGAACCATCCGCGCAGCGGCTCAAACCCGTGTTCGGTGCCGACCGCAAAGACCATCGTCTGCAAGTCTTCCGCATCCAATCCGCCATCCCAAACCTTCAGCCGTTCGGCCAGATCGGTTAACGCTGCACGTTCTTGATCGGTCGGCGCGCGGTAGGTTTTGGTCGGCTTCACGAAATCATTGTAATAGCGCACGGCAAAGCCCGCCGCCTGATCCATCTGTGGATTCTTTTCGGCAGATGCGTCCGGCGCATAGCGCTGGATAAAGCCCCAAAGCGTGTCCTTGTCCTCTGCCCCAGAGACAGAGGCGAGGTTCAACAGCATCGCAAATGGCACCACCATGTCCGAGGCAGGCACGTTATGGCCGTGAATGTGGAACACAGGGTTATTGGCACGGCCCGCATCATCCTGATCCGCATAGGCGCGCAACTGCTGGTGATATTCATCCACGGCCTTTGGGATCACATCGAAATACATCCGTTTGGCGGTCTTGGGCTTGAGATACATGAAATAGCTCAAGGATTCGGTCGAGGCATAGGTCAGCCATTCGTCGATCGAAATGCCGTTGCCGGAAGATTTTGAAATCTTCTGACCGTTCTCATCGAGGAACAATTCATAGGAAAAATGGTTCGGTTTGCGCCCGCCCAAAATCTCGCAAATCCGGTCGTAGATCGCAGTATTGGTGGCATGTTCTTTGCCGTACATCTCGAAATCGACATCCAAAGCGGCCCAGCGCGCGCCAAAGTCAGGCTTCCACTGGAGCTTCACGTTGCCACCAGTCACAGGCAGTGTCCACTCACGACCATCGGGGTCATCAAATGTGATTTCACCTTTCACCGCATCGACGTTCTTCATCGGCACATAAAGCACGCGACCCGTTTCGGGATGGATCGGCAAGAAGATCGAATAAGTCTCGCGGCGTTCCTCGCGCAATGACTTAAGCATCACTTCCATGATGGCGTCATAACGGGCGGCGGCACGCAGCAGAATTTCGTCGAACTGACCTGTCTGATAAAACTCGCGGGCAGAATAAAACTCGTAATCGAACCCGAAGGTATCCAGAAAACGGCGCAACATCGCGTTGTTATGATGGCCAAAGCTTTCATGGGTGCCAAAAGGATCAGGCACCGATGTCAGCGGCTTGTGCATATGTTCGGCCAGCATGTCCTGCTGGGGCACATTGCCCGGCACTTTGCGCATCCCGTCCAGATCGTCGGAAAAACAGATCAGCTTGGTCGGAATGTCGGAAATCACCTCAAAGGCGCGGCGGATCATCGTCGTTCGCAGAACTTCGCCAAAAGTGCCGATATGGGGCAGGCCCGATGGGCCATAGCCGGTCTCAAAAAGCACATAGCCCTTCTCAGGCGGCTTGTTTTCATAGCGTTTGAGCAAAGCGCGGGCTTCTTCAAAAGGCCAGGCTTTCGACGTCATCGCCGCTTCACGCAAATTGCTCATTCTATTTCTCACATCCTTTGGGTCGACATTGTGACGACCGCAACGCGCACTCCCTATTGCGAGACAGGCAAGGCGTCAATAAATGGGGTGTATCAGCAAAGGATTTGATCATGATCGAAGACGCCCCAATGACCTCGCAGGACGCCCTTGCGGCCCTGATGATCGCTGTATCCGCATCCGACGAACACATCCGGACGGCAGAATTGGTCAAGATGAGCAATGCGATCAACAATCTGCCTGTTTTTGCAGACTATGACGCCGAACGGCTGCCGCGCATCTCCAAGATGGTCTTTGACCTTCTGGAACAGGAAGACGGGCTCGAGGCGCTGTTTGGCTTGATCCGCGATGCCCTGCCAGAGCGGCTCTTCGAGACGGCCTATGCGCTGTCTTGCGATGTGGCGGCGGCAGATGGGCGTATCCTAGGTGCCGAAGCGAGGATGCTGGAAGAAATCCGCGATGAGTTGAATTTGGACCGTCTGCACGCCGCAGCCATCGAACGAGGTGCGCGCGCGCGGCATATGACGCTCTGATCAGCCTGCCCGCAGCGCCAGATGGGCAATAATCTCGCGCTGAAGATCGCGCGCGCGCCTGTTCCATGACCGAGCACCGGGCGGCGCTTCACTTCCTTCCAGCTTTCCGGCGGCCCGTGCATCAAGATCGGATGCAAATATTGCAAAAGCAAGGTCACGGCCCTGTTCTGTCCGAACATATCCCGCGAGGCTCGACACAAAATTCAAGGTGCCGGTCTTTGCGCTCACGATCGCCTGACGCGTTGCGATGACTTTTTCATCATCACCGACCAAGGGCATTGTCCGCATGATCGGCTGTAGCGTTGGCATGACATCAGGCGCGGTCAGCATCGTCACCATCTGTGCCGGTGATACACGCGACAGATCACCCAAACCGGAATGATCTACAAAATGCGGGGCAATCCCGCCGCAGCGTTCATTGGCCCAACGCGCCATCCCGAAAGCCGAGGTATGCAACCCCCGCTGCTGGCCTGTGCGCAAAGCCGTCGCCGCCAGCCCCGCTGCTTCTGCCGTGATATTTGTCGAGAACCGCAGCATCCCGCGCATCATTTCGGTCAATGGCTCGCTTTGGAAAGTTGCCAATAAACGACCTGCGGGCATCTGCATGACTTCTTTTGGAGCCTTGAGCACAATCCCATGACTGCGGGCAAAAGTCGCAAAAACCTCTCCGGCATAAAGTGCGGGGTGACGGACTGGCAGCCATCGCGATCCCTCGTTGTTCAGGGCGCTGCGGGCCACTGTCCATTGGTCGACGTCACCGGCATCACTGTAGCTGAAAACCGGGCTGTCCCGTTCCACCACACGCATGCGCGCCGTCGTCACCGCAGGACGATAGTTTTCGCTGCGGGCATCCATCGTGGTCACAAAATTCTGACCTTCACGCTTCCATTCAAAATGCACGCGGTTGAAGTTCAGATTGAGCCCCGTAATCGTCGGATTGTACCCAAGATAATCCAATTGCGCGGCGTCAATTTCAGCGACATTCCGCAAGGCATTATCCCAGACGAGGAAATCACCTCTGACCTCTCGCAATCCAGTGGCTTTAAGGCGTTGAGCCAATTCAGCCAGATGATCAGTGACCAAATTCGGATCGCCTCCACCAGCCAAAATCAAATTACCATCTAAAATACCGTCTTTTACTTCACCTTCAGCAAATATACGTGTTTCAAACTGATGCCCCGCACCAAGTGTTTCCACGGCGTACAGGGCCGTGAAAGCCTTGGTCACGCTTGCAGGGGGGTGCGCAACATCAGGAGCGATTTCTTCCAGATAGGCCCCTGTTGCAATGTCAGCCACAACCACGCCGATGCTGCCCGAAAGGCCAGCGTTGGCGACCATCTTCGTGATAGCATCTTGTACAGGGACACGGGCGCGGGGACGCATCGACGTCAGCGGGGCATCTGCAAAAGCACCGGTCGCCAAGCTCGACGCAGCACCGGCAAGCAAGGCGCGCCGTGACAAACGCATCACCATTCTCCCCTCGCCCGGATAGCACTTGAGGACTGGTTGGAAAGCGGGACATTGATAAAAATCCAAGCAGGTGCTTCCATCCGTCCCAAGACATGCGACGCCCGACCGGGAAGACGCGCTTGGGCATAGACCTTGGCCGCTTTCGACATCCGCGCCGAGATCCGGTCTCCCGGACGCGCGATCACACCAACGGGGACGTTTTCCATGATCCAGCGCCAATCCTGCCAGAGGTGGAATTGCGCCAGATTATCTGCCCCCATCAGCCAGACAAAGCGGACCCCCGGATAGCGGCGGCGCAACGCAACAAGGGTTTGCGCTGTATAGCGCGTGCCCAAATCGGCCTCGATATCCGTGACTGTGACCTTGGGATGTTGCATCATTGCCCTTGCGGCTTGCATCCGTTCAGCCAAAGGGGCGGGACCGTTCTTTTTCAATGGGTTACCCGGGGACACCAGCCACCAAAGGCGATCCAGCCCAAAGCGTTGCAGGGCAGCCTTTGAGATATGCACATGGCCTGCGTGCGGCGGGTCAAAAGACCCACCCAACAGCCCAACAATCTGGCCGGGTTTCGCGACAGGCATCATCTGCGCTTCTCTGTCCGCAAAATGGAAAACCCTAGCAAGTTGGAAAAAAGGTAAAGGTATCTCTGCATCGTTGGCCTTGTAATAGCCCCTTGATCGGGCACGATGTCAATCGCTCCACATCAAACCCGCGTGTGACAATGCTGCTCTTATTGCCGGACATAGCGCATAAATGCAAAGCGCCGGCTGTCAGGTGCCCAGCACGGGACATTGATTGTGCCCTGCCCCCCATGCAGATGGCAAAGCGTGCGCGGGCTTCCCCCTGCCATCGGCATCACCCGCAAACTGACATCAAGACCACCGGGATGTCCTGTGGTCCCTTCGGGATAGGCCAAATAAAGTACCCATTCACCATCCGGCGAGGGATGTGGAAACCAGTTCACCAAAGGATCATCCGTCATCTGCGCAAGGCCTGACCCATCGGTTCGGACCCGCCAAAGCTCCACTTTGCCCTCGCGTTCCCCGTTAAACCAAATCCACGCCCCATCCGGGCTATAGTCAGGCCCGTCAACGTGATCAAAATCACTCACGACCGCCGTTTCTGCCCCACCCGCAACAGGGCAGGTATAAAGCGCAAAGGGACCATCGCGCCGCCCGACATAGGCCAGCGTCGTCCCATCCGGCGCCCAGCCATGCCAGTAAGAAGGGAGCTTTTCGGTCACTTTGCGGGGCACGCCACCTGCAACGGGCAACGTATAGATGCAGCTTTTGCCAAACTCACTTTTGTCACTGATGACAAGTTGCTGACCGCAAGGCGAGATCCCGTGGTCATTATTGCAGTTTACCGCAAATCCCGTGTCGATCGGCACAAGATCAGGTGCGTTCAGCGGAACCCGGAAAAGCCGCCCGCCACCGTTCACGATCAGGTAGCCGTCCCTGTGCCAGTTCGGCGCCTCGATATGCCCTTCGTGGCGCAACACGACCTCGACTGCGTCCAGGCCCAAATCAAATATACAAAGCTCGCTGATCATGCCGTATCCCGTGCATCCATCGGCAAGTAATCAAAGCGCGTAAAGCGCGCTTCTTTACCCTGTCCGGTAAGATCAAAAGCAATCATTCCGACAAATGCTCCGGTAAACGAGGCGTGTTCACCCCGCCCGCCTTCGTCGGAAATCACCGAAGCATCGAGCGCCGGACCAAGGGCCTGCCACGCCTCGCCCTGCCTGAACCAAAACTGCTGTTCATTTCCATGGACAGTCACGCGCAGGTCAACAGAACCTGCGGCGACCGGGACTGATGCGGCTGGAAACTCCAAGGCCTCATCCGGCCAGTTGCCGGGGCAAGATACGATCGTCAGCACAGACCCCACTTTGGCGTCATGGGTGACAAGCGCCGCATGAAACTTGTGCCGATTGTAATAGGTCGTTAGCCCTGCGCCCTGCTGATAAGTTTCTGGCGCAAAAGTCAGTGATGTTTCGGCGCTGTAAGCGACGTGCTCTTGGCGTCTGGCAACAAGCGACTGCTCGAACCAACTCCCGATGCTTTCGCGCCCGATCAGGACCAATGCGTCGGCCTCCTCGCGGAAAAGGCGCGCCTTATCCGGCGTCCGCAGCCATTGAAAAGCAGCCGGCAGCGGGCCACCCAATACATGCTTTTCAAAAGATGGCCGATGCGGTTCCACATTGACAGGTCCAGGCAGGTCTTCTCGGGCAACAAGTCCGCCTTGTTGCAGGTAAAGCCAATCATCGCGCCACACGACTTCTTCGATGCCTGTCTCGCGGCCCATCGGGCAAAAAGGCCCCGGTTGCTGCGGGCGGCCCATAAGGAACGTGTGATAATGGCGCCCCCAATGGGTCTCGATGTACTGCCCATGTCCGGTTCTTTGGATCGGTCCCTGACTGCCATCTGCACAGATGACGTGTAAGTCCGGGTGGCTATCATATGGCCCCCAGATGTTGCGTGCCCTGGCAAGCGAAACGGCGTGTTGATAGCCGGTCCCACCCTCGGCCGTCGTCAGATAATAGTACCCGTTGCGTTTGAACAGATGCGGCGCTTCGGTCAGGCCACGCGTGGTTCCGGCATAGATATTCTTGACGGGGCCGAACAAACCCCGGTCGGGTGCCCACTCCTGCAACAAGATACCATCAAATGAATCATGGGCAGGGTTCACTCCGGTTCCCTTGCGCCGATGGTTCCACTGCATATTCACGAACCATTTGCGCCCATCGTCATCATGAAACAGCGACGGATCGAACCCCGACGAATTTACATACCAAGGATCAGTCCAATCCCCGTCAACCGTGTCGCTGGTCGTGATATAGTTATGAGCATCTTTGAACGCCCCGTCCAACCGCTTTACGTCAGTGTAGACCAACCAGAACTTGCCATCCGCATGCGAAAGGCAGGGCGCCCAAATCCCGCAGCTATCGGGATTGCCGCGCATATCCAACAAGGCGGCGCGGTTAAGTGGACGAGCCACTAAAGTCCAATTCACCAAGTCGCGGGAATGGTGGATCTGTACGCCGGGATACCACTCGAACGTTGATGTCGCGATATAGTAATCTTCACCCACCCGGCAGATCGAAGGATCGGGATTGAATCCCGGTAGGATGGGATTACGGATCATCCGTCTATCTCTGCCGAGGCCGCCCAAAGATTGATCTGTTCTTCATCGGCGTATTGATCGATCAAAGCCAGTTCTTCGGCACTAAAGGTCAGGTTCTTGATTGCACCGACACAGTCTACGACCTGCGACGGTTTCGATGCGCCAATCAGGGCCGTCGTGATCCCCCCATCGCGCAAGACCCAAGCAATCGCCATCTGCGCCAGCGACTGGCCGCGCCCCTGCGCGATTTCGTCAAGTTTGCGGATATTTGCGAGCGCTTGATCCGTCAGCATGGACGGGAACAAGGATTTATCCTGTGTCGCGCGGCTGCCTTCTGGAATACCGCTGAGGTATTTCTTGGTGAGCATGCCCTGCGCCAATGGCGTGAATGCAATCGACCCGACACCCAAATCTGCCAGAGTTTCTTTCAACCCGTCCCTCTCCACCCAGCGGTTGAGCATATTGTAGGATGGCTGATGGATCAGACAGGGCGTGCCAAGGTCATTGAGAATGGCAACCGCCTGGCGCGTCCGTTCGGAATTATACGACGAAATCCCAGCATAAAGCGCCCGCCCCGACCGCACGATATGATCAAGCGCACCCATCGTTTCTTCCAGCGGGGTGTCAGGGTCAAAGCGATGCGAATAAAAGATATCAACGTAATCAAGACCCATCCGCTTGAGCGACTGATCACAGGAGGCAATCATATACTTCCGGCTTCCCCATTCGCCATAAGGACCGGGCCACATGTCATAGCCGGCCTTTGAGCTGATGATGAGTTCATCGCGGTAACCTTTGAAGTCTTCCGCGAGGATGGACCCAAACGCATGTTCTGCCGAACCCGGCGGCGGACCATAGTTATTGGCCAGATCAAAATGGGTGATGCCGTGATCAAAGGCTGTCCGGCAAATGGCCTGCTTTGTTTCATGCGGCGTGTCATGGCCGAAATTATGCCAAAGCCCCAATGACACCGCTGGCAGTTTCAGGCCCGAGGCCCCGCAGCGCCGATACTCCATCCGGTCATAGCGATCTTCTGCTGGGGTGTAGGTCATGATGCGGCTCCTATAACGATTACGAATATGCGACCATGCGACACCGAGGATGTCAACGCCACACCTTTGCGACGGGTGCTTTGGCAGATAGCTTGTCAGAGAGAAAAATGTCAGCCGGAGCCGAGAATTTTGAAATCTCAGATCAGCCAAACTGCCGCCCTCGGCCTTCTTGCGCTGCTGCTTCTGCCTTTCGCGCTTTATTCAGTCGATTTTGGGCAGGCGGGTCTGCGCAATGATCTGGATGAACCGCATTATCTGCGTTCCACGCAATGGGCGGCAAATCTGGCAATCTTTACCCATATGGTCACCGGGGCTGTAATTACCCTGCTGATCCCCTTCCAACTGATCGGGCCGCTGCGGCGGCGCGCTCCCGGTTTGCACCGTTGGTCGGGGCGCTTGATTGCAATCGCAGCGACCATCACCGCTTTGGGGGGTCTGATCTATATCCCCTTGCGCGGGACCATCGGGGGATGGCCCATGGATCTGGGCTTTGCGCTTTACGGGCTCCTGACGCTGGGCGCGGCCCTGCAAACTGTGCGCCATGCCAAAGCAAAGCGGATAGCCCAGCATCAGGCTTGGGCCTTGCGGTTCTTCTGGCTAGCGATCGGGTCGTGGTTGTACCGGGTTCATTATGGACTTTGGTATCTCGCGACAGACGGGCTTTGGTCGAACGCTGAATTCACAGGCGCCTTTGATCTGGCGCAGAACTTTGCCTTCTATCTGCCCTATCTGATTGCTGTGGAACTCTATCTGCGGCGCAAACGGTAGGATGTTTCAGATGCATGAGCGCAGCCGCTTTTCATCCCCGCCGCGCCATGTCACTGTTTCGGTATGACACACTTAGAAACAAAAAAAGGGACCCCTGTGTCCCGCCTCACATTTGGCACCATGCAGTTTGGTGGCACGGCCGATGCAACCGAAAGCAAAGCCATGTTCGACGCGGCGCGCGCGGCAGGGATCAATCACTTTGACACCGCTGTCGGCTACACGGGCGGGGCGTCAGAGAAAATCCTTGGCGCGCTCATCAAAGCAAACCGCGATGACATCTATCTGGCCACCAAGGTGGGCTATGTCGGCGGGGGCTCGCGCGCCAATATCACCAAACACTTCGACATCTGCCGCCAGCAGTTGCAACAGGATGAGGTCGATCTGCTTTATATGCATCGCTTTGACGATGACACGCCGCTGGAGGAAACATTCAGCACATTGGCAGAGCTTCAGTCACAAGGCGCTATCCGCCACATCGGTGTCTCGAACTATGCCGCATGGCAGGTCATGAAAGCACAGGCTGTTGCCAAATCCCTTGGCACGCGGATCGATGCTATACAGCCGATGTACAGCCTTGTGAAACGCCAATCCGAGGTCGAGATTTTCCCGATGGCGGTTGATCAAGGCATCACCATTATTCCCTATTCGCCCTTGGGCGGCGGGCTTCTGACCGGAAAATACAGCAAAGGTGAAACAGGCCGCCTGACCGATGATGAACGCTACAAGGCGCGGTATGATCAACGATGGATGCACGAGGCGGCCGTCGGCTTGGCGGCATTGGGCACAGAGCTTGGCGTCAGTCCGGCAACCCTCGCCGTCGCATGGGCGGCCAGCCACCCTGCCAAGCCGCTGCCGATCATCTCGGCCCGGTCCGCAGCACAACTGGTACCCTCTCTTGCAGCGGCAGATTTTGAGATGTCAGAAGCGCTTTATGCACGGATTGCAGCCCTTAGCATTGCCCCGCCACCTGCGACTGACCGGTTGGAAGAAGCATGATCGACTTTTTGGTCATCGGCGGCGGGATCGCTGGGGTATCAGCCGCTGCGCGATTGTCCGAACTCGGAAGTGTCACACTGCTCGAGGGCGAAGATGCGCTGGCCTATCACGCCTCTGGTCGCTCTGCGGCGCTCTTTGAACAAAACTACGGGAAACCGGCAACCATCGCGTTGAACAAGGCCAGCAAGGATTTCCACCGCACAGCCGAGGTGCTGAGCCCGCGTGGCCTTTTGCTGATCGGCACCAAAGTCGATGCCGCAGCGTTCCAGGCAGATCAGGCACAAATGGAGCTTGCACCGATCACGGTCACAGAAGCCAAGGCCATGATCCCGATCCTTGATGACAGCGTGATTGATCGCGCGGCCTATGATGCGGAAGCATGGGATATTGATACAGACAAGCTGATCCAGACCTTTGCCAAAATGACCCGTGCAAACGGCAGCACGATCAAGGCCAAAGCCGCGGTGACAGCGATAAAGCGGTTGCCACAGGGCTGGGAAGTGACTGCCGCGGGCGAAACCTATCAGTGCAAACAACTGGTCAATGCCGCTGGCGCTTGGGTGGACGAGATCGCCAAATTGGCGGGCATCACCCCGCTTGGTTTCACCCCGCTGCGTCGCTCAATGGCGCGAATCGCAGCCCCCGGCGGGCATGATGTCAGCCGCTGGCCCATGATGTTCGGACCCGGCGAAGACTGGTACGCCAAACCCGACGCCGGTGCCCTGATCGTTTCTCCCGCCGAGGAAGACCCTGTCGCACCCCACGACGCCTATGCGGATGATATGGTGCTGGCCGAAGGTCTTGCCCGCTATGAGGCAAATGTCACCGAAGCCGTCACACGCCCGCTCAGCACATGGGCGGGGCTACGGACATTTGCGCCAGACCGCACGCTTGTGCTGGGACCATCTCCGCAAGACCCCAGCTTTATCTGGTGTGCAGGCCAAGGCGGATACGGAATGCAATCGGCACCGGGGGCAAGCCTGCTTTTGGCGGATTTAATCGGCGGGCGGCCTTCCGCTTTGCCCCAAGATACGATCGCAGCACTGTCACCGCAGCGCTTTGCATGACGGCGCGGGTAAACACGCTGGGGCAACCCATCGGTGCTGCGCTGCCGGATTGGACCGGATGTGCACCTATTCCCAAGACCGCCATGCAGGGGCGATCCTGCGATGTTGTCCCGCTGGCGCCGAGACATAGTAAAGACCTGCACAAGGCATTCAGCACAGACCAGACCGGCGCAATATGGACCTACATGCCAACCGGCCCGTTTGAGGCGGAACGAGACTTTGTGGCTTGGGTTGCACAAGCCTGCGAGAGCACCGATCCGCTTTTCTTTGCGATCATTGACAAGAGCACGTCAAAGCCTGTGGGCGTGGCAAGCTTCTTGCGGATCCAGCCACCGCATGGCGTGGTAGAGGTCGGTTTCATTACCTACGCACCACAGTTGCAACGCACCGTGATGGCGACAGAGGCGATGTATCTGATGATGAAGCGGGCCTTCGACGAATTGGGCTACCGGCGTTACGAGTGGAAATGTGACGCTTTAAACGCACCGTCACGGCGGGCGGCAAAGCGGCTTGGCTTCAGCTATGACGGTCTGTTCAAACAGGCACTGGTCTACAAGGGGCG
>NZ_JANQTS010000095.1:45462-85406 GCF_030731595.1 Yoonia sp.
GGCTTGGCTTCAGCTATGACGGTCTGTTCAAACAGGCACTGGTCTACAAGGGGCGTAACCGCGACACGGCATGGTATTCGATCATCGACACGGACTGGCCAAGGATCAGGGCGGGACTGGAAGGCTGGCTGGACGCAGGCAACTTTGACCAAAGCGGCGCGCAAAGAACGCGACTGGATTTGCAAGACAGGGCTTAGGGGTGGTTGTCAGCCTAGTGCAGGCAGTTACACCTGATGAAAGCGCAAGGGCTTGGTTGTTTCACGGACGATTACGCCTTTGGCTTCAAGATCAAGCTGGACGCATTTCTGCCACCAGCCCGCAGTGGCACCGCCGGGAAACAGGCTGTCGGGAAGCAAGCGCTGAGCTGCCTCTTTTGCCTCTTGGGCGGTCATACCGGGAGCCGACCGGGGCAAGGTGGCAAGCATCGCCTCTTTCATTGCAAGATATTTGACCTTGTCGACATTGGTTGTGCGGCCTGGTGTGTTGATGTTTTCAACGGCGATCTTGTCTGACATGGGGAGCGACCTTTCTTAGGCGTAAGGTGGGTTCAAACCCACCTTACAAGATCGCATCTGTCAACCATCCACGCGAATGCTGGCGTTCTTTGGGTCGTAGGGGCTGTCTTCCACAATCTCGGCATCCCAAAGCTGATCCAGCATCTTTACTTGCAGTTTCGTGCCCACTTCCGCCAATTCGGGCTTCACGTAGCCCATCCCGATGGACTTGCCGAATGCAACCGAATATCCCCCCGATGTCAAACGACCGACGCGGGTCTGCCCGTGATAGAGCGCCTCGCGGCCCCAAGGGTCTGCATCGTCCGGGCCATCAATCAGCAGGGTCACACATTTGGACCGGATCCCTTTGGCCTCCATTGCGGCCTTGCCATGGAAGTCCTTGGACAGATCGACAAAACGCGGCAAATCCGCTTCGAGCGGGGTCGCATCCCGGCCCAACTCTGTCCCGAAGGCGCGATAGGATTTCTCCTGCCGCAGCCAGTTCTGCGCGCGGGCACCCACCAGCTTCATGCCAAAGGGCGCGCCTGCTTTCTCCAGGAGATCAAAGAGATAGTTTTGCATTTCGATCGGATGGTGCAATTCCCAGCCCAATTCACCGGTATAGGCCACGCGGATCGCATTCACAGGGCACATGCCCAACTCGATCTTTTGGGCTGACAGCCAAGGAAACCGCTTGTTGGACAGCGCTGTTGCCGGATCGGCATCCTTGATGACCGCATTCAGTACATCGCGCGACTTTGGCCCTGCAATCGCAAACACACCCCATTGGGTGGTGACATTCTGGACCTCGATGCGGCCAAACTCGGCTTCTTTATCCTCGATGGCCTTGCGCAGGAAATCCGCATCATAAGCGGTCCATGCCCCTGCCGAGACCAGATAATACTCATCCTCTGCCAAGCGCACGATCGTGTATTCCGTCCGCGTCGTGCCATGCGCAGTCAGCGCATAGGTCAGATTGATCCGGCCAACGCGTGGCAATTTGTTGGTCGTGAACCAATCCAGAAAGGCCGTCGCACCGGGCCCTTTGACGATATGTTTGGTGAATGCGGTAGCGTCGATCAGGCCGACACCTTCGCGCACTGCCTTGGCCTCTTCCACTGCATATTGCCACCATCCACCACGGCGGAAAGACCGGCTGTCATGGTCGTTGAACCCCATCGGTGCATAATAGTTCGGGCGTTCCCAACCGTTGACAAAGCCGAACTGCGCACCGCGCGCGGCTTGCCTGTCATAGGCAGGCGACGTGCGTAGCGGGCGGCAAGCGGGCCGTTCTTCATCAGGGTGATGCAGGATATAAACGTGGTCGTAGCATTCCTCGTTCTTGCGCGCGGCAAACTCGGTCGTCATCCAATCGCCATAGCGCTTGGGATCAAGGCTCGCCATGTCGATCTCGGCCTCGCCCTCGACCATCATCTGGGCAAGGTAATAGCCGGTCCCACCCGCCGCCGTGATCCCGAAAGAAAACCCTTCGGCCAGCCACATATTACGCAAGCCCGGCGCTGGACCAACCAGCGGGTTGCCATCCGGCGTATAGCAGATCGGGCCGTTGAAATCATCCTTCAGGCCGCTGTCCTCGCAGGACGGAATCCGGTGGATCATCGCCATATATTGTTCTTCGATCCGCTCCAGATCGAGCGGGAACAGATCGGCGCGAAAGCTGTCAGGCACACCATACTCAAAGACCGCAGGCGCGCCCTTTTCATAGACGCCCAAAATCCAGCCGCCACGTTCTTCGCGCACATAAGACTGCGCATCGGCATCACGCACTACAGGATGTTCCACATTGCCTTCAGCGCGGAATTGCACCAGCGCGGGGTCCTGATCCATGACGATGAACTGATGCTCGACCGGGATGGCTGGGATTTTGATGCCGAGTTTCTTGGCCGTCGTTTGGGCATGGTTGCCCGAAGCTGTTACAACATGTTCTGCGGTGATGACAATCTGTTCGTCCGAGGGCACAAGGTTGCCGCCCTTTTCCACCATCTTGGTGCAGGTCACTTCCCACGCGTCGCCGTTCCAATGGAACGCATCCGCCTGCCATTTACGTTCGATCATCACGCCACGCTGACGCGCACCCTTGGCCATGGCTTGGGTCACATCGGCGGGGTTAATATACCCGTCCGTGTGGTGATAAAGCGCACCCTTCAGATCATCCGTTCGGATCAGCGGCCATTTCGCCTTGATCTCATCGGGAGTCATCCAGACGTAAGGCACGTCACAGGTTTCAGCGGTGGAGGCATAAAGCATGAACTCGTCCATCCGCTCTTGGGTCTGCGCCATGCGCAGGTTGCCGACCACGGCGAAACCCGCGTTCAGCCCTGTTTCCGCCTCGAGCGATTTATAGAAATCGACCGAGTATTTGTGGATATGGGTCGTCGCAAAGGACATGTTGAACAGCGGCAGCAAGCCTGCCGCGTGCCAGGTCGAGCCAGAGGTCAGCTCGTCGCGCTCTAACAGCATCACGTCATTCCATCCGGCCTTTGCAAGATGATAGGCAATTGAGGTGCCGACAGCCCCACCACCGACAACCAATGCTTTGACTTGGGTTTTCATGCGCGCGACTCCCTTGGCACCTTTGTGCTGCAATTTGCGCCAAACAACGCGGCAGCGAAAGAACCAGCCGACTGCTTTACGCTTAAAACCGACAAGCCGTGGGTTATGCAGCCACACAGGTCAGGGTTTCCTCACTAGGCACCTGCACAGTTTTGTGTTCCCCTACGTCAACGGAGGGATATGCGATGACAACTTACAGACTGAAAGACGCCGCAACCTTGGCCGAAGCCAGCTATGCCGCGGGGCGAATCCTGAAGCCGAAGGTGCTGAAATCCTTTGACCATGACGATGTACAGGCGCATCTTCTTGAGGGGAATATCCTGCTCTTGCCAGGGTCCAACTCGGTACGCGACTACCTGAAGTTCAACCTGCGCCCGCTCCGGCTTGGGAATCAACGCCTGATCATGAGTTCGGACGCAACAGAACGCGGTGCGTCTGGCACGATCTGGCATCAGGGATTTCTGCACTATTCCCGCCTGATCTTTGACTGGCTGAAAAAAGAAGGCGTGCAACCAAATTTCATCATCGGGCATTCGCTTGGTGCGGCTGCGACGCAAATCTTGTCAAAAAGCTATAATGCGCCAGCGATCGGCTTTGCGGCCCCTCGGCCCAAGAAAACCAGCAATAGGGTAGTACAGGACGAACGCTGCCTGCTGATCAACCGGTCAGACGATATTGTCCCGAAACTTCCTGGTGATTTCAATCATATGGGTAAGGCGACACTGATTACTTCGGAAACGGACAAACGCTTTATCGCACATTCTATGAAGCGCTATGTGGCGATCCTCGACGAAGCCGTGCAGGCGCAAAAACTCCCTGATAAATGGTCAGGCTAGCGCATCGCCAGAGCGGAATACGACCTAGTCGGACACTGCCGCATTAGTCGTTGCAGCGGCCAATATAACGGGCTGTTGAATGATCCGGTTAAGTCCGCCGATATCCAAGCGCCCCAGCAAATCGACAACAGGCGCATCAGGCGTGTTAGTTATGACGGCAATGTCGATCTGATCTCCCAGAAACCCTTCGATCCGCCGGGCATTGGCTGACCCTGCAATCGGGGATTCTTCAAAAGGCAAACCTTGGATGGTATAAGGTTTCGCACCATATTCAGAGGTGCAGAGATCGCGCATCATTGTCTTGATCACCAAGAATGCCCCGCCGTCCGGCCCTTCAAAAACGCGGTGCGGGGTGTAAGTCACAGACAAAAGAATAATGTCATCGCCATTTTGATAGGTGATCGCAGCACGTTGAAGGCCACGGTCACGGTGGGGTGTTTCAAGTTTGGCAGAGAGGTGCTGCATCATCTGGTTCTCAAGTGAGGCGATCTGCGGATTCACGTCTTCCCATACAATCGGTGCAACGCCTGTCGCCCGGCGATAGTCGTCATTGCGGGTCTCGCGTTGGGTCCATCCTTCGGCAGGCTCTGGCAAATAGGTTTTGATATGTGGTCGGACCGTGGACAGGGCCAGCGCTTTCGCAAGAGGCGTTACAGCGTCCGCGGTAACCGCCTGCGACGATGGCGCTAGGTCCGCGGCATTGAACGCGGATGGCTGTGAAATCGCAGCGGATAACGTGGAGTTCGCTGTTGACGCGAAGGCAGAAAGCTTCGCCTGATAGGCTTTTACATCCTCATCTGTCAGATCATCGAGGACAGCGATCAGGCCAAACCCGATAGCAACAAGCGCCAAAGGCACGGCGTTCTGCAAAGTCGATCCAGACATTCCGTGATCAATGCCCCTGCTTTTTAGCAAATAGCGACGGCACTAAGAATCAAGCGCCGCCAACAACTGCGACATTAATTCCGAAAGGACACCAGACAACCAATCTCTTCCCAAGGCTGTGGATAAGCTGAAACAAGCCTAACCAATGTGGCAGAGATGGTGTTTTGTCGCTTATCCGCGAGCGCTAAAGCATCGCCGGCACGACCAGATCGGGCGGTCTGTGACCGTCCGCAAAGGTCTTGATGTTCACGATCACCTTCTCGCCCATCTCGATGCGGCCCTCCAACGTGGCAGAGCCCATATGGGGCAGCAGGATCGCGTTGGGCAATTCCTTCAGGCGTGGATTGATCTCGTGCCCGCGCTCGAACACATCAAGGCCAGCGCCCGCAATCTCGCCCGCGCGCAGCATCCGGGTAAGGGCATTTTCGTCAATCACCTCGCCGCGCGATGTATTCACGATCACCGCACTAGGCTTCATCAACTTGAGGCGGCGCGCATTCATCAGGTGGAACGTAGAGGGCGTATGCGGGCAGTTGATCGACAGGATATCCACGCGGGCGACCATTTGATCAAGGCTTTCCCAATAAGTCGCATCAAGCGCCTCTTCCACTTCGGGGCGCAGGCGCTTGCGATTGTGATAATGGACCTGCATCCCGAAAGCCGCTGCACGTTTCGCAACCGCCTGTCCGATCCGGCCCATCCCCAAGATACCCAGACGACGGCCCTTGATCCGGCCTCCCAACATTGCAGTTGGTGACCAGCCCTGCCATTCGTTCGATTGGGCAAGGCGCATGCCTTCGGCCATGCGGCGGGTCACGGCAAGGATCAGAGCCATCACCATGTCGGCCGTATCTTCAGTCACGACACCTGGCGTATTGGAAACATGGATGCCGCGCTGACGCGCCGTCGCCACATCAATATGGTCCACCCCCGCACCAAAATTCGCGATCAGCTTGAGCTTTTCACTCGCGCGCGCCAGCATCTTGGCATCAATCTGATCCGTGATCGTGCAAACGAGAATATCCGCGCGGCCTATCGCATCGGCTAACTCTTCCGGGGTCATCGGGCTGTCGTCTTCGCGCAAGCTGACGTTGAACAACTCCTTCATGCGGGTCTCGACCACTTCAGGCAACCGTCGCGTCACGACAACACTTAACTGTCTACCTGGCATGCAACAGCCCTCCCCGGCTTTTCAAATCACTCTTTGCATGGCAGGTTGCGCCAAAGGGACGCGCAGCACAAGAACCGCGCGCCGGATTTGAGCAGTTAAGGGCAAACAATGAGTGTATTGGCGCATTGGTTCCGTCTTATACAAATTGCGGTTATCGCATTTGCGATCAGCGCAGGTGCGAGCTTTGCACAGCAGAATGATCCGGGACCCGCGATTGGGCCAGAAACCAACCTGCCGCTCCCGCGTTTTGTGTCGCTGCGCGCTGGCGAGGCGAATGTCCGCCGCGGCCCGTCCCTGTCCCACCGGATCGATTGGGTTTTCACCCGCCGTGACATGCCGTTGCAAGTAATCGCTGAATACGGTCATTGGCGGCGCGTGATCGACCGCGATGGTCAAGGCGGCTGGATTCATTACCGGATGTTGTCAGGCGCGCGGACGGTACTGATCGAAGCGGAAAACACCGCCCTACGCGCCAGACCTGAAACTTCTGCGATCGAAAATGCCATTCTCGAACCCGGCGTGGTCGCACGCTTGGGTGAATGTAACCCCGATTGGTGCGAACTGACTGCGGGCGGATATCGCGGCTGGGTTCCAAAAAACCAGTTTTGGGGTGTGTCAGACGGTGAAATCCGTGACTAAGCGGACGACCGTCAGCTGAAACCTGCAAAATAGACCTAGCATTGCGCCGCCAGCCTATCTAGCTGGTAAACTATGACCAACACACGTGACACACGTCTGAACCTTTCTGCCGGAGTATTGTCCGTTTCGGTCGCACTCATCCTGGTGCTGGCGAAACTCTGGGCGCTGGGGCAAACCGGATCGCTTGCGGTTGCTGCAACCCTCGCCGATAGCGCAATGGACCTGATGATGTCGCTGGGCGGGTTGGTCGCCATCGCCTATGCCGCCAAACCAGCGGATGACGATCACAATTTCGGGCATACCTCGGCCGAGGACTTGGCCGCTCTCGGGCAATCCTTGTTCATCATGATCTCGGCAGGAGTAATCGCTGTCGCGGCGATCTTCCGGCTTTTGGACGACACAGTCGTCTTGCCCGAACGCGAAGGCCAAGGTATCGCGATCATCGTCTTTTCCATCTGCCTGACGCTGGCGCTTGTTCTGTGGCAAAGGCATGTAGCGGCCAAGACCGACAACAAGGTCGTCAAGGCCGACAGCCTGCATTACATCGGCGACCTGATCCCGAACATGGGGGCGATCATCGCCCTGTGGGCCTCTGCAGCTTTCGGACTGCACCAGATTGATAGCGTTGTAGCGCTGGCTGCTGCGGCTTTCCTTGGCTTCGGTGCGATACGCATCGGCAAGAGCGCTTTTGACGCGCTAATGGACCGTCAAGCCGACCCCGCCATGATCCAAGGCATCGCAGATATTGCTGAAAACTTTGATGGTATCCACGGGTTTCACGATCTCAAAACTCGCGTTGCAGGTAGCCGCGTCTTTGTGAACCTGCATATCGAACTGGACGGCAGCCAAACGCTGGACGACGCCCACAAGATCGGGGCCGCCCTGCGCCGCGCCATTATTGCGGCCTACCCTCGCGCTGATGTGCTGATCCACAAAGACCCCGTCGGGGTGACCAAACACCCCGACGACAACAGGTAGGATGGGTGATATCACCCATCCTACGCAGCCTTGTCCAAACCGCGCCCTTTCAGCAGCGCCTCGACCCCCGGCAACCGGCCCCGGAAAGCGGTGTAAAGATCAGCCGCATCGACTGACCCGCCTGACGACAGTACCGTTTCCTCCAACCGCTTGGCCGTAGCACTGTCAAACGGATCGCCCGCCTCTTCAAAGGCCGCAAAGGCATCGGCATCCATCACCTCGGACCACATGTAGCTGTAATAGCCGCTGGAATAGCCGTCACCTGCAAAGACATGCGCGAAATGCGGGGTAGCGTGGCGCATGCGGATCGCGTGAGGCATCCCGATCTCGTCGAGGATTTCGGTCTGCCGCTGCATCGGATCGGCAGGGGCTGACCCGTTGTGAAACTCCAGATCGACAAGGGCAGAGGCTACATATTCCACCGTCTGGAAACCCATATCATAGGTCGCAGCCCCCAACATACGCTGCAACAGATCTTCCGGCATCGGCGCGCCCGTGTCGGCGTGTGTCGCGAATTCCGCCAGAACTTCGGGTACCTCCAGCCAATGCTCATAAAGCTGGCTAGGCAGTTCTACGAAATCGCGGGCCACGGATGTACCAGAAATGCTTTCATAGGTCACATCCGACAGCATCTGATGCAGCGCATGGCCGAATTCGTGAAACAGCGTGCGCGCGTCGTCATAGGACAAAAGCGCGGGCTTGCCTGCCTCTGGCTTGGCAAAATTGCAGACGTTCACCACATGCGGGCGCACGTCCTTGCCCAACCGGTGTTGCGACTGCATCGCCGAACACCACGCGCCAGAGCGTTTCGACCCACGGGCAAAATAATCGCCAATGAATACAGCCACATGCGCGCCATCGCGGGTCACTTCCCAAAGGCGCACGTCGGGGTGATAGACAGGGCCTTCAATCGGCTGAAATTCCAGCCCAAACAGGCGGTTCGCACAGGCAAAAGAGGCCTCGATCATCCGGTCGAGCTGCAAATAGGGCTTCAGTTCCGCCTCATCGAGATCATGCAGTTGCTTGCGCCGCTTTTCAGAATAATAGCGCCAGTCCCAAGGCTCCAGCGGGCCGTCAAACCCGTCCGCATGCAGCATCCGCTCCAGCATCTTGGCATCCGCCTCGGCCGAGGCTTTGGCCGGTTCCCAGACCTGCATCAACAGGTCACGCACCGCAGCAGGCGTACCTGCCATTTCCGTTTCCAGCTTGAAATCGGCAAAGGTGTCATAACCCAGCAACTTGGCCCGCTCCTCGCGCAGTTTCAGCGTTTCCGCCGCAATGCCGCGATTGTCCGTCTTGCCACCGTTCGCGCCGCGCGCGCCCCACGCCTCATAGGCTTTCTGGCGCAGGTCACGACGGTCCGAGAATTGCAGGAAGGGCACGATCAAGGACCGCGACAGGGTCACAACCGGCCCGCCTGCGTCCTTTTCCGCGCCTGCGGCCTTGGCCGTGGCGACCACAAAATCAGGCAAACCAGAAAGATCGCCCTCGGCCAAAGGCATGAACCATTCGCGTTCATCCGCCAGCAGGTTCTGGGTAAAATTCGTGCCCAGAACAGACAGGCGGGATTTGACCGCGCGCAATTTCTCGGCAGCCTCGCCTTCCAACTGTGCGCCCGAGCGGACAAAACCACGGCGCGTCAGCATCAAGACGCGCTGTTGCTCGTCGGTCAGATCAAGTGCGTCACGGGCAGCCCAAATAGCCTCGACCCGCGCAAAGAGAGCCTTGTTTTCAGATACCTCGGACCCATAAGCGCTCAACAGAGGCGCAAAATCTCGCTGAAGCGCCTCGCGCTTGGGATTACTGTCCGCACCCGCGATATTGTAAAACGCGCCCAACACGCGCGAAAGCGTTTCATCTGCCTGCTCCAAGGCTTCGATCGTATTGGCGAAAGTGGGCGCCTCGGGATTGTCAGCAATCGCCGCAATATTGGCCCGCGATTGCGCCAAAGCGGCATCAACTGCCGGCGCGAAATCCTCGTCCGAAATCAGATCAAAGGGCGGTAGTCCAAAGGGCGTTTCCCAATCAGAAAGCAGCGGGTTTGTCATGGCAGGTCTCCTTTGCGCATAAGGTAGTGCGCAGGCGGCAGACTTGCCAGCTATCGTTCACGCATTCGTTTCTCGAACCGGCGCAAAGCGATCGACAGGGTGATGGTGATCGTAAGGTAGACAAGCGCCACAACATTGTAGGTCTCAAAATAGCGGAAATTGCCCGCCGCGGTCACTTTGCCCAACTGCGTGACATCCGTCACACCGAGCACACTGACAAGCGACGAATCCTTGACCATAGCGACAAAGTCATTGCCCAAAGGCGGCATGATCGTCCGCAAAGCTTGAGGGAAAACGATGTGACGAAATCGCTGCCAGCGATTCAGGCCCAGCGCCTCTGCGGCTTCGATCTGGCCTTTGTCGACCGATTGCAGACCAGCACGAAACACCTCGGCCAGAAACGACGAATAGGCGATGGTCAGGGCAATCACCGCACGCCAAAGTAGGGAAAAATCGCGGTTGCGAACGGGGTCCAACCCGATGCTTTGCGCAATCCAGTTCCAGCCCGCCACCATCATCGGAGCCAAGACAAACGCCACATAAAGTAACAAGACGATAATCGGGACGCCCCGCACGACCTCGATATAAAATCGCGCGATCTGACGCAGAACGAGAGAGCGTGACAGCCCGGCAAGTGCCAGCCCCAGCCCCAGCACACAGGCCATCGTGTAGGACACAACTGTGACATAGATCGTGACCCAAACCCCTTGGCGCAGTGTCGACAGAACGCGGCTGTATTCCTCGACCGTCAGCACCTGCCAGAACAGATAGAGCCCAATCGCGATTACAGCGACCAGCCACCACGGGAAGTCTTTGTCTGAGGGTGATGTGGGGATCATGGCAGGGCACAGTCCCGGGCAAAGCCCGGGACCTCCATGTCAGTCTTTATTCGCCCAGCTTATACTCTAGGAACCACTTGGTATTCAGCGCCTCGATCGTGCCATCAGCCATCATATCGGCAATTGCCGCATTGATCGGTGCGACCAGATCGGACCCTTTGGGGTAGATGAAACCGAAGTCCTCGGTCCCCAGTTTTTCACCGATGATCTTCAACCCACCGTCGGAGGCATCGACATAGCCGTTACCTGCGGTGCCGTCCGTCAGGACCAGATCGACATCGCCTGTGCGCAGCGCCTGCACAGTGGCACCGAAGGTTTCCATCAATACGATGCGCGGGTTGGCCTCGTCACCGTCCAACACGTCATAGACACCGACATAAAAAGGCGTCGTACCCGGCTGCGCTGCCATCAGCAAATCCGCGTTTGCGGCAAAACTGGCAGCATCGGTAAAGCGGTCCTCGTCACCGCGCACCATCATGACCATCTCGGAGGTCATGTATTTATCCGAGAAATCAACGACTTCAGCGCGATCCTCGCGGATTGTGATGCCGGTCATGCCCATATCGAACTGGCCTTCGGACACGGCCGCAATCATCGCATCCCAACTGATATTTTCATAGACAATCGTGGCATTCAGACGTGAGGCAATCTCTGCCATTGCGTCATATTCCCAGCCGACCGCATTGCCCGCACCATCAATGAACTGCAGCGGCGGATAGGCGTTTTCTGTCACGACCACAATTTCGCGGCCTTCCAGATTAGGCAGATGCCCCCCTGCGACAGCACCAGTCGCAAAAAACGCAGCAGCCAAAGTTGCAAGTAATCTCATGATCATCTCCCCAGAGTTTGAATACTAGACACGCACTATGAACGTCCGCCTTGGCCGTGCAAGCCCCTGCCCTGACAAACCGTGCAATCTTCGCGTGGTTTGACACCAATCGTGCGGACCTGCGCATAGAGCGCATCATAAATAAGCAGTCGGCCTCCCAGCCCCTCGCCCGCACCCGTGATCTGCTTGATCGCCTCGACGGCCATCATCGCGCCGATCACACCGGGCAAGGGGCCGATCACCCCTGCCTCGGCGCAGCTTGGCACCAGCGAAGGGTCGGGTGATGTGGGAAAGACACAGGCATAACAAGGGGTTCCACGCGCAGGATCATAAAGGCTGATCTGCCCTTCCCATTGAGTCAGGGCTGCGGCAATCAACGGTGTTTTCGTCTCGACCGCAGTCGCGTTTACCAGATAACGGGTGGTGAAATTGTCAGTGCCATCCAGCACCAGATCGTAGTCGGCAAAAAGCTCCGCCGCGATATCCGCCTCTAGCCGGCGATGATAGGGGCGGACTGTGACAAAGGGGTTCTGTGCCCTCATCGCCTCGGCAGCGGAATGCACTTTCGGCATCCCGATTGTGCGATCCAGATGGATCACCTGCCGTTGCAGATTGGCGTTTTCAACGACATCGTCGTCGATCACCCCGATGGTGCCGATACCCGCCGCCGCCAGATACTGCAAAGCAGGCGCGCCCAAGCCACCTGCCCCCACTACCAGCACACGGGCATTGCGCAATGCCTTCTGCCCCGGCCCTCCGATTTCGCGCAGGATGATATGGCGGGCGTAGCGGTTGAGTTCGGTGCTCGAAAAACTGTCAGGTTGGGCAACAGGAGTCTCGTTCTGCACGACGCGGGCGCGCAAACGCGCAAGCACTTTGCGATATCCCCAGACGATGAACCCAAAGGCAATCAGCAAGCCCCAAAGGCGGGCATCACCCCCCGTCGCCATGCGCAAGGGGTGGCCATCTGGCAGGATCACATGGGTGAGCATGACCCCCACCAGCAAGATACCCGTCATGTTCCAGCGTACGGCATAGGGCGCCTTCATCAGCCAACCGATCGCCCAAAGGCTGGCCACCATCGCACCAACCATAATCATAGGCCGGTCGATCCAAAGCCGCCCGCGCCGCGCGCGGTTTCATCAAGGTCGGTCACGGCCTGCATCTGGGCTTGCACCACAGGGGCCACGACCATCTGCGCGATCCGCATACCATGGGTGACGGTAAAGCTGTCCTGCCCCAGATTGATCAAGATCACACCCAAAGGACCACGATAATCACTGTCGATCGTGCCGGGCGTATTGGCCAAAGTGACCCCATGCTTGAGCGCCAGACCAGAGCGCGGCCTGACCTGCACCTCGAATCCCTGCGGGATAGCCAGACGAAGCCCCGTAGAGACCAGTGCGCGCGCTCCCGGCACCAAAACAACCGGTTCCTGTCTTTCCAGATTTGCCCGTAGATCAGCGCCCGCAGCGCCCACAGTCTCGTAGCAAGGCAGGCCGAGTGCTGTATCCGCCCCGTCCACCCATTGAAACTGGATCACAACGCTCACGCAATTTCCTTTGCGATGCGCGCGGCGAGGGCGGTGGCAACAGCGTCCTTGCTCATGCGCGGCCAAGCTTCTGGCCCTGCATCCGTGATCAATGTCACAGCATTTTCAGTGCCACCCATGATCCCCGTCGCAGGTGAAACATCGTTGGCAACGATCCAGTCGCAGCCCTTGCGCAAGCGCTTGGCGGTCGCATGGGCGACAACGTCCTGCGTTTCAGCGGCAAAACCGACAACCAGCTTGGGGCGGCCTTGCTTCATCTGGGAGACGGTCGCCAGAATGTCAGGGTTTTCAGCAAATTCCAGCTTTGGCAGGCCCGATCCATCTTTCTTGATCTTCTGCGTGCCTGCATTCGCCACATGCCAATCCGCAACCGCCGCCGCAAAGATAGCCGCGTCCGCCGCGCCTGCTGCCGTCACCGCCTCTAGCATCTGTGCGGCAGTCTGGACCTTGACCACTTTCACACCCAAGGGCGGCGGCACATCCGCAGGACCTGTGACAAAGGTGATATCCGCACCCAGTGCAGCCAAAGCCTTGGCAATCGCCGTACCTTGGGCACCCGATGACCGGTTCGCGATATAGCGGACCGGATCGATTGGCTCGTGCGTGGGACCGGATGTGACCAGCACATGCCGGCCCTTCAATGGCCCGTCCGACAAGGCCGCATCAATCGCTGCGATGATTTCGGGGACTTCTGCCATCCGGCCCGGCCCGTATTCGCCACAGGCCATATCGCCTTCGTTCGGGCCGACGACCAGCACGCCATCGCCCTGCAAGGTCGCCAGATTACGCTGGGTGGCAGGATGATTCCACATGCGCACATTCATGGAAGGGGCAATCAAAACGCGTTTGTCTGTCGCAAGCAAAAGGGTCGTAGCCAGATCATTCGCCAAGCCACCCGCCATTTTTGCCATGAGATCCGCTGTGGCTGGGGCCACGACGATCAGATCAGCCGCGCGAGACAGTTCGATATGACCCATCTCGGCCTCGTCGGTCAGGCTGAAGAGGTCCTGATAAACCTTGGATGCAGCAAGTGCGGACAGGCTGAGAGGTGTCACAAATTCCGCGCCTGATTTGGTCAAAACGGGCGTGACACGCGCACCTTGTTCCCGCAAGCGGCGCACCAGATCCAACGACTTGAAGGCGGCGATGCCGCCGCCAACGATAAGTAGAATGTGCTTGTCTGCCAGCATCCGCTGTCTCCGGTTCTTGTTGATCTGACACTAGGTCAGAAAGAACCGGAAAGACAACAACATGACCATTCCTATCGCCTATGCAAAAAACGCATGGACCTCGGAGCTTTGGGCCTCAAGGCTCTTGCGCATTTTGCCAAATGCAGCCGCTTCAAGCTGGCGGACACGTTCCTTGGACAAGCCAAGCTCTGCGCCAAGGCTTTCCAATGTGCGTGGCTCCTCGCGCAGCTTGCGCTCGCGGACGATAAACTGCTCGCGGTCATTCAGGCTTGTCAGCGCTGTCAACAACCACTGGCGCAGCGTTTCAGTGTCATGGTTGTTTTCGACGTATTCGGCGGCCTGCGTGCCTTCGTCCTCTAGGGCATCAATCCATTCGCGGCCTTCATCCTCTGCCGACTGGGTCGCATTCAGCGAAAAGTCAGAGCCGGACAAACGCCCCTCCATCATCTCGACGTCATGCAATGGAACACCAACTTCGATCGCGATCATCTCATGCAGATCGTGTTTATCAAGCGTGCGGCCTTCTGCTGCGGCTTCTCGCTCCAAACGGGCCTGCACGCGGCGCATGTTGAAAAACAGCGACTTTTGTGAGGATGTTGAACCAGTGCGGACCATCGACCAGTTGCGCATCACATAGTCCTGGATGGACGCCTTGATCCACCAGACAGCATAGGTGGAGAACCGCACGCCACGGTCGGGGTCAAATTTGTCAGCGGCCTTCATCAGACCGACCGACGCTTCCTGGATCAGGTCGTTCATCGGAGCGCCATAGCGTTTGAACTTGGAGGCCATCGAAATCGCGAGACGCATGTAAGCGGTGATCAAACGATGCAGCGCCTCTTCGTCGCGTTGATCGCGCCAGGCATACGCCAGCGCAAGTTCGGTCTCAGCATCAAGCAATTCTGCCTTCATTGCCGTCCGAGACAAAGTTTGATCAGAAAAACCGGCTACGCCCATGTTTATTCTCCCAGGTGCAAATCGTTGCATTAACTTTGCTAGTTGTATTCGTTACGTAGTGGTGAACCACTTGGATCACTAAAAAGTCTGAACTATGCCCTTGCCCGATCTTACTCTCGTCTTCGGTGGCGCGGCCTCCGGCAAATCGGCATTCGCCGAAACGCTGATTTTGCAACAGTCAACAACACCCACCTATATTGCGACCGCCCAAATTTTTGATGAAGAAATGGCAGCCAAAGTCGCGCAGCATCGCGACATGCGCGGCACGCGCTGGACAACGATCGAAGAACCTCTGGACCTGCCCCACGCCTTGTTACAGGCGCCGCCTAATGCACCCGTACTGATCGATTGTGCGACGCTTTGGTTGACGAATGTGATACTTGGCGACCACGATGTCGACGCACATACCGCTGCGTTCTTGTCAGCTCTGGCGCTGCAAGAAGGCCCGGTGGTCGTGGTGTCGAACGAAGTGGGGCAAGGCATTGTCCCCGAAAATGCACTCGCCCGCAGGTTCCGGAACGCCCAGGGGCGGCTGAACCAGCAAATCGCGGCGCAAGCCGATCTGGTCGTGGCAGTCATGGCGGGGCTGCCGCTTGTGCTCAAGGGCAAGCTGCCGTGACACGGCTCTGGCTGGTGCGCCATGGCCCGACCCATGCCAAATCCATGGTCGGTTGGTCGGATATTCCCGCAGACCTGTCCGATACCGCGGCCCTCGCCCGCTTGCGCGACCATCTGCCCGACGCCCCCGTGGTGTCATCCGACTTGCAGCGCGCCGTCACAACGGCAGATACGCTCGCCTCTGCCCTCCGTCTGCCGCATGATCCAAACCTCCGAGAGATCAATTTCGGCGCATGGGAGTTGAAAACCTTTGCCGAGATCGAAGCGACAGACCCGCAGACCATCCGCGCCTATTGGGAAACGCCGGGCCATGTGGCACCGCCGCAGGGCGAAAGCTGGAATGCGGTCAGACAGCGTGTCGACAGTGCGATCGATCACTATCTGGCGCAGGGGTACGACGACCTGATCGTTGTCGCACATTTCGGGGTCATCCTGACCCAAGTGCAGCGCGCCCTAGGGATCAGCGCATACGAAGCTTTCAGCCACCGGATCGAGAACCTCTCGGTCACGACCCTTGTTTATGGCCCAGGCGGCTGGCGTGCAGATCAGATCAATCACAACCCGTGATGAGGCGCGTCACAGAAGACAATTGGATTTGTTCAGGCAAAGCGGCTTAGGGATAGCGCCATGACATACAAACTCTACATCGGTGATCGCACCTTCAGTAGCTGGTCGCTGCGCGGCTGGCTGATGCTTGAAAAATTCGGGCTGCCGTTCGAAACCAATCTGGTCGGGCTCTACGCGGGTACAATGGCCGCTGATCTGGCGCATCTTGCGCCTGCGAAAACGGTTCCTGTTTTGCAAACCGCAGACGGGCATGTGCTTTCCGACAGCATCGCCATGGCAGAAACTTTGGTGGAACGGCATCCGGACCTTCCGCTTTACCCTCGCGATCCGGCAGCACGTGCGCTTGCACGGTCCATCACAGCAGAGATGCACAGCGGCTTTGGCGCGCTGCGAAATGCTTGCCCGATGATGATCGCCTTCGGGTGGCAGGGGTTCGCACCCTCCAAAGAGGTCCTGGCAGACCTAGCGCGGATCGAATTGCTATGGTCGCTTGCCAGAGAGCGGCATGGCGATGGAGGGCCTTGGCTTTTCGGTGGGTATTCACTGGCTGATGTATTCTATGCACCGGTGGCCATGCGGATCACGGCCTATGACCTGCCTGTCAGCGATGCAGCGAAGGTCTATGTCTCAGCGCATCTGAACGACCCCGCGTTTCTTGCATGGCGCGCGGAGGCCCTGACCGAAAAGCACGACCCTTGGCCCTATCCAATGGCACTGGATCGCAAACCTTGGCCCGGTGACGAAAGTTAACCTTTCCTAAACCCAGATCACCTACCCGTTAACCAACAAACGGGGAATTGGTGATGGTCGCACTGGCCTATACTGTGGCATTTGAAGGGATCGAGGCGCGACTGGTCGAAGTGCAATGCGCGGTGACGCCGGGCATTCCTGCATTCTCCATCGTTGGTCTGCCCGACAAGGCGGTGTCGGAGGCGCGCGAAAGGGTACGCGCGGCACTCACTGCAATGGCCATTGCGCTGCCGTCGAAACGGATCACGGTGAACCTGTCCCCTGCCGACCTGCCCAAAGAAGGATCCCATTTCGACCTTCCCATAGCCCTTGCGTTACTGGCCGCACTGGACATCGTCCCGCAAGACAGCGCGGCGCAAACGGTCGCCTTGGGTGAACTTTCGCTTGATGGAACCCTGGTGCCGGTTGTCGGCGCATTGCCCGCCGCGATGGCCGCGGCACAGGACGACCGGACGCTTTTGTGCCCGCAAGCCTGCGGGGCAGAGGCGGCATGGGTTGGCGCGGCCAATGTAATCGCGCCCCGGACCCTCGCAGATGTGGTCCGCCACTACACCGGCCAAGCGGTCCTTCAGCCAAGTGAGCCCGGCGAGGTACTGGGCCGCACCACGGCGCGCGATCTGTCCGAAGTCAAAGGGCAGGAACGGGCTAAACGGGCCTTGGAAATCGCAGCCGCAGGGCGGCATCACCTGCTTTTGGTGGGCTCTCCCGGCTCTGGCAAATCCATGCTGGCCGCACGTATTCCTGGCATCTTGCCGCCCCTCACACCGACCGAAGCGCTTGAAACCTCGATGATCCATTCCCTCTCGGGCCTGTTGGACGAAGGCGGGATCAACCGCGAACGCCCGTTTCGCGAACCGCATCACACTGCCTCTATGGCGGCCATCGTGGGGGGCGGACGCAGCGCCAAACCCGGCGAAATCAGCCTTGCGCATAATGGGGTGCTTTTCATGGACGAGTTTCCGGAATTTCCGCGCACCGTGCTGGAAACCCTCCGCCAACCCATCGAAACCGGCGAGGTGGTTGTAGCGCGGGCCAATGCCCATGTGCGCTATCCCTGCCGGTTCATGCTGGTCGCCGCGGCAAATCCCTGCAAATGCGGCTATCTTACCGACCCGGCGCGAGCTTGCGCGCGGGTGCCGATCTGCGGCGAGGACTACATGGGGCGGATATCGGGGCCTCTCATGGACCGGTTTGATTTGCGCGTCGAAGTGCCCCCTGTGGCCTTTACCGATCTGGATTTGCCGCAAGACGGCGAATCTTCCGGCAGCGTGGCACAGAGGGTCGCCTCCGCACGGGATATTCAGGAAAGACGGTTTCGCGATCACCCGGCAGCGCGGGTCAATGCCGACGCCGAAGGGCATCTGCTGGATGAAGTCGCTACACCTGACCCCGAAGGCCGGGCGCTCTTGGTGAAAGTGGCCGAACGCTTTGGGCTCACAGCGCGCGGGTATCACCGGGTCTTGCGGGTCGCACGGACTATCGCCGACCTCGAAGGGGCAAAAGATGTGCGCAAACCGCATGTGGCCGAAGCGGTCAGCTACCGGCTTGCCATGGCGAAAGAGGTCTAGCGGCGCGCTTCGATCGCGAGCCAGATCTTTTCCGCGATGTTGACACCGTCAAACCGCTCCAGCTCCTGAATCCCGGTGGGCGAGGTCACGTTGATCTCGGTCAGCCAGTCGCCAATCACGTCGATCCCGACAAAGATCTGGCCTTTCTCGCGCAAAAGCGGGCCGATGCGGGCACAAATCTCTCGGTCGCGCGCGGTCAGGGCGACCTTTTCGGGGCGGCCTCCAACATGCATGTTGGATCGGGTTTCGCCCGCGGCAGGCACACGGTTGATGGCGCCGACAGGTTCGCCATCGACAAGGATCACTCGCTTGTCACCCTTCGAGACTGCCGGCAAAAACTTCTGCATAATCAGGGGTTCGCGATTGATACCGGCAAACAATTCATGGAGCGAAGCAAGGTTACTGTCGTCCGACTTCATCTTGAATACGCCAGCGCCGCCGTTTCCGTAGAGGGGCTTGAGAATGACATCCCCATGTTCGGCGCGAAACCCGCGCAAGGTCTGAAAATCACGGGCGATCATCGTGGGCGGGGTCAGATCGGGAAAGTTCAGAACCAGAAGCTTTTCAGGATAGTTCCTGACCCAGAACGGATCATTCACGACCAGCGTAGCGGGGTGGATCATATCAAGGATGTGGGTCGTGGTAATATAGGCCATGTCGAACGGCGGGTCCTGCCGCAGCCAGACAACATCAAAATCCGCCAGATCAACGGTCTGTTCCTCACCCAGTCCAAAGTGATCGCCCTTCACCCGCTGTACCGTCAACGGCCAGCCTTTGGCTGTCACCCGGCCCTGATCATAGGCAAGCCGATCAGGCGTATAGTAAAACAGACTATGCCCACGCGCCTGCGCCTCTTCGGCGATGCGAAACGTACTGTCTGCATCAATGTTGATCGGCCCAATCGGGTCCATCTGGAATGCGATCTTGAGCGACATGGTAACGCCTCGTTCAGTTGATATCTGACCTGTTCATGGCTCAGCGGCGCGCTGTGTGCAATGGGCTGTCACATCTCCATAAATGCGTTTTCGATCACGCTTAGGGCACCGACCGCATTCACCACAGCAAGATCAAAGCGCACATCCGTCAATTGCCCACGCGGTTCGCCCGCAAGAAACTCGCCTGCGCTTGCCACGATCCGATCCATCTGGCGACGCCCCAATCGTGCTGCCGCCGCACCAAAGTTGCGACTTTTCTTGACCTCGACAAAGACAACCGTGTCGCCATCACGTGCAATCAAATCAATCTCTCCCGACTGACCGCGCCAACGCCGCGCCGCGATGCCATGATTGCGCCGCACGTAGTCGAAAGCGACGATATCCTCAGCAACGCGCCCCGCGTGATAACCGACAGAACCTGTCATTCGTCTTCTCCCAAACCAAGCGCCAGCTGATAAACCTGCCTGCGCGGCAGTCCCAAAGCACCCGCAACCACGGTCGCTGCATCTTTGACCCGCATCGTTTTCATCGCCTCGCGCAAAGCATCGGTCACATCCAAGTCCGCAACATCCGTGGCCCCGGCCCGACCGACCAGAACGACAATTTCGCCCTTAACCTGCCGGTCTCCAAACGCGCCCGCCAGTTCGCCCAAATCGCCACGTGTCACTTCTTCAAATTTCTTGGTCAGTTCGCGACAAACGACCGCTTGCCGACCTTCCCCCAGAATATCACGCAAATTACCTAACATTTCCCCAACACGTTTCGGGCTTTCATAAAATACCAACGTGAATGGGACATCGCGCAAGGCTGCGATCTCTGTCTCGCGTTGTTTCTTTGCGGCGGGCAGGAAGCCCACAAAAGCAAACCGGTCGGTCGGCAAACCTGACACCGTCAGCGCTGCCAAGACCGCAGAGGCACCGGGTGCAGACGTGATGGGCAATCCCGCAGCAATAGCAGCCCGGCCCAACTCATAGCCCGGATCAGCAACAAGCGGCGTTCCGGCCTCGGAAACATAGGCCACCGATTTTCCGGCTTGCATATCTGCAACCAAACGCACAACCGCCCCGTCCCCACTGTGATCGTGAAACGCCACAACCTTGCGACCGTTTAGTGGAACACCATGGATTTCCATCAGTTTTCTGGCTGTTCGCGTGTCTTCTGCCGCAATCAGATCAGCGCTCGCCAGAATGTCCAAGCCGCGCAAAGTCATGTCGCGTGCCGAACCGATAGGGGTCGCAACAAAGTAGAGACCGGCAGAGAGTGGCTGGCTTTTATAATTCATCTCTGGACCCGCGTGCCCCCTGCTTTATGATGAGCCTCGATATCGTGGCGGGGCAATCGGCAAAAGCCGCTAAACCAGCCGCACAAGCCAGGAGGGATAGTCGTCATGTTCGCCCGTTTCAGTAGCGCCCGCAAGTTACTTGCACGCTTTTTTGCCCTTACCGCTTTCCTTTGGCTTGCCGCCTGCGATGTGCCTTTGGCGACGGATGCAAATGTCGGTCAGCAGATCGACCCATCCGCGCCGATCCAGGTTGCCCTGCTGGTACCGGGCGCGTCGCAACAGGAAACCGACAACCAGCTTGCGCGCAACTTCGAGAACGCGGCGCGGCTTGCGATTGCCGACTTGCAGGGCGCGACTATCAATCTGCGTGTCTACAACACAGCAGGTGGCAACCCGGAACAAGCAGCTGCCTCGGCACGGCAGGCCGTGGATGACGGTGCAAAGATCATTATCGGCCCGCTTTACGGAGAAGCTGCAAATGCAGCCGGTGTCGCAATCGCCGGGCGTGACGTGAATGTCCTCGCCTTTTCCAACAATCCGGCCTTTGCCGGCGGCAATGTCTTTGTGCTTGGCGCGACTTTTGAAAATACCGCCGACCGGCTTGTCAAATATGCCAACCGTCAAGGGATCAGCCGCTACTTGGTCCTGCATGGAAACGATCTGCCCGGTCAGGTCGGACGAGACGCAATTACAGCGGCAGTTCAGGCGAATGGGGGACAGGTCGTTGGTGTCGAAAGCTATCCATTGTCCCAACAAGGGATTTTCGCATCAACACGGCGCATTGTCTCAAATATCGACAGTGCGGGCGCTCAGGCCGTTTTCACAACGGCAGGCGCAAATGCCGATCTTCCTATCGTGGCAACAGCTTTGCCAGATGCGGGTATGGACACTACGCGCAGCCGGTTCATCGGTCTGACACGGTGGGACACCTTGCCTCAATTGACCGCACTTGCAGGGCTTGAAGGTGGACTGTTTGCGCTGCCGGACCCTGGCACGTCCGCTTTGTTTGCAAACCGATATGTCGCGACCTACGGCGAGACCCCCCACCCGCTCGCTGGGCTGGCCTATGATGGGATCGCGGCAATTGGCGCCCTGGCCGCTGCTGGCAATACCGATGCACTCACAAAAGATGCTTTGACGCAGCCACAAGGGTTCCGTGGCACCACAGGCGTCTTCCGACTTTTGTCAAACGGCCTTAATCAGCGCGGCCTTGCCGTTGCTACCATCCAAGACAATCAGGTTGTAATCCTTGAACAAGCCCCAAGAAACTTTGGTGGCGCCGGCTTCTAGGCCCGCTATGCCAGAACAAAACCAAACGCCGGATAGTTTGATCTGTCCGGCGTCCGTTATTTTTGACCGTGCCGCCGTGCAGGCGAGAATCGCTTCGGAAATTGCTGCGGAAGGCATTGAAAAAGAAATACGGCAGGCTGTTGTTGCGATTCTGAATGAGGCGCGCAAAGCAGGGATGGACGCAATTGCAAAGGCATTTCAGGCCCAACCTTTTGCTGCTCGACAAGCGACACGGTCCTATAGTTGGCTGACTGACCAGATCATCGAGATCATCCTTGGTGTGGCGACCGACAAGCTTCATCCTCTGCCCAATCCGACGGAAGGCGAGCGTCTTTCCCTGATCGCGGTCGGTGGCTATGGGCGGGGCGAAATGGCACCTTTCTCGGATGTCGATCTGCTTTTTCTGACGCCGTACAAGATTACACCTTGGGCAGAGAGCGTCATCGAATCGATGCTCTATATGCTTTGGGATCTCAAGCTGAAGGTCGGACATGCCAGCCGCACGGTCAAAGACTGCATCAGGCTGGCCCGTGCGGATTATACCATCCGGACATCACTGGTCGAATATCGCTATCTGGCAGGAGACGCCGGACTTGCGAAGGAACTTGGCAACAAGCTCTGGTCCGACCTCTTCAAATCGACCGCCAGCGATTTCATCGAAGCAAAACTTGCCGAACGGGCCGAGCGGCACCGCAAACAAGGCGGGCAGCGCTATATGGTAGAACCCAACGTGAAAGAAGGCAAAGGAGGGCTGCGGGACCTGCAATCGCTTTTCTGGATCAGCAAATATGTGAACGGCGTCAAGGATGCCGCCGATCTGGTTGGCCTCAAGGTCTTTACGCGGGAAGAATTCGAAACCTTTGTCACCGCCGAAGATTTTCTCTGGGCCGTGCGATGCCACCTGCATCTGATTTCAGGGCGGGCGGTGGATCAACTGACCTTCGACATGCAGGTCGAGGTGGCCGCAGCGATGGGATACAGGGATCACGGCGGGCGGCGCGGGGTGGAACACTTCATGCAGGCCTATTTCCGGCAGGCCACGAATGTAGGTGAATTGACGCGCATCTTCCTTACGGCACTGGAAGCGAACCATACCAAATCTGAACCAACCCTCCTAAAGTTACTAACACGCCGCAAGCGCGCCAAGCCGCCCTATGCCATCAAACAAAACCGGCTGACCGTCGCAGACGAAAGAGCGTTCTTTGCGGACAAGCTGAATATGCTGCGGATATTCGAAGAGGCACTGCGGACCGGCACTTTGCTGCATCCGGATGCGATGCGCCTGCTTGCCGCAAACCTGCATCTGATTGACGGGGAGATGCGCGAAGACCGAGAAGCGGGGCGCATCTTTGTCGACCTGTTGCTCAAGCACGGCAATCCAGAGCGGGCCTTGCGACGGATGAACGAGTTGGGCGTACTCGCCGCATTCATCCCCGAATTCGCACCCATCGTCGCGATGATGCAGTTCAACATGTACCATCACTACACGGTGGACGAACACATCATCCAATGCATCAGCAACCTTGCCCAGATCGAGCGCAAGAAACTGATCGAGGAACTGCCTGTCGCGTCCGGTATTCTGGACCGCGGGGTGAACCGTAAAGTGCTTTATGTGGCGCTATTGCTGCATGACATCGGCAAGGGGCAACACGAGGATCATTCAATCCTCGGTGCCCAGATTGCACGCAAGGTCGCACCACGTCTGGGTCTGAACAAGAAAGAATGTGAAACAGTCGAGTGGCTCATCCGCTATCATCTGCTGCTGTCCGATGTGGCGCAGAAGCGCGATATCTCGGAGCCGCGCACGGTGCGGGGCTTTGCGAATGCTGTGAAATCGGTGGAGCGGCTGGATTTGCTGACGGTTCTGACTGTCTGCGATATTCGCGGGGTCGGTCCTGGCACGTGGAACAACTGGAAGGCCGTGCTGATCCGCAATCTTTACAAGGCGACAAAAGCCGCACTCCAGACGGGTTTGGAGGATCTCAACCGCGAAAGCCAGGAGGCAGAAGCAAAACGGGCGTTGCGCGCGGAAATTTCCAATTGGGACAGCAAAGCCATCAAGAGCGAGATGGGGCGGCATTATGGCCCTTACTGGCAAGGGCTTCCTCTGTCTGCACAACTGATTTTTGCAAACCTGCTGCGCGATATCTCGGATGATGAAGTCAAGATTGATCTGATGCTGGATGAAGAGCGCGATGCGACCCGCGCCTGCTTTGCCATGGTCGACCATCCGGGGCTGTTCAGCCGGATGACGGGTGCGCTGGCGCTTGTGGGCGCAAACGTCGTCGATGCGCGGACCTATACCTCCAAGGACGGCTATGCGACGGCGGTGTTCTGGGTGCAGGACGATGATGGCAACCCCTATGAGGCCGCCCGTTTGCCGCGTCTGCGCAGGATGATCGAGCGCACTCTAAATGGCGAAGTGGTAGCGCGCGAGGCGCTGAAAGACAAAGACAAGATCAAAAAGCGCGAGCGGGCCTTCAGGGTACCGACGATCATCAGCTTTGATAATGAAGGCTCGGAAATCTATACCATCATCGAGGTCGATACCCGCGATCGCCCCGGGCTTTTGTATGATCTGACGCGGACACTGGCGGCCAGCCATGTCTATATCGCCTCTGCTGTCATCGCCACCTATGGCGAGCAGGTGGTGGATACCTTCTATGTCAAGGATATGGTCGGTCTGAAATACTATTCAGAGGCCAAACGCGCAGCACTGGAACGCAAATTGCGCGAAGCGATCACACAGGGCGCCGAACGCGCCGTAGCAGGGTGAACCGGGTGCAGGATGCCAATTTTTGCGGGAAAATTGGACCAAAGTTTTTGAAAACTTTGGGGTGCCACGCATGAAACCGATCCGCCTGATGGCTGGTTTTTTTACAGTCGGTATCTGGACACTTCTTAGCAGGGTCATGGGGTTCGTGCGCGACATCATGATCGCGGCCTACCTTGGAACAGGACCCGTCGCCGAGGCGTTTCTGGTCGCCTTTTCCCTGCCCAACCTTTTCCGCCGGTTCTTTGCCGAAGGTGCCTTCAACATGGCCTTCGTGCCGATGTTTTCCAAAAAGCTGGAAGCGGACGATAATCCGCATCGTTTCGCGCAAGATGCTTTTGTTGGCTTGGGCAGCATCCTGACGGTTTTTACGGTGATCGGCGTCATCTTCATGCCTGCACTTGTGACCCTGATGGCCAGCGGGTTTTTGGGGTCTGAAAGATTCGATCTGGCGGTTTATTATGGCCGGATCGCATTCCCCTATATCCTGTTCATTTCCTTGTCGGCGCTTCTCTCCGGCGTGCTGAACGCAACAGGACGTTTCACGGCAGCAGCAGGTGCGCCTGTGCTTTTGAACCTCATCTTCATCGCGGCACTCCTGATCGCCGCACGCTGGTATGATTTTTCTGGTACCGGAGGCCAAGTATACCTCGGCCAAGCGCTCGCTTATGCGGTCCCGGTCGCGGGGATCGCGCAGTTGGCGGTTGTCTGGTTCGCAGCCAAACGGGCTGGCTTTGCCTTGCGCATAGGTCGCCCCCGGATGACGCCTGAACTCAAGCGCCTTGCCATGATCGCAGCCCCCGCAGCACTTGCGGGAGGAGTCGTGCAGATCAACCTTCTGGTTGGGCGTCAGGTGGCGAGTTTCTTTGACGGGGCCGTCGCTTGGCTCAATTACGCGGACAGGCTTTACCAACTGCCACTGGGCGTTGTCGGAATCGCTATTGGCGTGGTCTTGCTGCCTGATTTGTCGCGGCGTCTGCGGGCCGGTGACGAAGCTGGTGGCCGCGACGCATTCAACCGCGCATCGGAAATCTCGCTTGCACTGACCATCCCGGCGGCTGTCGCCTTGATGGTCATCCCGTTACCCTTGGTCAGCGTGCTGTTCGAACGGGGCGCGTTCACAAGCGATGACACGGCAGCCACCGCCTTGGCTGTCGCCATCTACGGACTTGGCCTGCCTGCATTCGTCCTGCAAAAAACCCTGCAACCGCTTTTCTTTGCGCGTGAAGATACCAAACGCCCCTTCTACTATGCGCTTGCCGCGATGGCGCTGAATGCGGGGCTTGCCATAGGATTGTCGCCTGTGATCGGCTTCTCTGCGGCGGCGATCGGGACAACCATCACAGGTTGGGCCATGGTACTGCTATTGTGGCGCGGGACAAAGACGATGGGCGATGCCGCGAAATTTGATGCACGGTTCAAACGGCGGCTGGCGCGGATTGTCCTTGCGGCCCTTGGCATGGGGGCGATCCTCATGATCCTCTCTATCACCATGAAGCCGTTTTTCGCCGTCCCGACCCTGCGCTACGTTGCTCTCTTGGGCTTGGTTCTGGCTGGTATCATAAGCTATTTTGGTATCGGACAGTTGATCGGCGCATTCAAACTCTCAGAATTCCGCCGGAATATGCGCCGCTAGGATCTTTGGCGCATCCGATGCAAAAGGGCTGCCCAGCCTCCCGGTGCCAGCACGATCGAAATCAAGAAACCCGCAAAGAACCCTGTCAGTTCTGCAATCCAGCTTGGCGGTGGTGGGGCGGCATAGATGAGTCCCGCGAAGATGCCAAAAATAAGCTGGATCAACAGCAAGAAGCCGATCAACTGAAATGCACGGATCTGCTTTTCACCTGCTTTGCCCAACTGCAGCCAGAGCGCATAGGTATAGGCCCCGATCAGACCATAGACAGGGGTAAATCCCCCCAGCAGCGGATAGCGGCCATCAACCAGCAGACCGTAGACAATCGCCCCGATAATGCTTGTCGCCAGAAACAGGCCCAGCACCTTCAGGCCGCCATAGAACTCGGCCGTGAACTTGCCCAAAGCCAGCGTCAGTGCGGCACAAAACGCCACTTGGGTCAGCTGCACATTGATAAAGGGATAGGTCACAAAGCGCTTGAGCATGTCGAAAGAATAGTCGCCATTCACGATGACACGGTCCAGAACAGCTGCTGAAAAGCCGAACTCCTCTATCGCAGCAAACCGCCAGCCTACGCCGCGCGGTCCACCGATCAGACCGGCGTTGGCCAGTTGAAACACAGCCTCGATCCCCAAAATCAAAAGCGTCAGCGCAATCACCACTGGCGGCAGGGCATTGATCGGGCTTTCGGGCTTCATGCGGATCATCCTGACGTGGTTGAAGTTGACGGGTCTGTCTGGCATGGGTATGCGACCCCAGCACCGAAATCCAGCCCGGACATTTGCATCATGACCCAGACCACATTCACTCCGCGCGTCTTTTCCGGAATCAAACCTTCCGGCGGTTTGACGCTGGGCAATTATCTGGGAGCGATCAAACGCTTTGTCGGCATGCAAGGACAGATGGAAACGATCTATTGCGTGGTCGATATGCACGCGATCACCGTCTGGCAGGACCCCAAAGAGCTGGCAAATATGACCCGCGAAGTGGCGGCAGGCTATCTTGCGGCAGGTCTGGACCCCAGCCAGTCGATCCTGTTCAACCAAAGCCAAGTTTCTGCCCATGCCGAATTGGGCTGGATCTTTAACTGTGTGGCCCGTGTCGGCTGGATGAACCGCATGACCCAGTTCAAGGACAAAGCGGGCAGCAATGCGGAAAAGGTCTCGCTTGGGCTCTATGCCTATCCTGCGCTGATGGCGGCTGACATTCTGCTCTACCACGCCACCCACGTTCCTGTGGGCGAGGACCAGAAACAGCACGTCGAATTGACCCGCGACATTGCATCCAAATTCAACCACGACTTCAAGACAGAGTTCTTTCCATTGACCACCCCTGTCATCGAAGGCCCTGCCATGCGCATCATGAACCTGCGCGACGGGACCAAGAAGATGTCGAAATCCGGCGAAAGCGATATGGAACGCATCAATATGACCGATGACGCCGATACGATCGCCAAGAAGTTCAAGAAGGCGAAAACCGATCCCGCGCCGCTGCCCGAAACCGTCGAAGGTCTGTCGGATCGTCCAGAGGCCCGCAATCTTGTGGAAATCTATGCGGCCCTGAACGACATGACCGCCGAAGCCGTGATCGCGGAATACCCCGGGGCGGGCTGGGGCACGTTCAAACCCGCTCTAGCCGATCTGGCAGTGGCGAAACTCGCGCCGATTTCCGAAGAAATGGCCCGCTTCATGGCAGACCCCGCCGAGATTGACCGGATTTTGGGTGCAGGTGCTGTCAAAGCCCGCGCGATTGCAGAACCGATCCTGCGCCAGACCTATGACATCGTGGGGCTGCTGCGATCCTGAGATTGCGCACAGTGGCTCTGCAAAAATAGCAGTTTTGTGCGTTGGTGCGGTCGTCTAGGGTTGGGCGCATCAATCATAAGGACTTGTATGATGTCAGCCTCGAACTTTGCCCGCGTGGGCCATGTGCATCTGCGGGTGTCTGACCTTGATCGGTCAGTGGCCTTCTATTCCGATATCCTGGGTTTCAGATTGACCCAACGCTACGGGACTGGAGCGGCGTTTCTGGCCGCTGGTGACTATCATCACCATATCGGGCTGAACACATGGGAGAGCCTTGGCGCAACGCCACCGCCCGCGGGGCACACGGGACTTTATCATTCCGCGTTTCTTTATCCGGACCGCAAAGCCTTGGCCGAGGTGCTTGTCCGCATCGCGCATGCGGGCATCCCGCTGGATGGGGCTGCGGACCATGGCGTTAGCGAAGCAGTCTATCTGCGGGACCCTGACGAAAACGGGGTCGAGCTTTACGTGGACAAACCCCAAACAGTTTGGCCCCGCAATGCGGATGGCACGCTCCAGATGGTCAATGCACGGCTGGATATTGCAGCGATCATGGCGCTGGCTGACAGACCGTCACAAAACTGAATCTTGCACCTGAGACCCTGTCAAAGCGCGGTATAGATTCGCTCTGCCAGCCACACCCGGGTGCCGTTCCGCCCCGAGACACTTGGGTCAATCTGGCGTCCAATGTTCCCCGGCATTGGACGCCACACTCCTTTACCTCGCTATTTGCCGCGCCTAATGTTTGCCTGAAAAGGAGCAACGATCATGGCCACCGGCAAGAATATCCGCACGTATTTCGAAGGCAGATGGCATGAAGGCGATGTGCCAATCATGCGCGCCGCTGACCACGGGTCTTGGCTGGGAACAACGGTCTTTGACGGCGCGCGCTTTGTGAACGGGCTGATGCCGGATCTGGACTTGCATTGTGCGCGGGTAAATAGATCCGCAGAGGCCCTGATGATCACGCCGACCGTCAGCACAGAAGACATGATCGCAATCACCAAAGAAGGGCTCGCAGCCTATGCCGAAGGGGCGGCGGTCTATATCCGGCCGATGTATTGGGCGATCAACGGCGATGTGACCGCGATCGTGCCAAGCCCCGAAGGCACGGGATTCGCAATCTGTCTTGAGGAAATCCCCTTTGCCGCGCCGACCGCGTCCACAACACTGGGACTAACCCGCTTTCGACGACCTGTAATGGAAAGTGCTGTGGTCAACGCCAAAGCGGGCTGCCTTTATCCCAACAACGCGCGGATGCTGGCAGAGGTCCGTACGCGGGGCTTTGGTAATGCACTGGTTGCTGACGCAATGGGAAATGTTGCGGAAACAGCAACTGCGAACGTCTTTATGGTCAAAGACGGCGAAGTTTTCACTCCCATCGCCAATGGTACTTTTTTGGCCGGGATTACGCGGGCACGACATATGTCCAACCTGCGGGCCGAAGGGGTTACCGTTCATGAAACAGTCCTGACCTTCGACGATTTCCGGGGCGCTGACGAAGTGTTCCTGTCCGGCAATATGTCCAAGGTCACGCCTGTCACTGCCTTTGAGGATCAGCAATATCAGGTCGGGCCCGTCACGCGCAAAGTGCGGGAACTGTATTGGGACTGGGCCGCAAGCACTGCTTGAGCCCAGACACAACGCGCGCATCAATCGGACGTTGCCACCGGCTGACTGTTGCTCCACAATCCGACCAAGAGGGAGTCCATCATGCGTAAGTTCTTGGTCGTGCTAGATGACAGCCGCGAGTGCCTGAATGCGATGCGGTTCGCCGCGATGCGCGCAACAAGATCTGGGGGCGGCGTTGCAATCTTGTCGATTATACCCCCCGATGAATTCAATCACTGGATTGGCGTTGGTGAAATCATGCGTGCCGAAGCACGCGAACGGATCGAAGTGCATTTTGAAGTTTTCGCGAAATGGATGCGTGACAAACAAAACATCAATCCCGAGCTGATCATCCGCGAAGGTGAGCCTTTGGCCGAGATCATGGCGCAAATCAACGAAGACCCCGAAATCGGTATTCTGGTGCTGGGCGCTGGTACCGACAACAAAGGGCCCGGCCCGCTGGTCACCCATCTCAGCCGCCAATCGGGCAGTTTGCCAATCCCGATCACCATCGTGCCGGGGGATCTGTCCAAGGAACGGCTTGAAGCGATCACCTGATCCCGTATTTTAGAATCGTTCCAAACCTTGACAGAGGGGCATGCCGCGCTCATATCTAAAGCCTGACAAAAAAGGTTGGCCCCATGTTCATCCAGACTGAATCGACACCAAACCCCGCAACGCTCAAGTTTCTGCCCGGCCAGAACGTGCTCGAGGTCGGCACCGCCGATTTCCCAAGCGTCGAGGCCGCGGAAAACTCCCCCCTCGCGAAACGCATTTTCGCGACGGGCGGCGTGTCTGGCGTTTTCTTCGGTATTGATTTCGTGACCGTGACAAAAGCGGACGATGTCGAATGGGACCATATCAAGCCAGGTATCCTTGGCGCGATCATGGAGCATTACCAGTCCGGTCAATCCGTCATGGCGGACGACCATAAGCCTGCCAGCGGCCATGCCGAACACACCGGCGAAGACGGCGAGATCGTCAACCAGATCAAGGAATTGCTGGATACCCGCGTGCGTCCTGCTGTGGCCCAAGATGGCGGCGACATCACATTCCACGGGTTCGAGCGCGGCGTCGTTTACCTGCATATGCAGGGTGCTTGCGCAGGCTGCCCGTCATCCACGTTGACGCTCAAAATGGGTATAGAAAACCTGCTGCGCCACTACATCCCCGAGGTGGTCGAGGTCCGGCCTGTTGCAGCCTAACCCCATTATTCTTGCATTTGACACATCGGCGGCGCATTGCGCCGCCGCTTTGCTATTGGGCGACAGGATTGTGACCCGCGTCGATGAAATGGCCAAAGGTCAAGCGGAACACCTGATGCCGATGCTTGAGGAAATGTTGGATGCCGCGGGGCTGTCTTGGGCCGACCTTGATGGCATTGGGGTCGGCGTCGGCCCAGGCAACTTTACCGGTATCCGGATTTCGCTTGCTGCCGCGCGCGGCCTGTCTTTGGGCTTGGGCAAACCCGCGATTGGCGTGAACGGATTCGAGGCCCGTGCCTATGAAGAAGCTCTACCCTATATCGCGACCATCCCCGCCCCGCGCGGGCAATCCTATGCGCAAAGCTTTCCAGAAACGGGTAACCCTTCAGAACCGGAACTTCGCGCGAGAGAGGCCGGCCCACAAAAGCCGCCGCATATGCTGATCGCCGCGACCGCAAGAATAGCGGCCAGCCGTCTGGCTACAAACCATGCGCGCCCCGCTCCGCTTTATATCCGCAGTGCCGACGCCGCCCCGCCGCGCGATCCAGCACCCGTTTTACTGCCATGACACCCGAAGACATGGCCGCGCTTCATGCCAAGGCGTTCAGCGCAACGCGCGCTTGGTCGGTGCAAGAATTTGCGGACTTGCTTGGCCATTCGGGCACCTTGTGGCGGGGAAATTGCGACAGTTTCATTCTGATGCGCATTGTGGCTGACGAGGCCGAAGTGCTGACCATCGCGACCGATCCTGCAAAACGGCGGCAAGGGCTGGCGCGTGCCGCCCTAAAGGATGCCGAGAATGCCGCGGCCTTGGCAGGAGCCCGCGAAATCTTTCTGGAAGTGGCCGAGGATAATCTGCCTGCCCAGACGCTCTACAAGGCGGAAAACTACCACCAAGTGGGCCGCCGCCCCGGTTATTACCTGCCCAAAAACGCGGCACCTGTGGCAGCCCTCGTGCTGCGCAAAGACCTCAAGACCAACTAACCCTACGTCAACCCGTGGATAAGTCGCGATTCAATCGCTGACTCTGCACAGAACGTCCAAAAAGCTGTTGATCTTCCCACCAAGGCAAGGCCTTATCTGGTGATGACCCGACATACGATCGGCTCGACCATTTAACAGAGGTACGCGCAACGACGCGCATAAACCTCGCGAAACGACCTGGGAGACAAAAATGACCCTTACGCAAAAATTTCTTGGCGCAACCGCAGCGCTGGCCCTGACAGCTGGTGCAGCTGCAGCAGACCCTGCGATCCTTTTCGATCTTGGCGGCAAGTTCGACAAATCCTTCAATGAAAGCGCCTACAACGGCGCAGAGCGTTGGGCACAAGAGACCGGTGGCACTTACGCCGAAGTCGAAATCCAGTCCGATGCACAACGCGAGCAGGCGATCCGTCGCTTCGCCGAATCCGGTGCAAACCCGATCGTGATGGCAGGCTTCTCATGGGCCACTCCACTGGCTGAGGTGGCTGCTGATTACCCTGATACCAAGTTCACAATCATCGACATGGTTGTTGACGCGCCAAACGTCCGCTCTGTTGTGTTCAACGAGCATGAAGGGTCCTACCTTGTCGGCATGATGGCTGCGATGGCCTCCGAGACAGGCACAGTGTCCTTTGTCGGCGGCATGGACATCCCGCTGATCCGCAAATTCGCATGTGGCTATGCACAGGGCGTTAAAGCCGTGAACGCGGATGCGACAGTCATCGCCAACATGACAGGCACAACACCTGCCGCTTGGAACGACCCGGTAAAGGGCTCCGAGCTGACATTGGCACAGATCAGCCAAGGCTCTGACGTTGTATTTGCCGCAGCTGGCGGCACTGGCGTTGGTGTTCTGCAAACCGCAGCAGACGAAGACATCCTGTCGATCGGCGTGGACGCCAACCAGAACTACCTGCACCCGGGCGAAGTTCTGACATCCATGCTCAAGCGCGTTGATAACGCGGTTTACGAAGCGTTCAGCCAAGGGACCGACCTTGAGACCGGCTTTAACGTCATGGGCATCGCCAACGAAGGCGTCGGCTATGCGCTGGACGAATTCAACGCAGATCTGGTGTCAGCTGACATGCAGGCGGCTGTTGATGCCGCTGCTGCCTCCATCGCTTCCGGTGAACTGATGGTCCACGACTACACATCCGACGAAAGCTGCCCAGCGCTCGACTTCTAAGTTGATGCATAGGCCATAACAACAAGGCCGCGCCGAGAAATCTGCGCGGCCTTTTGCATTTCAACGACAGGTGCCCCAATGACCGACGTAGCCCCCGCCATTGAACTGAAAGGCATCTCCAAAGCCTTTGGCCCTGTTCAAGCGAACAAAGATATCTCGATCCGCGTGATGCCCGGTACAATCCACGGGATCATCGGTGAAAACGGGGCGGGCAAGTCCACGCTCATGTCGATCCTTTACGGGTTCTACAAAGCCGACAAAGGCGAGATTTTCATCGCGGGCAAGAAAACGTCGATCCCTGACAGTCAAGCCGCGATTGCCGCAGGCATCGGCATGGTGTTCCAGCATTTCAAGCTGGTTGAAAACTTTACCGTGCTCGAAAACGTGGTGCTGGGGGCAGAAGACAGCGGCCTGCTGCGCCCCTCGCTGGCGCGCGCGCGCCGCGAATTGAAAAGCCTTGCAGAAGAATACGAACTCAACGTCGATCCCGATGCCCTGATCGAAGAGGTAGGCGTGGGGATGCAGCAGCGTGTTGAAATCCTCAAGGCGCTTTACCGCAAGGCCGATATCCTGATCCTCGACGAACCCACCGGCGTGCTGACGCCTGCCGAGGCTGACCACCTGTTCCGCATCCTTGAAAACCTCAAGCGCGAGGGAAAAACAATCATCCTGATCACGCATAAACTGCGCGAGATCATGGAAATCACTGACACGGTCAGCGTGATGCGGCGCGGCGAGATGACCGCGACGGTCAAGACATCCGAAACCAGCCCGCCGGAACTTGCCGAACTGATGGTCGGGCGCAAAGTCCTCCTGCGCGTGGATAAGGCACCCGCCACAATCGGGCGCAAGATCCTAGAAGTCAAAAACCTCAATGTCACGGACAGCAAAGGGGTCCATAGGCTCAAGGGCGTGAGTTTTGACGTCCATGCTGGCGAAATCCTCGGTATTGCGGGCGTTGCGGGCAACGGCCAGTCGGAACTGCTCGAGGTGCTGGGCGGGTATGAAAAAGCCACCGGCTCGATCAGGGTGAATGGCGAAGAAATCGACTTGACCGGTGCGCATTCGGACGGGCAAAGCAGGCGGGCCCGTGGGATCAGCCATGTGCCCGAAGACCGGCAGCGCGAAGGGCTGATCATGGATTTTCAGGCGTGGGAAAACACGGCCTTCGGCTATCATCATGATGCCGCTTACCAGCGCTCAAAGCTGTTCATGGACAATGCCGCCATCCGCAAGGACACCGAAGAGAAAATGGCCCGCTTCGACGTGCGTCCTCCCGATCCTACCCTTGCCGCCAAGAGTTTTTCCGGCGGCAACCAGCAAAAAATCGTGCTGGCCCGCGAGATCGAACACAACCCCGATTTGCTTCTGATCGGCCAACCGACGCGGGGTGTGGACATCGGTGCGATCGAATTCATCCACCAACAGATTGTTGCACTTAGGGATCAGGGCAAAGCAATTTTGTTGGTTTCCGTGGAGTTAGAAGAGATTTTGTCGCTCTCTGACCGGATTGCGGTTATGTTTGACGGAAAAATAATGGGCGAGCGGATGCCTCAAGAAACAGATGAAAAAGAACTCGGACTGCTGATGGCAGGCATGAGCGGGGAGGCGGCGTAATGGACGTCATGCCAAAGTGGGCAGATGTGATCCTGATCCCTCTGATCTCGATCCTGCTTGCGGCTATCCTGTCTGCCCTAGTGATCCTTGCGATCGGTGAAAACCCTTGGGCGGCGCTCAAGCTGATGGTCAGCGGCGCTTTGGGCTCCACCTATGGCTGGGGCTACACGCTCTATTACGCGACAAACTTCATCTTTACCGGCCTTGCCGTCTCCATCGCGTTCCATGCGCGCATGTTCAACATCGGCGGCGAAGGTCAGGCGGTTCTGGGCGGCTTGGGCGTGGCTTTGGCCTGTCTTTTCATCCCTTGGCCGCATTGGACGCTGGCGCTGCTTGGTGCAACGCTCATGGCGGCGCTGTTCGGGGCAGCATGGGCGGCGATCCCCGCCTTTTTGCAGGCCAAACGTGGCAGCCACATCGTGATCACGACGATCATGTTCAACTTTATCGCAGCGGCATTGTTGAACTACCTTCTGATTGGCGCGCTGAAAGTGCCCGGCTCGATGGAGCCTGCAACGGCCAAATTCCCGGAAGCCACGCATCTGCCGTCCTTTCAGGATATGTTCAACTGGGGCGACACGACATTCTTCCGGGGTGCGCCTGCGAATATCACTTTCTTCGTGGGCCTTGCAGCCTGCTTGGCCCTTTGGGCGCTGATCTGGAAAACGCGGCTTGGCTATGAAATCCGGTCCTTTGGACACTCGGAATCAGCCGCGAAATATGCGGGCATCAGCCCGACAAAAATTATCATGGTTGCCATGCTTATCTCGGGCGCTCTTGCCGGCATGATGGCCATCAACAACGTACAGGGCGAGGCCGAACGGCTGGTCCTGAACGCAGTGGAGGGGGCGGGCTTTATTGGCATCGCCGTCGCACTCATGGGTCGCAGCCATCCTTTCGGGGTATTGCTGGCGGCCCTTCTTTTCGGCTTTCTATATCAAGGCGGCGCAGAACTCGCCCTATGGACGTCGATCCCCCGTGAGTTGATTATCGTAATACAGGCATTGGTAATCCTCTTCACGGGCGCACTGGATAACATGGTGCGCATGCCGCTCGAGCGGCTATTCCTATCAATGAGGAGAGCAAGAACATGAAGGCAGGACCATTCAAGATCGGTGTCGATGACGACACCGGCGCAGACCTAGGCTTTGTGCTGAGTTGTTTGGCACTCGGCATGATTTCGATGGAAGAACTCCACCAGTGGGTTCACCACGTGATTGACCAAACCCCCGCAGAAGAGGTGCCGCCCCATCTGGTGGCGCTTTTGTCGCTGCAAAGACCGACAAGCGTGCTGATGCCAAGCGAGACCGTGATGCCCCGCGTCCCCCATGATCCATTCATCACAGATGAAAGGTTCGACGCGATGCTGGGGTTGCAGTTCTTTTTGCGCCGTGACCGGACGCAGGCGGTCGACATCACCCAGGCACAGGCCGAGGCCGCATTGCGGCGCAACCCCGAGGTCGCAGATCGTTTCTTTGATCTCTTCCCCTTCCTGATGGAGAAAGCAGCCTAAATGGACTTTGCGACCCTTCTGCAAATGCTGGACGCAACCATGCGTCTGGCGACCCCGCTTCTGCTGGCCTGTCTTGCAGGTCTTTATTCAGAGCGGGCCGGTATCTTTGATATCGGGCTGGAAGGGAAGATGCTGGCCGCAGCCTTTCTATCGGCGGCGATCGCAGCCGTATCCGGCAGCGTCTGGCTCGGGCTTTTGGCTGGCATTGGCGCCTCCATGGTGCTGTCGCTGATCCACGGGTTGGCTTCGATCACGTTTCGGGGCAACCAGTTGATTTCGGGCGTCGCGATCAACTTTCTGGCGGCGGGATTGACGGTCGTGGTCGCGCAAAGCTGGTTCCGCCAAGGAGGCCGGACCCCGCAACTGTCTGGAGACGCGCGGTTCAACCCGATTGAACTGCCCTTTGCCGAAGCCCTCAGAGAGGTCCCGATCCTTGGGCCGATCTATTACGAACTGATCTCTGGCCATACGATCCTTGTCTATGTGGCGCTGCTGATGGTGCCGCTGACATGGTGGATCCTTTACCGCACACGTTTCGGCCTGCGCTTGCGGGCTGTGGGCGAGAACCCTGCCGCGGTTGATACCGCTGGCGTTTCGGTCATCTGGCTCCGCTTTGCCGCGGTGGGTATTTGTGGCCTTCTTTGCGGGATTGCAGGGTCCTACCTTGCGACCGCGCTGCAAGCGGGCTTTGTGAAGGACATGACCGCCGGCCGGGGCTACATCGCGCTTGCCGCGCTCATCTTTGCCAAATGGCGGCCTTGGTACGCGCTTTATGCCTGTCTGCTGTTTGGCTTTCTGCAGGCGATGTCGCTACGCTCTGACGTGATCGAGCGCATGATCGGTTTCCAGGTCAATGGACAGTTCCTTGACGTGCTGCCGTTTATCCTGACCGTGGTGATCCTTGCAGGCTTTGTCGGCAAGGCCATCCCGCCACGCGCAGGGGGCGAACCCTATGTCAAAGAACGCTAAGGCGCTTGCCGTCAGCATCCGCGAAAGGACGGGCGATGCGCCCGTCAGCATCGGTCTGATCCTTGGCTCGGGCTTGGGGCATATCGCAGACAGCGTGAACGGGGTGTCAATCCCCTACACCGACCTGCCGGGCTTCCCGCATGCGGGTGTCTCGGGGCATAACCCCAATCTTGTGATCGGCGATCTTGAAGGCGTGCGCGTGGCCGTTTTTGGCGGGCGCGCGCATTACTATGAAAGCGGGCGCGCAGATGCGATGCGGCTGCCCTTGGAAGTGCTCAAAGAACTTGGCGCAGACACGATGATCGCAACCAATGCGGCAGGGTCGATGCGGCCCGATATGCCGACAGGCTCTATCATGTGTCTGTCTGACCATATCAACTTTTCAGGGCTCAACCCGCTGATCGGTGAACCTACGGACGCGCGGTTTGTGCCGATGAAGGACGCTTACGACCCACAGGTGCGCGCAGGACTACGCGCCGCCGCAACGGCCACGGGCGTTGAGATGTATGATGGTGTCTATGCGTGGTATTCCGGCCCCTCATTCGAAACACCCGCCGAAATTCGCGCCATCGCCATGCTGGGCGCTGACGCAGTCGGCATGTCCACCGTGCCCGAGGTGATCCTCGCGCGTTTTCTTGGGCTCAAGGCCGCTGCGATCTCGACCATCACGAATATGGCGGCAGGAATGAGTGACGAGGCAATCAGCCACGAACATACCAAAGCGATGGCGCCGATCGGGGCAGCCAAGCTCGAAAAGGTCCTGCGCCGGTTTCTGTCCGATCTGGATTAAGTCCAGTTTTCACGCATTGATAAGGCCAAACCGCGGAATTGCTGCGATTGCAACATAATGAGCATGTCAGTGTTTGACTTGGCAGGATGAAACCGTTTTGGTAACGCCACAGGCACAAGCGCCCGGATCAGTTCATGCAGATTTACCTCCCCATCGCCGAAGTTTCGGTGAATATCTTCCTTTTATTGGGACTGGGCGGAATTGTGGGCGTTCTTTCGGGCATGTTCGGTGTGGGTGGCGGGTTCCTGATGACGCCGCTTTTGTTCTTTATCGGTATTCCGCCCGCCGTGGCCGTGGCGACCGAAGCCAACCAGATCGTAGCCTCCTCTTTTTCCGGTGTGCTTGCGCACCTGAAACGCAAGACCGTCGACCTCAAGATGGGAACGGTCCTACTGATCGGGGGCCTGATCGGGTCCGGTCTGGGCATCATCCTGTTCAACTATCTCAAGGCACTGGGTCAGGTCGAACTTCTGGTCCAGCTTTGCTATGTCGTGTTCCTTGGCATGATCGGCACCTTGATGTTCATCGAAAGCCTGAACGCGATCCGGCGCTCTGCCAAGACGGGCAGAACAGTGCCAACGCGGCGCAAGCATAACTGGGTCCACAACCTGCCTTTCAAGATGAAGTTTCGGGTTTCGGGGCTGTACATTTCTGTGATCCCGCCGCTTCTGGTCGGGCTTCTGGTCGGTGTACTGGCCGCGATCATGGGTGTTGGCGGTGGCTTCATCATGGTGCCTGCGATGATCTATCTGCTTGGCATGCCAACCAAGGTGGTTGTCGGAACCTCGCTGTTTCAGATCATCTTTGTCACTGCCTTCACCACCATGCTGCACGCGACGACCAACTTTACCGTTGATATCGTTCTTGCGGTTCTTTTGCTGGTCGGGGGCGTGATCGGTGCCCAGATCGGCACACGGATCGGCGTGAAGATGAAGGCAGAGCAATTGCGCATCTGGCTCGCCATCATGGTCTTGGCCGTTTGTGGAAAGCTGGCCTTTGACCTTTTGGTGATGCCCAGCGAGCTTTACTCGCTCGGCACCGGTGGCCACTCGTGATCCGGTTGCTCGCACTCCTGGTGCTGCTGGCCACACCCCTGAAAGCCGAAGAAATCGTGCTCGGCCTCAGCCGCGACGAGGTCGCCATTACAGCGACGTTTGAAGGATCGGACATCCTTGTATTCGGTGCCATCAAGCGCGATGCTCCGATCCCGGATGACAGTCAACTCGGCGTCATCGTCACAGTTGCGGGGCCAGAGCAGCCCGTAACGGTGCGCCGCAAGGATCGCCGCCTCGGCATCTGGGTGAACACCGAAGGGGTAGAGGTCGACGCCGCCCCCTCGTTCTATGCCGTTGCGACAACCGCACCGATGCCCGAAGTCCTGAGCGATGTCGAGGACTTGCGCTACAGGATCACCATCCCGCGTGTCATCCGCTCGGTCGGGGCGGTGGTCGAAGACAGCCGGTCCTTTACACAGGCCCTGATCCGCATTCGGGCGGGCGACGGGCTGTATCAAGTGCTGGAAGGGGCGGTGGATCTGGAGGAAGAAACCCTGTTCCGGGCCGCGATCACCTTGCCTGCGAACCTGATCGAAGGCGACTACGAGGCGCATATCTTTCTGACCCGTGACGGTAAGGTCATCGACGAATACATCACGACAATTCCGGTGCGCAAAGTCGGGCTGGAACGGTGGCTGTACAACCTTGCCCACGAAAATGCGTTTCTTTACGGCCTGATGTCGATTTCGATTGCGATCGCGGCGGGCTGGGGTGCCTCTGCCATCTTCACACTGCTACGCCGATAGGCTAACCGCGCCCGATATGCGGCATCTTCGTCGCCATCACCATCATGGACTGCAC
>NZ_JANQTS010000096.1 GCF_030731595.1 Yoonia sp.
ACATGGGCAAAAGAGCCTTCGGGCAGGGATGAATTGATCTGCATGACGGCTTGCGCACTGGCTGCGGCAGGGAAAAATGCGGCACTTGCCGCGGCGATCATGTTGATGCGGGAGAATGTCATACTTTGTTCCTTTGTAACTGGATTTGAACGAGGAGAATCAGCATTTACGTCTGGAAAAATATTTTCTTACTACCTGGTTTATGAAAACAACATTTCACATGCGCGGACCAGCTTTTTCTGTACTGCCCTTTTATTCGGCAGCAATCCGGCGGTTTTCTTCGGAAATGGGCAGTTTTTGCGGCAGCGGATCTCTTTACCGAGGCCCTGTGCTACAGTTCGTCGAAACGCCTGTGGCCGTCTTCGATCGCGGCCATGCGGCTGCGACCGGCCGCGCCCGATAGCGCGATCGTGCGGGCGGCGATCAGGTTGCAAACCGCCATGCTGCTGACATGGTTCATCAGCGGACCATTGGCAGACGTGACGCAAGACAACTGCCAACGGGCATCGGCCGTCTCCGCGCTTGGTCGGTCTTCGATTACCGCAAGGTCTGCCCCTGCCAGACGCGCAGCCTCGACGACTGCCGTGACAAGCTTGGGCTTGCGGCGCAAAGCGACAAGAACCACGATATCTTTGCGCGACAAAGAGGCGAGGCTTTCGGCAAGGGTCTCTCCGGCACGCGGCAAGACCGTCACGTTCGCCAGCACTTGCGAGGTCTGCCAGCCAAGATATTGCGCAAAAGACTGGCCAGCGCGAAACCCGATGAACCAGACACGTGGCGCTGCAATAAGCGCTTCTGCAAGGTCGTCGATCACCGCATCATCAAGCGCGCCATAGGTCAGCTCTAGGTTCTGCTGCGAGATTTCGAAATGAGAGGCAACCGCGCGCCCGCGCGGTGGTGTCGCAGAGGAGAACCGCAGCAGGGCTGTCCCTGCGCGCTGTTCATCCCTGACGGCACGGCGCGCTTCGTCGAAAGAACTGTATCCGATGCGGCGCACAAATCGCGATACGGTGGCGTTCGACACATTCGCCAGCTCTGCAATCTCCGAGGCCGTGTAGCCAGCCATTTCTCCCGGAAAATCGAGGACAAGCTCTGCAAGTTTATGTTCGCTCGGATGCAACTCCGGCAAAGCATCACGCACACGCAGCAAGAAGGGTTTGGTCACATCAGTACTCATTGTCTCAAAATGATCGCTGTTGATCCTGAGGTAAACAGGTTTATGCGACGGACCGAAAATTGGCGCGCTGCCTTGTGCGATAGGACCGTACACTGCCGGCTTCTATTATCCGCGAAGGCGCAGAGCCCGCATGTGGCAAAGGCCCCATGCGCGTCCTTCAGGCCCACTTCTTTTACACCGCAGACCGGATTTTTCCAAAGCGCGCGCGATCGGTTATGCGGACCACGAACGGTGGATTCCGCCTTTGACAGAAACGGATAAGTTCTGTCCGCATGTGCCACACGGCGGACATTCTGTGAAATCGAGTTGTTCGACAGTTGAGCGCAGATAGTGCGCAGTCGCGACACGCGCCAAATTCCCATTGCGCCCGTGCTGAGTGCCTCAGGAATTTGACTTGTGGCGGTGCCCCATCCCATGCGCAGTCTACCGCAAAAGCGGACGGCTGGACCTGTCACGCCAACATGCCGAGTTGCTTTATGTCGTCGGGTTGTCATCGAGGGTCACCAACGCTGACAGACTCGTGTCAGTGTGCAGGCCTAAGGAGACAAGATTCAGTCAAGTAACTGAAATAAAACCAACAAAATCGAGATACTTCGGAGCCTCTAAGTGAGTTGCTATCCTCACCGTAAGCGATTCGGAGCCCTTCAAATGCGCATCTTGGTCTTGTTTTTTGCCGCCGTGTTGATCCTGGCGGCACTCATTTTTCTCATTGGCTGGCTTTTGCCAGAAACGCGCGAAGGTCGCGCAGAAACAACCATCGCGGCACCTCCAGATCTGGTTCTGGCAGTGATCGCGGATGTCGAGACACAACCGGAGTGGCGGGATGTCGGCACCGTGACACGGACAGAAAATGGATGGTTCGAGGTGACTGCGCGAGGAGAACGAATTGATTTTGTTTCAGATGTAATGTCCGTGGACCGGATCAGATTGCGCTTCACTTCGGATGCTGGCTACTCGGGCGAATGGGAGGCGCTTCTGGAGCCTGTTTCCGGTGGCACTCGGATCGCGGTGGTGGAGCGTGCAACTGTCCCCTCAGCGCTGGGCCGGATCATCGCGCGACTTATGTTTGATCCGACAGCGTTTGCAACCGAGTATCTGGCCAGCTTGAAGGCCCATGTGGAGGATAAGTAAATGGCGAAGAAGCCAACCGATTGGCGCAAGCGGTTCGGGGCCGCCAAGCCGCCACATGTTGTCATGCTTCACACGGATTTTGCGGGCGTGAAGGCTGGGACAACGATGTTGATATCTTCGCCGGGAGATATTGCGACCTATCTGGCCAAGATCCCTAAAGGCGAAACGCGGACGATCGCACGGCTTCGCAACGAACTTGCGCGAAAAGCGGATGCGCAGTCCATGTGCCCGGTGACAACAGCAATCTATCTGCGGGTCGTCGCCGAGGTGAGCTTGCGGGACCTTGAAGAGGGTAAGCGTCTCGACGAAGTCGTTCCTTTCTGGCGGGTGGTGACGCCGGACAGCAAGGTTGCAAAGAAACTGTCATGCGGCGCGGACCATGTGGCACACCTCATAAATCTTGATCTGGGTCAGCCAGCCGATTGAACGGCACTTGAACAATTATTGGACAGAAACCCCTTACCAGAACCTGTGCGGCCCAAAACGGTGGTTATCGCCTATGACAGAAACGTCTGAGTTCTGTCCGCATACGCCACACGGCGGACATTCGATGCCAGCGGGTCATC
>NZ_JANQTS010000097.1 GCF_030731595.1 Yoonia sp.
CAGCGAAAGACCTGCATCAATCGAGGATCGTGCTGTTCCGGGGCACTGGGAGGGTGACTTGATCGGGGGCTCAAAAAACAGCTATGTCGCAACCCTCGTGGAACGGCATTCCAGATATGTCATGCTGGTAAAAGTCGCCAACAAGGACACAGAGAGCGTTGTCACTGCGCTGATCAAGTCGGCTCAGAAGCTGCCACGTGAACTCTACAAATCTCTGACATGGGATCGTGGCAAAGAGCTGGCAGATCACCCGCGCTTCACGCTGGCTACGGATGTTGATGTCTACTTCTGCGACCCGCAGTTACCGTGGCAACGTGGATCAAACGAGAACACCAACCGGCTTTTGAGGCAGTATTTGCCGCGCGGAACCGACTTATCGGTCCATTCCCAAGTAAAACTCAGCGCAATCGCAAGGCAACTCAGCGAACGCCCTCGCAAGACCTTGCAATATCAAACGCCAGCAGAGAAGTTCGCAGAGTGTGTTGCGTCGACCGGTTGAGATCGCCGGACTTTCCGGCCATTTGCCCACACAGCTATTGCTGTCGCAGCATCGCTTCGCGGAAGCGGCATGCTCGCTGCTACGTTGCAGCCAAAATCGCCAGAGCGGCCATTCAAAGCCCCGCTGAGACACGAAATTCAAACCGTCATTCGCCACGGGCGGTTCCAACGATTCAGACGCGGGACGTAGCAGCCGTCTACCCGAAGACATTTGACGTCAGCTAAAGACCCTTAGGGAGCAAAACAGCGAACCCTTAGCCGTGCATTTGTCTTTTGCGATTTCGGGTGCGTTGCGTCGCCTCTTCTGACCCATCATGATATGTCCCAAACCACTTGTCCCATGGCATTTCCGCGTTCCCGTAATTGCACTCATAATATCGATGGTGGAGTTGGTGAAAGAACGCCCCAAGCAGGATGGCTTGACGATCTCGCGCCCACAACGCCTCGTATCCTGAATGAGATGACGCAGCACCCAGCATCAGCCAATAGCCAAGAAACAGCATATGCACTGGATGGCTTGGGAGGATGAGAACGATCAGGATTGCGCTGAGGTAGGTCAACGCTTCAACGGGGTGCATCGACATGCCGGACCATGGGCCGGTGTTGACGTTGCGATGATGAACTGAATGCACGTATTTGTAGATAAACGGCTGATGCAAAAAAAGATGCACGACGTAAAAGTGAAAGCTTTGCCACAGCGCAAGAAGAGGAAACATCAGAATGAACCAAACGGGATGCGCGCCGAATGACAAGGTGCCGATCAATCCGTTGGCATAGGACCAGCGCAAGAAGCACTCTAGAGACGATAGAATCGTCGCGCCGAACATCATCGAGTAGTAGACATTGTCCCATGTCTGATAGCCGAATTTGAACAATGCGTTCTTGCGTTTGAAATATGGGCGCGGGTCAAATTTCTGTAATTTTCCCTGACCGTCGATCCCATAGAACCAGTGATGCAGCCCTCCGGCGACAATCAACAATAGCAGCCAATTGCGTAAGAACACCCATGCCGTCCAGCCAAGACCGAGGCTGGATTGCTCTTGCCCTACAGGATGCAGCCAGAAGGTTACCAAAAACGCCAGTGCAAGAAAGAACGAGCGGTCAGAAAATTGTAGCCAGTTCTGCCACACCCATTTTATCAGAGCGGCGGGTTTCGGCGGCCACAGCCAATACGGCGCATGCCTGACTGGTAGCTCTGGATGCCAGTGCCACTCCCGGCTCATTGGTTCGGTGTCGGTTTTCTTTGTCATCCAAATTTCATCTCGCTGGCATGGTGAATACTTACCTGTCTGAATGTCAGCGGGTCTTTTCTAAAAGCGACGTTTTGAAAAACGCAAAGTGTTTCTCACCTTATAGATTGATAGGCGTGGTCAGTTTATTCGAAAATTCCTCGCTGAAGAAAGCGGCCACTTGTTCAAGGCGCAGTATCGGAGAGTCTGGGCTCTCCTGACACCTTCGCCGCACCATCTACGAACGGTTGGTCCGAAAACGGGTGCCGTTCTCTGCGTAGAGCTTGAACTGGAAAGACGCGGGACGAAGTACCAATTCGCGGCGTTGGCAGAAGGTGCTGGTCAGAGGCCATTCCTTGGCATCTATGTACCACGAACAGCTTCGGTGTCGCAAACGGAAGGCCAAAGCGACAGCCGCATCGCTAGCAATGAGAAAGAAATGTCTTTCGGAGACCAAATGACTGTCATGAACCAACCGTCACTCGGCACTGACGGGCACCGGTTCGGTGTCCTGTTTGTCTTTACTGCTGGTGTGCTTTGGTCGACCGTCGGGCTTGGAATACGGCTGATCGAAGACGCGGTTGTGTGGCAGATATTGCTTTACCGTTCGGCCAGCCTGTCACTTCTGCTTTATGTGTTCATTCGCATGCGCTCTGGTGAAAGCCCCTTTGCCCAGATCCGCCGCACCGGGTTCCCAGCAGTGATCGCAGGGCTGTCACTGGTGGCTGCTTATTCCGGAGGGATATATGCAATCCAGGCGACATCTGTAGCAAACGCCATGCTTCTGTTTGCAACAGCACCCTTTATGGCGGCAGTTCTGGGATGGGTTGTTCTGCGTGAACCTGTACGCCCTGCCACCTGGGTGGCCATAGCCGTTGCCATTGCCGGTATCGCGATCATGGTCGCAGATAAATCTGGAGGCGTAGCCTTGAAGGGCAGTCTGGCGGCCTTGGGGTCCGCCTTTGGATTTGCGGTCTTCACTGTGGCGCTGCGTTGGGGAAAATCAGGTGAAATGCTGCCGTCGGTGTTTCTGTCCGGATTGTTCGGCATCATCGTGACGT
>NZ_JANQTS010000098.1 GCF_030731595.1 Yoonia sp.
TTTCTTCCAGCACATAGATCCCGTCTTCAAGCGTCGCGACACCCTGATCTTCGTACTTGAATGTGATCAGCTCGTCCGGCGATACGCCCGCATCCAACACCTGACCGTATTCGTTGTAAGTCATCGTCGAGATACAGTCAGCTTCGCGGTTCAGCAGCGGATCAACGTTAAAACCTTGCTTCAGAACAGTCACACCATCCTCACCACCTTCGGTCGGAATGCCGACCTGGCTCATCCAGCTGAGGAACGGATATTCGTTGCCAAAGAACCAGACACCGATCGTTTTGCCGCGGAAATCCTCGACGGTTTCGATACCGGTGTCTTTCCAGCAGGTCAGCATCAGACCGGACGACTTGAACGGCTGGGCGATATTGACGACAGGCAGACCTTTTTCACGGGCAGCCAGCGCCGAAGGCATCCAGTTGAGCATCGCATCAGCGCCACCACCGGCCAAAACCTGCGGCGGTGCGATATCGGGACCGCCGGGCAGGATTGTCACGTTCAAACCTTCCTCTTCATAGTAGCCCTGATCAAGCGCCACATAGTAGCCCGCAAACTGGGATTGCGTGACCCACTGCAGCTGCAGCGTGACGTCATTGGCGTGGGCGTCAGCATGCGCCATTCCGCCAAAACCTGCAGCAAGAGCCGCCGCCATCATTAACTTCTTCATGTTGACCTCCAAGTCAGTTGTGATGCCCTCTTTGCGGGGCTTGATTTATTTGCGTTGCGATGGGTGCCAAAAGGTCACCCGCCCCTCAATCCATGCCATCAGCCCGTAAAACGCGCTCCCCGCGAGGGCTGCGACAACAATTTCTGCCCAGACCATATCAAGTGCAAGCTGGCCCACCGATGTCGAGATACGAAAGCCCATGCCCACCGTGGGAGAGCCGAAAAATTCAGCAACAATCGCCCCGATCAGCGCTAAAGTGGTCGCAATCTTAAGCCCATTAAAGATGAACGGCAGCGCAGCTGGCAAGCGCAATTTCAACAGCGTCGGCCAATAGCCCGCGCCATAAGTCCGCATCAGATCACGCTGCATCGCGGTTGTATCACGCAGGCCCGCAACCGTGTTCACCAAAATCGGGAAAAACACCATGACAGCGACCACAGCCGCTTTGGATTCCCAATCACTTCCCAACCAGCGCACAAAGATCGGCGCGGTGCCCACGATGGGCAAGGCGGCCATGAAACCGCCCACAGGCAGGATGCCACGGGTCAGAAAATCCGACCGGTCCGCAAGGATTGCCACGCCAAAAGCGGCCAGCATGCCGATGATATAGCCGGTCATCGCGCCCTTGATGATTGTCTGCTGAAAATCCGCCCAAAGCGTCGGTATCTCTTGGCTAAAGCGCGTTGCAATCGCCGTTGGCGGTGGCAGGATCACCGGGCTGACCTCCAGCAAGCGCACCAGCAATTCCCACATGACCAGAAGGGTCAGGCCAAAGATGGCAGGCACCAGCAATTGCACCAGTCGCGTGTTCGCCGCCCCACTCTGCGCCAGCCGCACATTGATGAACCAGCCCGTGCCCCAAACGGCCAAAGCACTGATGATCGCGGTCCCCGTCATGCCGCCTGCATTCCCATACGGCGCAGGGTCCAGCGCTCCATCAGGCTAAAGAAACCCACCAAGGCCGCAGCCGTAATCGCGGCCGCAAAAAGCGCTGCCCATGTGACCAATGGCTGCCCGTATTGATCCCCCACCAGCATCCGCGCCCCAAACCCCGCGCGCGCACCCGTCGGCAGTTCAGCCACAATCGCCCCCACCAAGGACGCCGAAATCCCGATTTTCAGCGAGGCGAAAAGATATGGCACCGAGGCTGGCAAACGCAGCTTCCAGAACGCTTGGGCGGGGCTGGCATAATAGGTGCGTAAAAGGTCCATCTGCATGGCATCAGGACTGCGCAGCCCTTTGACCATCCCGACGACAACCGGAAAAAAGCTGAGGTAGGCACTGATCACAGCCTTCGGAAACAGCCCCTGAATACCGATTGAGCCCAGCATCACGATAATCATTGGCGCGAGTGCCAAGATCGGGATCGTCTGGCTGGCGATGGCCCAAGGCATCACGCTCATATCCATGGCGCGGTTGTAAACGATGCCGACGGCCAGCAAAATCCCCAACCCCGTCCCGATCGCAAACCCTAGCAGCGTCGCCGAAAGCGTCACCCAGCCATGATAGACCAGCGACCGGCGCGAGGTGACGTTCTGCAAGGCAATCGTATTCCATAGTTCACCCGCCACCTGATGCGGCGAAGGCAGACGCGGACGCTCCAGCGTATAGGTGCGGACCATCAAACCGGGGTTCTGCAAGGTCAGACCAATGCCCGAATACTCTTGCCGCACAGCGGGCGTGTCCGGCGATACCACCAGCCCCTCGCGCTGCGCCTGATCCGCGGTCAGATGCATGTTCATCGGCACGACCGAAACGATCCAGAACAGCAGGATCGCACCAACAACCGTCAGAACAGGTAGCAAGGACTTCAAATCAGCCCCCTCAGCTTCTTCCGAGCATAAATATCCCCGCCGGAGGCATCCCTAGTCATCCACATGTCCCGCCCGCAGACCATCACGCACCCGATGCGCAATCTCGATAAATTCCTTGCTGTCGCGAATATCCAAAGGGCGTTCCTTTGGCAGTGGGCTGTCGATCACATCGGTGATCCGGCCCGGACGCGGCGACATCACAACGATCTTGGTCGATAGATACACCGCCTCTGGGATCGAATGTGTCACAAAGCCAATCGTCTTTTCCGTCCGCGCCCAAAGCTGCAACAACTGTTCATTGAGGTGATCGCGCACAATCTCGTCCAGCGCGCCAAAGGGTTCGTCCATCAGCAAGATATCAGCATCAAACGCCAACGCCCGTGCAATCGAGGCGCGCTGCTGCATCCCGCCTGAGAGTTGCCAGGGAAACTTCTTCTCGAACCCTGCCAGATCCACGAGGTCCAGCACCCGTGCCACACGTTCCTCCTGCTCTGCCTTGGAAAACCCCATGATCTCGAGCGGCAATTTCACGTTCCCGCCAATCGTGCGCCACGGATAAAGCCCCGCCGCCTGAAACACATAGCCATAGGCGCGGGCCATCCGCGCCTCTTCAGGCGTCATCCCGTTGACGGTGATCGTGCCACCCGTCGGCGTCTCAAGCCCTGCAATACAACGCAAGAACGTGGTCTTGCCGCAGCCCGAGGGACCGATAAAAGACACGAAATCGCCCTTCGTAATCTCAAGGTTTACATCCTTGAGCGCATGGACCGGGCCATCACCGGTTTCGAACGTCAGGTTCAGCCCCCGCGCGCAAATCGTCGTTTCAGCAGCCACACATCACCCCGCAGTCCAAAAGGACGACACCCTCAAACACCCGTCGCGGGAATACCCGTCCGCTCCACCGGCCGTGGCGCAGTCAGTTCTTTCCACTTGCTCAGCGCCGTATTCGTCGGGGTGTTCGCCTCTCGCTTCACGAACTTGCCATGGCCTTCCTGCGTGCGCACTTCGCCATCATAAATCGCGACCTGCCCACGGGTCAGGGTAAAGCGTGGCAGACCCTTCACCTCTTTTCCCTCGAACACGTTGTAATCAATGGCGGATTGCTGGGCCGATGCCTTGATCGTCTTGGTCTTCTGCGGGTCCCAGACGACCAGATCAGCATCGGCACCAACCAGCACGGCCCCTTTCTTGGGGTAGCAATTCAAAATCTTCGCGATATTGGTCGAGGTCACGGCAACAAATTCGTTCATTGTCAAACGGCCGGTCGCCACACCGTGAGTCCACAGCATCGGCATCCGGTCCTCCAGCCCGCCTGTGCCATTGGGAATCTTCGTGAAATCACCTACGCCATAGCGTTTCTGTTCTGTCGTAAACGCACAGTGGTCCGTGGCGACCACGCTCAAAGACCCGGATTGCAAACCAGCCCAAAGACTATCCTGATGCTGTTTGTTGCGGAACGGCGGCGACATGACGCGGCGTGCAGCATGATCCCAATCCTGGTTGAAATACTCGCTCTCATCCAGGGTCAGATGCTGGATCAGCGGCTCGCCCCAAACGCGCTTGCCCTGCTGTTTGGCACGGCGGATCGCCTCATGCGCCTCTTCGCAGGACACATGCACGATATAAAGCGGTACCCCGGTCATATCGGCGATCATGATGGCGCGGTTGGCGGCCTCGCCTTCGACCTGCGGCGGGCGGGAATAGGCGTGCGCCTCTGGGCCGGTATTACCTTCAGCCAAAAGCTTGGCGGACAGCTCTGCCACCACATCGCCATTCTCTGCATGCACCATGGCGATGGCCCCAAGCGAGGCAAGCCGCGAGAATGACGCATACATCTCGTCATCGTTTACCATCAACGCGCCTTTGTAGGCCATGAAGTGCTTGAAGGTGTTGATCCCGCGATCCTTGACCACGCTTTCCATCTCGTTGAACACCTGCTCGCCCCACCAGGTGACAGCCATGTGGAAAGAATAATCACAAGATGCGCGACCCGATTTATTGTCCCACATCTGTAAGGCATCATGCAGGCCCTGACCGGGGGCAGGAAGGGCAAAATCGACAACCATAGTCGTGCCGCCGGAAAGGGCCGCCCGCGTACCGCTTTCAAAATCATCGGCAGAATAAGTACCCATAAAAGGCATCTCAAGGTGCGTATGCGGATCAATCCCGCCCGGCATGACATAGCAACCAGTCGCATCAAGCTGCTCGTCGCCAGACAGGTTCGGCCCGATTTCTATAATCGTGCCATTCTCGATCAGAACGTCCGCCTTGTAAGTCAGGTCAGCCGTAACAACAGTTCCGTTTTTGATGACTGTGGTCATTCGAGTGTCTCCCAGTTGCCCTCTATGCAGGGCTCATCTTCTTTTGTTCAAAAATACCTCGGGGGAGGCGCGCAGCGCCGGGGGCAGAGCCCCTTTTCACCCGACAATCTCCGCCGTCTCGACGACCGCGTGAAACAGGACATCCGTCCCGGCCGCCGCCCATTCCGGTGAAATCTCTTCGGCTTCGTTATGGCTCAGGCCATCCACACAAGGGCACATGATCATCGCCGTCGGATAAAGATCATTGATCCAGCAAGCATCGTGGCCGGCACCCGATACGATGTCCATATGGGAATAGCCCAGCCGCTCTGCCGCGTCGCGGACAGCCTTCACACAGGTTTCATCAAAGGCTGGCGGGTCGAATTGTCCAACAATCTCGGCCTGGAAACCAACTCCAATCTCTTCACAAATCTGCGGCGCACGCTCCATCAGTTCTGCCACCATGCTGTTCAGCTTATCCAGCAGATGCGTGCGCATATCGACGGTAAAGACGACTTTGCCGGGGATGATATTGCGCGAGTTTGGGTAGACGTCGATGTGCCCGATGGCACCCACCGCATTGGGCTGGTTCTTCATCGCGATTTCATGCACCAACTCGGTGATCAGCGCCAAACCACGGCCCGCATTCTTGCGCATATGCATCGGGGTGGAGCCGGTGTGGCTTTCCTTGCCCGTGACCGTGCATTCGATCCAACGCAAGCCTTGGCCGTGGGTGACAACCCCGATCTGCTTGCCTTCGGCCTCCAGAATCGGGCCTTGCTCGATGTGCAGTTCAAAGAAGGCATGCATCTTGCGGTCCCCGACCTTTTCGGGGCCTTTCCAGCCAATCCGCTCCAGTTCGTCCCCAAAGCGTTTGCCCTTGGCATCGAGTCGGTCCAGCGCCCAATCAAGCTTATGTTTGCCTGCGAACACACCAGAAGCGAGCATTGCCGGGGCATAGCGGGTGCCTTCCTCGTTCGTCCAATTCGTCACAACAATCGGGTGCTTTGTCTTGATGTCGAGGTCATTCATGGTGCGAATGACTTCCAATCCGCCCAAAACGCCCAGAACCCCATCGTATTTTCCGCCCGTAGGCTGGGTATCGAGATGCGAACCCACATAGACCGGCAGCGCATCGGGGTCAGTGCCGTCACGGCGGGCAAACATATTGCCAATCTCGTCTACGCCCATCGTGCAACCTGCGGCCTCGCACCAGCTTTGGAACAAGTGGCGCCCTTCACTGTCTTCATCGGTCAGGGTCTGGCGGTTGTTGCCACCCGCGATACCGGGGCCGATCTTGGCCATCTCCATCAGGCTGTCCCAAAGTCGCGCACCATTGATTTTAAGGTTCTCGCCGGGGGCTGCCATTGGGGGTCTCCTTCGTCTGGGTTTGACCAACTGGTCAAAACAACGCTAACAGAGGGAAAGTATCAGTCAAGTTCTCCGCTCGGATTACAGGCAGATGCGGACAAAGCTGGCAAAAGTAGGGGGCAATGCCCGCCTTGCGCCTGAATTTTGAGCAAAGGATTGGCATGACCAAAGCGCCCACCCGCATCCAGAAACGCAATCGCGCGGCGATCCTGTCAGCGGGTCTAGATGTCTTCTCGCAATTCGGGTTTCGCGGCACGACATTGGACCAGATTGCTGATGCGGCAGGGCTGTCCAAGCCGAACCTGCTTTACTATTTTCCGTCAAAGGAAGCGATCCATACAGCCTTGCTGGAACGCCTTTTGGAAACGTGGCTGGACCCACTCAAATCTCTTGATGCGGATGGTGACCCCGTCAAGGAGATCATGGCCTATGCCCAGCGCAAGCTGGCGATGAGCCGTGATTACCCGCGAGAAAGCCGGCTGTTTGCCAATGAGATCTTGCAAGGCGCGCCGCGCATCGAAGAGATATTGCGAACTGACCTCAAGACCCTCGTGGATGAAAAGGCAGCCGTGATCAAGACCTGGGCCGAGGCAGGCAAGATTGCCGATATCGATCCGCATCATCTGATTTTCTCAATCTGGGCCTTTACCCAGCACTACGCGGATTTCGATGTGCAGGTGCGGGCGGTGCTGGGTGACAAGGCTCCATACGACGGGGCTTCTGTCTTTCTTGATATGCTCTATGCAAAGCTTTTGCGGCCTTAATCCATTCTTCACCTTGAATTGACACCTTGCAGGAATGCAAATTGTACATGCCTCCACCGTGCGCCATCCGCTTGCCAACCCAAGTTGGTGCGCAAGAATATTCGACGCCAAAGCGGCGCGGTCCGGCGGGATCGTCCGGCGGGCGGTACGCGATGTCGAGCGTGAAATCGGGCGTGCCGCCTTTGTGACAGAGGTGAGTCGACGCGGCTTTCACCTTGTCGAATGCGGCGGGCAATTCATCGTCATCTGCAATCCCGGCCAGTTGATCGTGCATACCTGACCCTGAAAATCTTCGTACGAAGATTTTCAGACTGTCCCAAGAATTTTTGGCAAAAATTCTTGCTCCTCACTCCGCCGCAACCGCTCCTGGATTGTTTGGATGCGTGGTCCAATTGGCATAGTCCTTTTGAACCACCTTGCCCGTGCGCGGATCGACCTGACCAGGTTGCATTGGCTCCATCGTGATGCAATTCTCGACCGGGCAGACATCAACACAGAGGTTGCAAGCCACACATTCGGCATCAATGACGCTAAAGGTCCGGTCGGCAGACATCGCAATCGCTTGATGGCTGGTATCCTCACAGGCCGCGTAGCACCGTCCGCATTTGATGCAGTCATCCTGATTGATCTTGGCCTTGGCGACATAGTTAAGGTTGAGATACTGCCAGTCCGTCACATTCGGCACAGCACGCCCGACAACTTGCTCGACCGACGTATATCCCTTTTCATCCATCCAGTCTGACAGACCGCTGATCATCTCCTGCACGATCTTGAAGCCATAGGTCATGGCCGCCGTGCAAACCTGCACGTTCCCGCACCCAAGGCTGATGTATTCCGCCGCATCGCGCCATGTGGTGATCCCGCCAATGCCACTGATCGGCAGACCGTGGGTTTCCGGATTCCGCGCAATCTCGGATACCATCGACAGCGCAATCGGTTTCACCGCCGGACCGCAATAGCCGCCGTGCGAGCCTTTGCCATCTATCGACGGCTCCGGCGACATCGTATCAAGGTTAACAGAGGTGATCGAATTGATCGTATTGATCAGGCTCACCGCATCCGCCCCGCCCCGCATGGCGGCCGCAGCCGGTTTGCGTACGTCGGTGATATTGGGCGTCAGTTTCACGATCACCGGCTTGTCATAGTACTGCTTGCACCAGCGCGTGACCATTTCGATATATTCCGGCACTTGCCCGACCGCCGCGCCCATGCCGCGTTCCGACATGCCATGCGGGCAGCCAAAGTTCAGCTCGATCCCGTCTGCGCCCGTCTCTGCAACGCGCGGAAGGATATCTTTCCAGGCCTGTTCTTCACAAGGCACCATGATCGAGACGATCATCGCACGGTCAGGATAATCCGCTTTGACACGGGTGATTTCCTCTAGGTTCACTTCCAGTGGGCGATCCGTGATCAGCTCGATATTGTTGAGCCCCAGCAAACGCCGATCCGCACCGTAAACCGCACCGTAGCGCGGACCGTTGACGTTCACCACGGGTGGGCCCTCGGACCCCAGCGTTTTCCAGACCACACCGCCCCAGCCCGCCTCAAAGGCGCGGCGGACGTTGTATTCCTTGTCAGTCGGCGGGGCAGAGGCCAGCCAGAACGGGTTCGGGGATTTGATCCCCAGAAAGGTCGTTGTCAGATCAGCCATTTCAATTGCTCCCCATCAAACTTGCATGAATGTCCATCGCCGCATCGCGCCCTTCGGCCACGGCCGTCACGGTCAGGTCATCGCCACCGCTGGCGCAATCGCCACCGGCCCAAACACCTGCAAGGCTCGTGCGCCCTGCACCAGTGACCGCGATCTTGCGCCCTTCCAATACCAAGCCGGCATCAGTCGTTAGCGTTTGTCCGATGGCTTTGAAGACCTGATCTGCTGGCAGGCGCAGAGTTTCACCGGTCCCTTTCAGGCCCGTCCCATCATCTGCGGTATATTCCAGTTCAATCTCGCGGACCGCACCATTGCCATGGATTGCCACGGGCTGCGCATTGAATATCAGCCGCACCCCTTTGGAAGCGGCGAGGTCTTGTTCATAGGTGCTGGCACTCATCTGCGCGCGGCCTCGCCGGTAAGCGATAGTCACGTTCTGCGCGCCAAGGAGTTTTGACTGCACAGCGGCGTCAACAGCCGTCATGCCGCCGCCAATCACAACCACGTCGCGCCCGACGGGCAAGGCTGCCAGATCGCTGGCTTGCCGCAGTTCCTTGATAAAATCGACCGCGTCGCGGACGCCGTCCTTGTCTTCGCCCGCACTGTGCAGGGCGTTCACACCGCCAAGGCCGACACCAAGGAAAACCGCATCAAAGCAATGCGTGAGGCTCTCTATGGTCAATTCTGCACCCAGCCGCATTCCGGGCTTGATCGTGATGCCACCGATACCCAGAAGCCAGTCAACCTCGCGCGCTGCAAAATCATCCGTTGATTTATATGCTGCGATACCGAACTCATTCAGGCCACCCGCTTTTGCCTCGGCATCGTAAATCGTCACATCATGCCCATGCATTGCCAAACGGTGCGCGCAGGCCAGACCGGCAGGACCAGCGCCGACAACGGCGACTTTCTTGCCTGTCTCTGGCGCGCGATCATAAGGATGCCGCTGCTTGGCCATCAGCGTGTCGGTTGCATGACGCTGCAAGCGCCCGATCTCCACCGGTTTGCCTTCAGCCATTTCCCGCACACAGGCCTTTTCGCACAGATCTTCGGTCGGGCAGACTCGGGCGCACATGCCGCCAAGGATGTTCTGGTCAAAGATCGTCTTGGCTGCGGCCTCGGGCGTGCCGGTGCTGATCTGACGAATAAAAAGCGGGATGTCGATGTCGGTCGGGCAGGCCGCAACACATGGCGCATCGTAGCAGAAATAGCAGCGGTCGGCAGCAACGGCGGCTTCGTGCGCAGTCAAGGGGGCGTGCAGGTCTGAAAAGTTGTTGCGCAGCGTCTCTTGCGGCAAACGGCCTGCTGCAATGCCGGGGGTCATGGGGCTGGACATGGGTCAATCCTGTGGTGCTTCGTTCCTGCCAGCCTGCCACAAGTTTATTTTTTATCAAACGGTAAATTTTTGGCAGTTTGTGAACGCTGACCAAGGTACGCGGGGGCACCCTCGGGATGCCTCCGGCGGAGGTATTTTTGAACAAAAGAAGCAAGGGCTTAGGCTAAAAATCGAAGGGCTCTACCACGATCCGTTTGCCCAAGGTCAGCGCATCCGCGACATGGATCATCGGGGAAAGATCGACCTCTGATGCCCCTGTTTTGATCAATGCGGCCATCCTGTCGTAAAGTGCTGGGTATTCGCGGTCTGCCCCGGCCTCTACCTCTGTGCCGTCAATGACCAGACGCGCGCCGCCATCGTGCAGTTCGAGCGTTCCGGCAGTTGTTTCAACCATGATATCCCAGCTTTGCGGGCCTTCTTGTCGCCAGTCGAATTCACCAGTGACGTTCTCGGTCCACTGCATCTGCGCCGCAATAGGTGTGTCACGGTTCGCAGGAAACATCAGATCTGCCGATTGCAGGTGGATCGGCATCGGCAGGATTTCCGTGATGATCGACAAGGCATTGCTGCCGGGATCAAATACCCCCATGCCACCGGGGGCAAAAACCCAGTCCTGCCCGGGATGCCAGCGGCGGACGTCTTCTTTCCATGTGATATGCGCGCCTGTGATCGTCTTGTCCGCAAGCCAGGCCTTGGCGGGGGCAACACCCTTGGCCATCCGGCTGTGCCATGTGGTGTAGAGCGTGACGCCCGCCTTTTGTGCCATGTCCGCCAGTGCATGAACCTCGGCCAAGGTTGCACCGGGGGGTTTTTCCAGCATCACGTGCCGCCCCGCCGCGATCGCCTTGGCCGCATAGGCATAGCGCGGCACAGGCGGCAGGCAAAGGGAGATGACAGGGATATCCGGTCGCGCCGCCAGCATGTCGTCGAAGTCGGTGAAGGATGGCACTCCCGCTACGGATCCAGCCCTGCTGACGGTCGCGGCAAGATCCCAGTCAGTGCTGCCGTTGATCGACGGCACATGCTGATCGACCGCGATTTTGCCGATCCCGACAAGGCAGATCGGCGTCATCAATGCGCTTCCTTGCCGACAGCATTGCCGCGATGCCCGACAAGGAAATCGAAATCTGCCCCTGTATCAGCCCCCATCACCCGATCATGATAAAGCATCGCATAGCCACTGGCCGGGCGGGGATTGGCACCGGATTTTTCCGCCGACCAAGTGGCCAGACGTGACGCGAGTTCTGCGTCCGAAATATCCAGATGAATGCGCCGTCCGGCGACATCCAGTTCGATCATATCGCCGCTTTGAACCACAGCCAAAGGTCCGCCCATCGCGGCCTCTGGCGCGGTGTGCAGGACCACGGTTCCAAAGGCGGTCCCGGACATGCGCGCATCGGAAATCCGCACCATGTCGGTGATCCCTTTCTTCAGGATCTTGGGTGGCAGGCCCATATTGCCCACCTCGGCCATGCCCGGATAGCCGCGCGGCCCGCAGTTTTTCAGGACCATCACGCAGGTTTCGTCGATATCAAGATCGTCGTCGTTGATCCGTGCCTTGTAGTCGTCGATATCCTCGAACACGACCGCGCGGCCACGGTGCTGCATCAGCGCAGGTGTCGCGGCGGAAGGTTTCAAAACCGCGCCGCCGGGGGCCAGATTGCCACGCAGCACGGCAATGCCGCCTGATTGCGTCAGCGCCTTTTCAACCGGCAGGATCACATCCTCATTCCAGTTCTTGACGTGCTTGACCTCGTCCCAGACGCTTGCGCCGGACACGGTCAGTGCATCTTTGTGCAGCAAACCGGCCTCGCCCAAGCGTTTGATGACGACAGGCAAGCCACCGGCATAGAAAAACTCTTCCATCAGGTATTTGCCCGATGGCATCAGGTTGACGATTGTCGGCACGTCCCGACCCAGCCGGTCCCAATCGTCCAGCGTCAGGTCAACGTCTTTGGTCCGGCCTGCCATGGCCAGCAGGTGGATCACCGCGTTGGTCGATCCGCCGATGGCGGCGTTGGTCCGGATCGCGTTCTCAAAGGCCTGTTTGGTCATGATGTCAGAGGGTTTGAGATCATCCTTGACCATCTGCACGATCCGGCGCCCCGTCAGATGCGCCATCACTCGGCGGCGACTGTCGACCGCAGGGATTGCTGCGTTGCCGGACAGTGCCATGCCCAAGGCCTCGGCCATGGAGGCCATCGTACTGGCGGTGCCCATCGTGTTGCAAGACCCGGGCGAGCGCGACATGGAGGCCTCGGCTTCGACGAATTCCTCGGCGGTCATTTCACCGGCGCGCACCGCTTCGGAGAATTTCCACAGATGGGTGCCGGACCCGACACGTTCGCCCCGGAACATGCCGTTCAGCATTGGCCCACCCGAGACGACAATCGCGGGCAGATCTACGGATGCAGCGCCCATCAACAGCGCAGGCGTGGTCTTGTCACAGCCCGCGAGCAACACAACGCCGTCCATCGACATACCTCGGATCGCTTCTTCGACGTCCATCGCGCACAGATTGCGGTACATCATCGCGGTCGGGCGCAGGCTGCTTTCGGCAGGCGAGAACACAGGGAATTCGACGGGGAAACCCCCCGCCTCGTAGACGCCGAATTTGACCTTCTCGGCCAGATCGCGCAGATGCGCGTTGCAGGGCGTCAGTTCAGACCAGGTGTTGCAGATGCCAATCACGGGCCGACCATCCAGCACATCCGCAGGCAAACCCTGGTTCTTCATCCATGACCGGTGATAGATCGCATCCTTTGACGACCCCCCGAACCATTCCTGAGAACGCAGCTTGCGGGGCCACTTGGCGGGTTTGAAGGTCATATTCGGACTTCCTTTGATGGGGGTGTTGCGTCATCCTTAGCGCGGCGCACAGGCAAATCCAAGGAGCCGTCATGAACCAGCATTCACAAAATATGACCCATTGGGCGGAGCGCGTCGATCTGGCAGCCGCCTTTCGCTGGACTGCACGTCTGAACATGCACGAGGCAGTGGCCAATCACTTCAGTCTTGCGATCAATGACGAAGGGACAAAGTTCCTGATGAACCCCAACCAGATGCATTTCAGCCGGATCAAGGCGAGCGATCTGATTGTCGTTGATGCGAATGATCCAGAGACACTCAAAGGTCCGAATGCACCTGATCCGACAGCATGGGGGCTGCATGGCGGTATCCACCGGCTTGTGCCGCATGCGCGCTGTGCCATGCATGTGCATTCGATCTTTGCGACTGTACTGGCCTCGCTCAAAGACAGCCGCCTGCCGCCCATTGACCAGAACTGCTGCACCTTCTTCAACCGCTACGTCATCGACGAGGGCTATGGCGGGCTGGCATTCGAGAGTGAGGGGGAACGCTGTGCCGCGCTGTTCACTGACCCCAAAAAACGCGTGATGATCATGGGCAACCACGGTGTGTTGATCATCGGCGAGACTGTGGCCGAAACCTTTAACCGGATGTTCTATTTTGAACGCGCCGCCGAGACATATATCCGCGCATTGCAGACAGGCATGGCATTACGTGTTCTGCCGGATGAGATCGCTGAAAAAACCGCGCAGGAATTGGAGAGTTACCCTGAACAGGACCTCCGGCACCTGGCCGAACTCAAGGCGCTGCTGGATGCAGAAGGATCAAACTATGCGACCTGATTTCTGACGTTATTTTAGGGCAGCCTGTTGAAACAAGACAAAGATTACGCATATCGACTGGGGGATATGGGAGAATTCGATGTCAGACACCATAGGCGATCTTCGCAATCACAAATGGGGCCTTGCCTCTATCTTGCTGGGCGCGGTTGCGCTTGTTGTCACCTGTATCGTGATCTTCGCAGGCCCATTCACGCCGCAACAAAGCATTGGAACCACGATCGGGCAGATCATCGGTGAAATCAGCTTGTCGGCAATGAACACGGTCCGGGGCGAGGCATTGCCGCCCCCCCAAACTGCAGCTTGGAATATTGACAGGATCTTGATGATCACCGGCCCTATCCTTGCTGTTCTTGCCTTTCTGACCGCAACAGTTTCCGCCTTCAAGCATGACCCTTGGCGGTTGCCAACCTATGGCACAGTCCTTGGTGCGTCTGCGATTGTCGTGCAGTTCCTATGGTGGGTCGTCTTGATCGTCGCTGGCGTGGCGCTGCTTATTTCGATCTTGGAAAACGGCCCCGGCTTTCTCGAGCCTTAAGCTTTGCGGAAACTTACAAGCCGCGCCATATCGTTGCGGTGCTCTTCTGCCGCACGGTCATCATAGATGCGCACGTCACGGGTTTTGAAGTTGGTGATCTCCGCGCGCATGGTCGCGAAGGCATCGGCAAATCCGGCCGCCGCGAAATGGGCGGCATTCACTGAAATCACGACCACGGCCCCGGGCGCGGCAGCATCAATCACATGGCGCAGTGCCTCTGGCCCAACATGCCCCAGCGTGAATGTGCCGGCGCTGACAATCCCGGCGTAAGGTGCATCCAAGAGGCCAAGCGGTTGGGTGACGTCACGGGCAAAGAGCCCGCGATAGGCGCGTTTCATCGCGGCCACCTGCAGCATGTCCTCTGACAAATCAATGCCGTCGATCGGTTCGACATTCATGGCCCGCAGATGCGCACCGACAAGGCCCGTCCCTGCCCCAATATCCAGAACCGGCCCTTTGCCCCCCGCAGACACAAAGGCCGCAGCGACCGCGCGGGGAAGCTGATAGCCCTGACCATCGCTAAAACCGGAATCGTAGCTATGTGCCCATGTGCGATACAGCGCTTTGACATCCTCTTTCGAGGAAAGCGCATATGCATCGTTCAGATCAGGATCATCGGCCATGCGGCAAAGCTAACACAGGCTTGCGCCACCGCGCTAGTTCGGGCACGAAACGGGCATGACAAAAACGCTCCTCTCTTTCGGCCATGGATATAGCGCGCGCGCATTGTCGCGTATTCTTCTTCCGCAGGACTGGCGGATCATTGGCACCACACGATCCGAAGACAAAGCTCCTCGTCTGATGAACGAAGGGATCGAGCCGCGCCTTTGGCCAGGTGCGGACATGATCCCTGCGCTGAATGCCGCAAGCCATATCCTGATCTCTGCGGCCCCTGACGAGCACGGAGACCCTGTGCTGGCCGCGCTTCAGGACGAGATCGCCAAACGGGCTTCGCAGTTCGAATGGGTTGGCTATCTGTCAACGACGGGCGTTTATGGCGATCATCAGGGCGATTGGGTCGATGAAAGCACCGCCCTGACCCCGGCCACCAAACGCGGGATTGCCCGGGTCGAGGCAGAGGCGGCTTGGTCAGCGATCCCCGGTCTGCCGCTGCATATCTTCCGGCTTGCGGGTATCTATGGTCCCGGTCGCGGTCCTTTTGCCAAAGTCCGCGATGGCACGGCGCGACGGATCATCAAAAAGGGTCAGGTCTTCAGCCGGACTCACGTCGCCGATATTGCCCGTGTGCTTGCGGCCTCGATCAATAGGCCCAACCCCGGCGCTGCCTATAACGTCTGCGACGATGATCCTGCCCCGCCCGAGGATGTGATCGCCTATGCCGCCGAACTGCTTGGCCTGCCCATTCCCGAAGCGGTCGATTTTGAGACCGCCGAGATGACCCCGATGGCGCGCAGCTTTTATGCGGAAAGCAAAAAGGTGCGCAACGACCGGATCAAGGATGAGTTGGGGGTAGAGTTGCTCTACCCTGACTACCGATCAGGGCTTAGGGCGCTTCTGGCGCAGGAAATCGGCGCCTGAAGCCCCAAGCGATGCCAGCATAAAGCAAGAGCAAAACAACACCTACGGCAAGATTCGTAGCGTAGAAACTCATGCGCTCGGCAAGTTCCAGATTATTCAGAAACCGATAGGGCAGCCCGCTGGTCACTGTCCCCGCAGGGCTATCATTGAGCGGCTGCACAACCAGCTCTGCCCAAAGCACATAGACCCCGATCACCCCGATCAACCAGCCAAAGGCCGCACCCAGCTTGCGATAGCTGCGGTGGATGAAGATCGTGTCGATCACCTGCAAGAGCGGGCCAACCAGATGCAGGTAAATCTCCAGATGCCATGCCGCCAGTTCGCCATCGGCAGTCACCGAGGTCGGATCCGCGAAGTAGAGCCGCCAGTACAGGAACACGACCATCGTATTGATGACGGCTGTCATGCAGACAAAGCCATCCCAGCGCTTTTCACTGCGCCCTTCCTCGATCGCCATCATCCGGCTGAAAGCGAAGAAGGAACAGAACAACGCCCAGACGGTCAGAAACCGGAATGGCCCTGCGAAACCGTCCCAGCCGCCGAAAATCAGCATCCGGACACAATAGCCACCAGCCAGCAGGAACGCAGTCCAACGGAAAATCAAACGCGTGTTTATCGTCATTTTAGGCTCACTTTTTAAGCATAGGTTGCGCAGGTCGGAGGTTGTCCGTCCAGCACAACCGCAGCGCGGCAATCACCCTTGCCGATCTGTTGCAAACAACCCATATCTGGGACGCTCCCGACGTAAGGCCAGCCGCATGACACTTCGCCAGAAAACCGCCAATTTGCTCGAGACCGCATGGGTCCGCAATTTCATCGTCGGCGTGATTATCTTCAATGCCATCATTCTGGGCATGGAAACATCCAAGACGATCATGGCAGCTGTGGGTCCACTGATCCTTTTGCTTGATCGTATCTGCCTTGCGATCTTTGTGATCGAACTGGGCGCCAAGCTCTTTGCACAGCGGCTCAGCTTTTTCCGCAGCGGGTGGAACATCTTTGATTTCATCATCGTCGGCGTCTCGCTGGTGCCCGGCAATGGTGGCCTATCGGTGCTGCGCGCCCTGCGTATCCTGCGGGTTTTGCGGGTCATCTCGGTCGTGCCATCGCTCCGCCGCGTGGTCGAAGGATTTGTGACAGCCCTGCCCGGAATGGGGTCGGTTTTCCTGCTGATGGGGATCGTGTTCTACATCGGTGCTGTTATGGCCACAAAGCTTTTTGGCGAAAGCTTTCCCGAATGGTTCGGCACGCTGGGCCAATCCGGCTACACGCTATTCCAGATCATGACGCTGGAAAGCTGGTCCATGGGCATCGTCCGGCCCGTGATGGAGATTTATCCCTACGCTTGGGCCTTCTTTGTGCCCTTCATCATGGTGACGACTTTCGCGGTGGTAAACCTGCTTGTCGGTTTGATCGTGAACTCGATGCAGGACGCCCACGCCGAAGAAGGCAACGCAGCAACAGATGCCTATCGAGACGAGGTGCTGGCCAAGCTGGAGGCGATCGAAAAGCGGTTGGAGAAAGTAAGCAAGGGCCAATAACTGGCAGTTGCCTGCATTCAAAAACTGATCCAGATCAATTCGCCGATCCGTCACCTGTGGGAAGTTATGCTTGATGAGCAAACCCACAAGGAGCACGTCATGCAATTCGATTTCAAAGACAAGACTGCAATCGTAACAGGAGCCGCATCCGGGATCGGCGCGACCATTTCACGCGACCTCGCGGGGTTTGGGGCCACGGTTGTCTTGGCAGATATGGACGAAGCGGGGATGGCCACTGTCTGCGAACAGATCAAGGCGGCCGGCGGTTCTTGCCTGAGCCAAAAGACCGATACCAGCGATGCGACGCAGGTGGCAGACTTGGTCGCATTTGCCGTCGCAAAAACAGGTGGGTTGCATTTGATGGTGAACAACGCCGGTATCGGCGGGCCTGCAGCACGGATCGGCGAATACCCCCTCGACGGCTGGCAGAAAGTGATCGACGTCAATCTTAGCGGCGTCTTTTACGGCCTGCGCTTCGGAATACCGGAAATCGTCAAAGCCGGCGGCGGTGCAGTCGTCAACATGGCCTCGATCTTGGGATCAGTAGGCTTTGCGACAGCAAGCGCATATGTGGCCGCCAAGCACGGTGTTGTCGGCCTGACGAAAGTCGCGGCAATGGAATATGCAACTTCCGGGGTCCGGGTGAATTCAATTGGCCCGGGCTTTATCGCGACACCACTCTTGGAGAAAAACCTCGACGCGGCTGCGCTTGAGGGGATCGCGGCGATGCACCCCATCGCGCGTCTTGGGACGGCAGAAGAAGTCTCTGCGCTTGCATGCTTTCTCTTGTCGGATCAGGCGAGTTTCATCACCGGAAGCTACCATCTTGTCGATGGCGGCTATACCGCCCAATAGACGGAAACGAGATGTCGAAAGAAACGGAACCTTTAAACGAGACTGTCAACCTCACTTGTCTTGCGTGTGGGCAAGTCAACCGCGCCCCAAAGGGAAAGCTGGTTGCCGGTCCCAAATGTGCAAAATGCAGTGCGTCTTTGGCGGGTGGTGATGTCGCAGCGCTTGACATGCGCCTTCACGACAAAGCCACAGCAACAGATGGCGTACCACTGATTATCGACTATTGGGCACCGTGGTGCGGGCCATGTCGGACCATGGCTCCAGAATTTGCCAAGGCAGCGGTGGCTTTGCGTGGCACGGCGCGGTTTGCAAAGATCGACACGGAACAGTTTCCGCAAGTTTCGCAGCGGCTCAATATCCGCGGAATTCCGTTGTTGATCCTATATGCCGGCGGTCGCGAAGTCTCTCGCCTGACTGGCGCGCGGCCTGCCAGCGATATTGCGGGATTCGTACGTCAGAACCTCTGAAAATCCATTTTGCACTGAGAGACAGGCTGCGCCAGATTTGGCCAGCCCGGCGGATCAGTCCTGCGAAACGACTTGGCAGCTGTGGTGTGGTGAGCCGCTAGCCAAAAGCCGGTTATGCCCGCTTTCCCATCACCGCCACACCCATCACCTCGAGCACCTTTGCCTCGATATGTTCGGCGTTCATCCCCGCCACATCGTACATATTCTTGGGGTTGGCCTGATCGATGAAAATATCGGGCAGCACCATGGACCGGAATTTCAGCCCGTGATCGAACACGCCTTCGTCGGCCAGCAACTGCGCCACATGGGACCCGAAACCACCTACAGCACCTTCTTCCACGGTGATCAGCGTGTCGTGATCGGCGGCCATCCGCAGGATCATGTCGCGGTCCAACGGCTTGGCAAATCGTGCATCGGCCACGGTGGGCCTGATCCCCTTGGCTTCGAGCGCCTCGCAGGCTTTCATCACTTCCTGCAGGCGCGTTCCGAATGACAGGATCGCGACCTGCGCACCTTCGCGGATCATCCGGCCTTTGCCGATCTCCAGCGGTTGCGGGTTCTCGGGCATCTCGACGCCAACGCCTTCGCCGCGGGGAAAGCGGAATGCGATCGGGCCTTCGTCATGCGCCGCTGCGGTGGCGACCATGCGCACAAGTTCGGCCTCATCCGCCGCCGCCATCACAACAAAGCCGGGAAGGTTTGCCAGAAAGGCCACATCAAAAGACCCCGCATGCGTGGCCCCATCCGCCCCAACAAGCCCCGCGCGATCAATGGCAAAACGTACCGGGAGCCGCTGGATCGCGACATCATGCACAACCTGATCGTAACCGCGTTGCAGGAAGGTCGAGTAGAGCGCGCAGAAGGGGCGCATCCCGCCCGCCGCAAGACCCGCGCTGAATGTCACCGCATGCTGTTCGGCGATACCCACGTCAAAACAGCGGCTGGCATAGCGTTCCATGAATTTACTCAGTCCGGTGCCATCGGGCATGGCGGCCGTGACTGCACAGATCTTGGGATCGTTAGCGGCATGCTTTAACAAAGCCTCGGCAAAAACCGCAGTGTAAGAGGGCGCATTGCTGGGCGCTTTCTTCTGTTCGCCGGTGATCACATCAAACTTGGCAGTGGCATGGCCTTTATCGCTAGCCCGTTCAGCGGGGGCATAGCCCTTGCCCTTTTTGGTAATCGCATGGATCAGGATCGGCCCCGTCGCACGTGCCTTGACGGTGCGTAGCACTGACAGCAGTTGGTCCATGTCATGACCATCAATCGGCCCAAGATACGAAAAACCCAGTTCCTCGAACAAAGTGCCGCCGACGGTCATATGCTTGAGCACATCTTTCGCCCGCTTGGCCCCTTCGCGGAAAGGCTCGGGCAACAATGACATAGCGCCTTTGGCCGCCGCTTTGAGTTCCTGAAACGGTTCCTCTGCATAAAGGCGCGACAGATAGGACGACATCGCGCCCGTTGGCGGTGCAATCGACATTTCATTGTCATTCAGGATCACAATCAGGCGTTTGCCCAAATGACCTGCATTGTTCATCGCCTCATAGGCCATGCCGGCCGACATTGACCCGTCACCGATGATTGCAATCGCATCGCCACCTTCACCGCCCAGATCACGGGCCACGGCAAAGCCAAGGGCGGCCGAAATAGAGGTGCTGGAATGGGCCGCGCCAAACGGGTCATAAGGGCTTTCGGATCGCTTTGTAAAACCGCTAAGACCCCCTTCGGTGCGCAAGGTGCGGATACGGTCACGGCGACCGGTCAGGATCTTGTGCGGATAGCATTGGTGGGACACGTCCCAAATGATCTTGTCCTTGGGCGCATCAAACACAGCATGCAAGGCAACTGTCATCTCCACGACACCAAGACCAGCACCCAGATGTCCACCGGTCACAGACACGGCAGAGATCGTTTCCGCCCGCAACTCGTCGGCCAATTGGCGCAGTTGCGCATCCGACAGGGATTTCATGTCATCCGGTGTGTGAACGCGGTCAAGCAGCGGGGTGTGGGGTTGGTCTGGCATGTCGACCCTTCTTGTTAATGCGTGCGCGCAATCACAAAGCGCGCGGCTTCCTTCAACGTCTCGGCGTCGTCACCGTAGGGAGATAGCGCATCACAGGCCTCTTCCACCAGTGCGGCTGCGCGACTCTTCGCCCCATCCAGCCCCAAGATCGAGACGAAAGTTGCCTTTCCGGCTGCAGCATCTTTGCCGACGGCCTTGCCCAAGGTCGCCGCATCACCGGTCTCATCCAGAACGTCATCAGCAATTTGAAAAGCCAGACCCAGACAGGACCCATAGATCGACAAAGGTTCACGCTCTGCCTCGGCCATACGTGGACCGACAAGGGCGGACCAAGAAATGAGGGCACCAGTTTTTCCCGCCTGCAATTCCATGATCTGGTCAAGGTCGAGCGGCGCAGCGGCAGTCTCGGCGGCGATATCAGCGGCCTGACCGCCCACCATCCCCCGAACGCCTGCGGCATTCGCCAGCGACATCAACAGATTCAGCTTTGCGCGGGGGGCACATTCGACCTGCACCAGCAATTCAAAAGCAAGCGCCTGAAGACCATCTCCCGCCAGAACGGCAGTTGCTTCGTTCCACTTGCGGTGCACAGTGGGTTGCCCACGTCGGGTGTCATCATCATCCATGCAGGGCAGATCGTCATGCACCAGTGAATAGGCATGGATACACTCGATTGCAGCGGCAGCACCGGCGGCAGCGACAGGGTTGATCCCATGTATACGAGCTGTCTCCAACGCCAGAAAAGCGCGGAGCGCCTTACCGCCGGACACAGCATAGAGCATGGCATCGCTCAGATCACCTTTCAGGCCACTTAGGGCAAAGCCGATACGCGCCTGCGCCACCTTTGCGGCATGGGCCATCGCCGCTTCACGTGACTGGCGCTCGAGCGCGGCGATACGGATTCTTGAATTTCCATCAGTCATCAAGTGGCACCGTCCCTTGGGGCACACCACCCTCGCCCAATGTAATCTTGGCGACCTTTTCTTCCGCTTCCTTCAGCTTGGCTTCGCAACGGGCCTTGAGTGCGGCACCCCGTTCATAAAGTGCGATACTTTCATCAAGGGCAACATCACCACGTTCCAACTGGCCGACAACGGTCTCCAGCTCCTTGATCGCGTCTTCAAAGCTCATTTCAGCGACGTCGCTCATTGGCCTCTTTCCTTCAATACTTTCACATGGGCCGCGGCGGATGCGCCCAGCGCTTCGAGGTCATAACCTCCTTCAAGACTTGATACCACCCGACCCGCACAATGATGGTCGGCCAAATCACAAAGCCTTTCGGTCACCCAACCGAAATCCTCGGTTGTCAGGTTCATTCCTGCCAAAGGGTCCCTCATATGTGCATCGAATCCAGCCGAAATTATGACGAGTTGCGGACAAAACGCATCGATCCGTGGCAAGACGATCCGCTCCATCACGTCGCGGAACGCCTTTGAACCTGTTCCTTCTGGGAGCGGGACATTCAGGACATTATCAACCCCGACCTCATGTGCCGCACCCGTGCCGGGATAAAGCGGCGATTGATGGGTCGAACAGAACAGGATGCGCGGGTCATCCTCGACCAGATCTTGCGTGCCGTTGCCGTGATGCACGTCAAAATCCACAATCGCGACACGGTCCAGACCATGATGGTCAAGCGCATGTTTGGCACCCACCACCACATTGCCGAAAAAGCAAAATCCCATCGCCGTCTGCCGCTCTGCATGATGGCCCGGCGGGCGCACGGCGGCAAAGGCGTTCTGCGCCTCACCGGCCATCACTAAATCGACTGCGCGCACCACGCCACCGGCTGCGCGATAGGCCGCCTTCAGTGTACCAACTGACATATGTGTATCTGCATCCAGTGACCGCCAGCCCTCTGCCGGGGCAGCGGCGTGAATGGCATCAATATGCGCCTTTGGATGCACGCGCAAAAGATCATCCTCTGCGGCCAAAGGCGCCTTGACGCGCAGCAGATCTAGCCCCTCCAGAGCACCAAGCACCGCGTCAAGACGCGCGACCTGCTCGGGGTGGCCGGGCGGGGTGACGTGATCAAAGCAATCGGGGTGTGAAATCAAAGCAGTTGTCATAAGCGCAGAAGACGAAATTCAGGCGCAAATCACAACCATCTTCTTTTGTTCTAAAGTACCTCGGGGGAGTCCCGAAGGGACGGGGGCTGGCCCCCCTATTCCGGAGATAACATATAGCCCGCGCCGCGGACCGTCTGCAAATAACGTGGCTGCTTGGGGTCCACCTCGATCTTGCGGCGCAAACGTGTGATCTGGACATCCACGGCACGCTCTTGGGTCTGCCCACCGGACCGGCTGAGTTCCTCCACCAACCGCATCCGTGTCACCGCTTCTCCGGGACAGCCCGAGAATATGCGCATCAACTGGCTTTCGGTCGATGTCAGCCGGACCAGTTGATCGCCGTTCCACATCTCGCCACGCTCGATGTCATAGCGGACAGGCCCCATGTTCAGAACGCGTGGCAGAACCACGGCAGGTTCTGCCGCAGGGACGCGACGCAGGATCGCGTTTATGCGCAAAAGCAATTCTTTGGGCTCAAAAGGCTTGGGCAGATAGTCATCGGCACCCGCTTCCAACCCTGTAATCCGGTCATCAGTCCCGCCTTTGGCAGTCAGCAACATAATCGGGGTCGTGATTCTTTTGCGCAGATCACGGCAAAGCGACATGCCATCTTCGCCGGGCATCATCACGTCCAGAACAATAAGATCGAATTCCAGACCCGAGAGGATACGCCGGGCATGGGCTGCGTCGCGGGCTGTGCTCACCAGAAAACCGGATCGCATCAGGAACTTCTGTAGCAGGCCGCGAATACGCTCGTCATCGTCTACAATCAGCAGGTGGGCGTCGTCACTCTTCATTCCGCTCTATCCTTCATCGCCTCGTAATGGTGGCGCGTCTCTTCATCCATCATTGCCTCAAGCACCTGCCGGAAGCCTGCAACCGCTGCCGGACCCGCCGCACGATAAGCAGCACGCATCCGGTCCCGCTGGGCGTCTGACAAGGCACGCTCCAATGCCGCACCCGAGGGTGTCAGGTGCAAATGGCGTTCACGTTTATCCTGTCTGCCAACGGTGCTCGCTACCAAACCGTCTTCTATCAAGGTGCGCAACACACGATTAAGCGACTGTTTTGTAACGCCAAGAATAGACAACAGGTTGTTTACCGTTGTCCCCGGACTGCGGTGAATGAAGTGGATCGCCCGATGATGGGCGCGACCATAGGATTTTTCAGCAAGAATGCGGTCCGGGTCGGCGGTAAACCCGCGATAGGCGAAAAACATCGCCTCAATCCCCTTGCGCAGCTGCTCGTCCGTAAGAAACAGCAGGCTTTGCCCCATCTGTGGCTGCAACCCATCGCTCATGCGCGCCCTCCCCTATTCTGAACAGCACAATACGTCAGCTTTGTTGACATTCCAAGAATCAACTGCTAGCGAAACGCAGAAACTACGCAAGATTATGTCCGAAACGGACCCATCTGCGTAACTAATGCAAAATTGTGGAGGAAAAGATGGCAGGCGCATATGATGATCGAGACGGCAAGATCTGGATGGATGGCCAGTTGGTCGATTGGCGTGATGCAAAAGTCCATATCCTGACCCATGCCATGCACTATGCCTCTTCGGTCTTTGAGGGCGAGCGGTGCTACTCCGGTAAAATCTTCAAGTCGCGCGAGCATTCCGAACGCCTGATCAAGTCTGGTCAATTGATCGATTTTGAAATTCCATACACGATTGATGAGATCGAGGCCGCCAAGCAAGCAGCCCTAGATGCCAATGGTTTGACCGATGCCTATGTGCGCCCCGTTGCATGGCGCGGGTCGGGTGAAGACATGGGCGTCGCTGCTGCAAGAAATCCGGTGCATCTGGCTGTCGCGGTCTGGGAATGGGGCAACTACTATGGCGATGCCAAGATGAAGGGGGCCAAGCTGGACATTGCAAAATGGAAGCGCCCCAGCCCGGAAACTGCACCTTCGCAGGCAAAAGCAGCAGGGCTTTATATGATCGCCACAATGTCGAAACACGCCGCAGAAGCAAAAGGCTGTTCCGATGCGATGATGTTCGATTATCGCGGCTATGTGGCCGAAGCCACCGGAGCAAATATTTTCTTTGTCAAAGATGGTGAAATTCATACGCCCAAGGCAGACGCCTTTCTGAACGGGATCACGCGCCAAACCGTAATTGGCATGCTGCGCGACAAGGGCCTGACTGTGAACGAAAGGATCATCATGCCCGAAGAACTGGAAGGCTTCGAACAGTGTTGGCTGACAGGTACCGCTGCAGAAGTAACGCCAGTTGGACAAATCGGCGATTACAACTTTGAGGTCGGCGCAATCACGCGCGAGATTTCATCGGACTATGAAAAACTCGTGCGTGCCTGATTGGCGTGTCATGAATGCAGGCAAGAAGGGCGCACAGGCGCCCCTCTTTTTTCCTAAGGACGCAGTCCATCCGCAAAGCGCAAGAAGTACTTGGTTCTTAGGCTGAAGGCACGCTTTCGGGCACGCCGCTGGAGCGCAACTGTTCCCGGATGTGGCTGAAAACTGCGTGCAATGCGCATTGCCTGGGCTGGTAAGGCCTTTGGCAGGTTGCTTGGTCGATCCAATACATGTTTTGTCATGATGTCCTCCAATCTGAAGAGATCATAACACATTTCGGCAGAATCGGCAGCAACTCATCTCGATCAATTTCGCTCACCTTTAAATCAATTTGATACAAAAGTAGAGCAAGGGCATTTTTGTCCCCCAACTGTTAACACTTTAGCCCAAAACGCGGCACTCTTGCCAAAATTCTGTCTGTATTTTCTGCCATAATAACGATCTGAAATTTCTACACATTTTCATTGCTCTCTTATTCAAGTCAAACCAGTGCTGCCCGAAAAACAGAAAATATCAGATGGTGAACGCGCCTTGCGGCGGGTCCTGAAGGCATCGCCGCAGGATCTTTGGCTCGACACGATCCGGCGGGCGAAACTGCCAGAGCACGACAGCTTGATCTACTGGATGCTAAGCCAGACAGAATGCGATTTTGCTATTGCGGTCCATGCCTTTTATCGCAGTGACCCAATCGCCTATCTTGATGATCCAAAACCACTTCCCTTGCGCCCCAGCCCATCCAACATCTTTGCTCTTGTCCTGCAAAACTGGGACACGGGGTCTTATCGTTCGCACCGGCTTTTGGTCGAAGACATCGACGTGACAGCGAGGCAGATTGCGCGTCTGAACCAGAAGATAATGGCCAAACCGAAGGGCGCGCTCCCTTTTAGCATTCCACCGAGGTTCTTGCAGCCCGAAGGCGGCGACCCACTCAAGCTCCCGCCACATCTGTCACCTGAAGACGCCCGCAATCTTTGGCCGCTTTATGCCGAACTCAAGCTTGACGTCCCTGACGCACCGCCGGGCATCAGGCGCAGGCTTGCCAAGGCGGCCGCTGTTCTAAGACGCCTCGGCCTCCTGCGGGACACACCTTAGGATCCGACAGTGCCGGTCGCCTTGCGTTGTTGGGCGCGCTGCAATCCAAGCTTGCGCTCTCTCCAGATGATCAAGACACCCGCGATGATCACGATACCTGCACCGATCAACATGGTTCCCGTCGGCACTTCGTCGAAAATGAAATAGCCGATCAAAAGCGCAAGGATCATCGAGGTATAATCAAAGGGGGCAACCAATGACGCATCTGCGAAGCGATAGCTGGACGTGAGCAGTATCTGACCGATGCCACCCAAGAACCCCGCCATGACCAGCATGGCCGCAATCGTCCATGTCGGCACAACCCAACCCCATGGCAATGTAAAGAGCGCCATAAAGGACGATGTGATCGTAAACCAGAATACGATTGCAGCGGTGCTTTCGGTTGCAACCATCTTGCGTACAAAGACCTGTGCCAATGCTGCAAGCACGGCGCCCATCAACACAACGATGGCCCCCAGCGTTTCAGACGAATTGAGCGATGCGCCGACTGACAAACGCGGCGACAAGACAATCAAGACGCCCACCATCCCCAAGGCCACCGCCGAAAGTCGAAACGCGCGCACGTCCTCGTTCAAGAACATCGCCGCAAAGATCACCACAAGCAACGGTGCAGCATAGCCGATCGCCGTAACCTCGGGCAGTGGCAACAGTCCCAGCCCCGTAAAGCCAAGCCCCATTGCTGAGGTTCCAACCAGACCGCGCCAAAAATGCCCCATCGGGTTCTTGGTCTTCCAACCGTGTCGCAGTTCGTGCCGGATCGCGAGCCAGCCCAGTATGATCGGCAAGGCAAAGAAAGAACGAAAAAACACCGCTTGCCCGGGCGGAACATCTACCGAAGCCGCCTTGATCAGGCTTGCCATGGCCATAAACATGCAAACCGACAAAACCTTGAAAATGATACCACGGATCGGCTGCATGACATTTCCCTTTACCGCGACACTCGGTCCCAGCATCACCACAATGAAGCCTTTTTTGCTTGCTAAATGATGACGTTAGGTTATCCGAAACCATGACCCTATAAGAAGTAGTAGATGCAAGACAAAAATCCGCCCCCCGCCAATATGTCCCCACGCGACTGGGTCCAAATTTTAGCCAAATATCGTGAACCAAGCAGTTTCCGCAGCAGTTTTGAACTCGCGGTCAGCCTGATTCCTTTCGTAGTGCTTTGGGTCATGGCCTGTTGGGTGGCGCAATTCAGCTATCTTGCAGCCTTTTTGATTTCTGCGGCCAATGGCCTGTTCCTGCTGCGGCTCTTTTGTATCCAGCATGACTGCGGGCACGGCTCGTTCTTTGGCAATCGCAACGTCAGTGACTGGGTCGGGCGTGCCTTGGGCGTGGTCACCTTGACCCCCTATGACGTCTGGCGCCGGACCCATTCGATTCACCACAGCCATGCGGGGGATCTGGATCAGCGCGGCATCGGCGATGTCATGACCCTCACAGTTGAAGAATATCACCAGCGCACACCGTTCGGGCGCTTTCTGTATCGTGCGTACCGCCATCCTTTGGTGATGTTCGGCCTTGGGCCAACCTATCTGTTTATTCTACAGAACCGTTTGCCAATGGGACTGATGAACCAAGGCAGCAAGTATTGGATCAGCGCGATGGGGACGAATGCCGCAATCGCAATTGTTCTGGGCATTATCGCTTATTTCGGTGGTTTGCAGGCGCTTTTCCTGGTGTTCCTGCCCACAACCCTAATCGCGGCTTCGATTGGCGTCTGGCTGTTCTACGTGCAGCACCAGTTTGAAACAACGCAGTGGGATCCGGCCGAAGATTGGCAACTGCATGATGCGGCGCTGCACGGCAGTTCCCACTATGATCTGCCACCAATTCTGCGGTGGTTCACGGCCAATATCGGGATTCACCATGTGCACCACCTGTATAGCCGGATCCCGTTCTATCGCCTGACCGAAGTCTTGCGCGATCACAGTGAACTGGTTCAGGTCAGCCGCATGACCATAGGGCAAAGCATTAAATGTGCGGGCCTCAACCTTTGGGACGAAAAATCGCGGCGCCTGGTCTCTTTCGCAGCGGCGCACAAGCTGGCGGCTTAAACCGGGTTCACGCGCAGGATTTGGCCCGCATCCAGCAGAACCAAAACCGCGCCATCCTGCAAGACCTCAACATCGCGGATGCGGCCTACATCGGTCAGCATCCGCTCTTCTCCGATCACACGGCCCCCTTGCAACTTGAGCCGGACCAGACCGCCCGGGTTCAGCGAGGCAATCAAGAGATCACCCTGCCAGTCGGTATAGGGACCGTCGTAGAACATCATCCCTCCTGGCGCGATCACGGGATCCCAATAGTAGACTGGTTCTTCGAACCCTGCCCCGCGCGCCGCGCCCTGACCGACATCAGAACCGCGATAATTGATCCCATAGCTGACGACAGGCCAGCCATAGTTCAGCCCGGCCTGTGGCTGGTTCAGCTCGTCCCCGCCGCGCGGCCCATGTTCAACCGTCCACAAACCACCCGGACCTATCGCGGCACCTTGCATATTGCGATGGCCTAGCGACCAGATCAGATCATTGCCGTCGCGACCAACAAAGGGATTGTCCGATGGCACCGACCCATCAGCATTCACGCGGATCACCTTGCCATGTGTCGTGTCGATATCCTGCACCAGCGTGCCGCTGTCACCCGCCCCGCGATCACCGGTGGTGATCCAGACCGTGCCATCCGCCATCGGGATAATTCTGCTGCCAAAATGGCGGCCATTGCGTGCTGGATTGTCCTGCACAAAGATATCCATCACCTCAGCCAGCCGCCCGTCAGCACTCAAGAAGCCCCGCGCGGCCGCTGTTACCAGCCCACCCGGTACAGACTTTGCATAGGTCCAGAAGACGGTACGATCCTGCGCAAAATTCCGCGAGACAGCCACATCCAGTAGCCCGCCTTGCCCGTTGTCCGCCACCTCCGGCAGACCGGCGAGCGGGCCGCTGAGACTGCCGTCGGGATTGACAAGGCGCAGGCTACCCGGTTTCTCGGTCACCAGATACTGACCATTACCCAAGGCCGCGATGCCCCAAGGACCGTCGAGGCCATCCGCAAAGACAGAAACCGCAACATCCGTGCGGGGCAAGGCTGGTGCGCGGGTCTGTTCGGCAAAGGCGGGACGAAAGTCAGCATTGGGTCGACCTTGGTCCACCTGTGCGACGGCGGCCATCGGCAAGATTATCAAAGCAAGTGTACGGATCATCGGGATACCTCCTTGAGACGCAAGATAGCCCAACGCGCCGCATCGGCCACCGCTGGATCGGGGTCATCAACCAAAGGTGAAACCGCGGCGGCCAACGCGGGATCCCCCGAATTGCCAATCGCATAGGCGACATTGCGGACAAACCTGTGGCGGCCGATCCGCTTGATCGGCGAGCCCGAAAACCGCGCCCGGAAACCTGTATCATCTAGGCCCGCCAGTTCTGCCAAAGGCGGCGCCAAAAGATCGTCGCGCGCGGCATAGCGGGCATCACGCCCTGTAACCGCAAACTTGTTCCACGGACAGACGGCCAGACAATCATCACAGCCGTAAATGCGATTGCCCATCAGTGCTCGCAAATCGGGGTCCACGGGCCCTTTATGCTCGATCGTGAGATAGGAAATGCAGCGGCGGGCATCCAGCTGATAGGGGGCGGGAAAGGCCGCCGTTGGGCAAATATCCAGACAGGCGGTGCAAGACCCGCAATGGCTCTCTTCGGGCTGATCAGGTTCCAGAGCCAAAGTGGTGAAAATCGCACCCAGAAAAAACCAATTCCCCAGATCACGACCCAAGAGATTAGTATGTTTGCCTTGCCAGCCCAGCCCAGCAGCCTGTGCGAGCGGCTTTTCCATCACCGGGGCCGTATCGACAAAGACCTTGATTTCGGCATCTGGCACCTGGTCGATCAGCCAACGGCCCAGGTGTTTGAGGCGCTTTTTTACAACATCATGATAGTCGCGCCCTTGCGCATAAACGCTGATAGCTGCGCGATCCCTTTTCTCCAGCACAGCCATTGGATCGTGGTCAGGGGTATAGGGTTCGGCCAGCATAATCACCGACTTCGCCGCAGGCCACAGTGCTGCCGGATCGCCACGCCATGCCATCCGTTCAGCCATCCAGCCCATCTGGCCATGTCGCCCCTCCTCGACAAACGCGGCCAAACGCGCGGCCATTTGCGGCACAGCATCAGGCGTGCAAACCCCTACCTTTGCAAAACCCACCTCTTGCGCGAAAGCAATCAATCGCGCTTTCATGCTTCTTTTGTTCCAAAATACCTCGGGGGAGTCCCGCAGGGACGGGGGCTGGCCCCCCTAAAAATCCAGATCAGCATAATGCGCCGCGGGCTGAAATCCGGGCACCTCATCGGCCAGGATCGACCGAAAGGCAGGACGAGACTTGATCTTGGCATACCAATCCTTGAGCACATCATGCCGGTTCCAATCCACATCACTGGTATAGTCGAGGCAGGACAATTGTGCGGCGGCCGCGAAGTCTGCCATCGTCATCTCGTTGCCCGCCAGCCAGCGCCGTTCGTCCAAAAGACCAGCCATATAATCCAGATGATACTTCACCGCTCGCGCGCCTGCCTTGACGTTGGTGCTGTCGGGATAGCCTGTGCCCATGACCTTGCGATAAACCCGCTCGCCGGTAAGCTTGAGGGTCACTTCGCGATAGAACTTGTCATCGAACCAGCCAACCAGCCGACGCACCTCGCAGCGCGCTTCCGCGTTTTTGGGCAGCAGGGGCGGGTTTGGATGGGTCTCTTCCAGATACTCACAAATCGCCACACTGTCAGACATCGTGCGACTGCCCATTTTCAGGATCGGCACCTTGCCGGCGGGATTGCGCCGCAAGAAATCCGCGTCCTGTTCCCAATACCTTTCTTCGACCAGACCGACCTCGATCTTCTTTTCAGCCAGACAAAGGCGGACTTTGCGGGAAAACGGAGAAAGCGGGTAATGATACAGGGTGTTCATGCGATACTCATAAATCGTTTATCCCTCAATGCCGCAAGGGGCCGTCCTGATCAATGGGCTGCTCAGCTTTCAAAGCAGGCCGCGCGCCCGTCCGCTGCAATGGTCGCCGCGCCGCTCATGATAGCGCGGGTGCGGTCACGGGTAAATTGGCTGGGGTTTGATGCTGATCTGTTCTTTGGCGATGGCAGGATCGCCGCCAGCCGTGCGGCCTGCAGCTCTGACAGGTCAGAGGCATCCACGCCAAAATAGTGACGTGCCGCAGCCTGGACCCCGAACACACCCTCGTCGAATTCGGCGACATTCAGGTAAATCTCCACAATCCGCCGCTTTGACCATACGGCCTCCGTCAGAGGCGTCCACAAGGCCTCGATTGCTTTGCGTGACCAACTGCGGCCATGCCACAGAAAGACATTCTTCACGACCTGCTGCGAGATTGTTGACGCACCGCCGCGCCCCCGATCCAAAGCATCGCGGATCGCGTTCACATCCAGCCCCCAATGCAGGCAGAAATTAGCATCCTCGGCAGCGACAACCGATCGCGCCATCACGGGCGCGATATCCTCAATCGCCACCCAGTCGTGACGGACCCCATCCAGCCGACGCCCCTCGGAAATCATATAGGGGGTCGTGGGCGGGTTGATGACAGCGTAGATCAGTGTCCAAAGCAGTGCGAAACCAAAAACGCCCAGCGCCCCCCAAAGAAAACTGCGGCGCAGGAACCTTAACGTCCGGGCAACAGGACCCGCCTTTTTGGTTTTTTGCGTCGTTTTCTTTTTGGTGGTCGGCTTTTTGGCCGGGCCTTTTTTCGCTGTGCTCGTCTCTGCCATCAGCACCTTAAGCCATGCCCGGGGCGAACCGGTCAAGAACAAGGGACACCCCCGCAGCATTTCACTGCGGGGGCGTGGTCATTATTCCGCAGGGATTGCGGTCTGCTCCACGCTCAGCGGATGCTTGAGATGGATCAGCATTTCCTTGGGGCAGATTTGCAGGAAACTGCCCTTCTCGGCTTCCCAGTGTTGCAGGATATCGGCGGCCTTGCGGCTGCCCGTCTCCTTGGCGTGCCGTTCGATCAGACCTTTCAACTGGTCATGCCAATGCGCCACCGTCACAGGGCAGGTCACCAGCGTTTCCATATTGATCAGATCTGCCGCGTGGCCTTTAGGATCATAGAGATAGGCCATCCCGCCTGTCATACCCGCGCCAAAGTTGGCCCCGATCGACCCAAGGATCACCGCCACACCGCCGGTCATATATTCACAGCCGTTGGTCCCGCAGCCCTCGATCACCACATGCGCACCGGAGTTACGGACCGCGAAACGCTCGCCCGCGCGCCCAGCGGCAAAGAGGTAGCCTGCAGTCGCGCCATAAAGCACGGTATTGCCGATAATGGTGTTTTCAGACGCGACCAGCGGGCTGACCATTGGCGGGCGCACCACAATTGTGCCTCCTGACAGGCCCTTGCCGACATAGTCGTTGGCATCGCCCGACACCTCCAGCTTGAGCCCCGGTGCGGCAAAGGCACCCAAGGATTGACCGGCAGAGCCGCGCAGCTTGACCGTCAGGTGATCAGGCTGGAGCGCGTTGCGCATCCCGAACTGCTGAACGATGTGGCTGGATGTGCGGGTCCCAATGGTGCGCAAGGTGTTCTGCACCGCATAGTCCAACTGCATCTTTTCGCCATCGTTCAGGAAGCGTGCTGCGTCTTTTACGATCTGTGCGTCCAGCGTGTCATCGACAGGATTGCGTGGGCGGTTGCGGTCATAGGTGATCTTGTGCGCCCCATCGACCGTGATCAGAAGCGGGTTCAGATCAAGATCATCCAGATGCGCAGAGCCACGGCTGACCTGCGTCAGCAGATCAGCACGACCAATCACATCATCCAACGACCGCGCGCCGATGCTTGCGAGGATTTCGCGCACTTCGGTGGCGTAGAAGGTGATCAGGTTCACGACCTTTTCGGCATTGCCGGTGAACTTTTCGCGCAGCGCTTCATCTTGGGTACAGACACCTACCGGGCAGGTATTCGACTGGCACTGGCGCACCATAATGCAGCCCATTGCAATCAGAGCGGCCGTACCGATACCGTACTCCTCGGCGCCCATCATCGCGGCCATGACAATGTCACGCCCTGTGCGAAGTCCACCATCGGTGCGCAGCGTGATCCGCTCGCGCAGGTTGTTCATCGCCAGCACCTGATGCGCTTCGGTCAGGCCCATTTCCCATGGCAGACCCGCGTATTTGATCGACGTGCCCGGTGATGCACCGGTCCCACCGTTATGGCCGGAAATCAAAATAACATCGGCTTTGGCCTTTGCGACCCCCGCAGCGATCGTTCCAACACCTGAACTGCTGACCAGCTTGACCGTCACTTTGCAGCGCGGGTTGATCTGCTTGAGGTCATAGATCAGCTGCGCCAAATCCTCGATCGAATAGATATCGTGGTGTGGTGGCGGTGAAATCAGGGTCACGCCCTTGGTCGAATGGCGCAAGCGCGCAATCAGGTCGGTGACCTTCATGCCGGGCAATTGACCACCCTCGCCGGGCTTGGCACCCTGCGCAACCTTGATCTCAAGCTCTTCACAGGCGTTCAGGTATTCGGCAGTTACACCAAAGCGGCCAGAGGCCACCTGCTTGATCTTGGCAGAAGGATTGTCGCCGTTTGGTTCGGGGTGGAAGTGCGCGGGATCTTCGCCGCCTTCGCCACTATCCGACTTGGCCCCGATACGGTTCATCGCGACGTTAAGCGTTTTATGCGCTTCGGGGCTCAACGCACCCAAAGACATGCCGGGTGTCACGAAACGCTTGCGGATCGCGGTGATGCTTTCGACCTCTTCAATCGGCACGGGCGCGCCCAAAGGCTTGATCGCCAGCAAATCGCGCAGATGGATTGGCGGGTTCGATTGCATGGACTTGGAATATTGCTGCCACAGCGCATAGCTTGCGTTGTTACAAGCCGCTTGCAGCATATGCATCGTCTGCGCTTCCCAAGCGTGCTTTTCCCCTGACCGGCGGGCTTTGTAAAAGCCCCCGATAGGCAGCACGTCAGAACCACCTTTCCAGCCGCGCGCATGGACTTCTTCCAGCTTGGTCTGGATGCCGGATGTACCGATGCCGGAAATCCGGCTGTGCATTCCCGGGAAATATTCTGCCACCATCGCGCGGGACAGGCCAACGGCCTCGAAGTTCAGACCCCCACGATAAGAAGACAGAACCGAAATCCCCATCTTGGACATGATTTTCAGCAGACCGGCATTGATCGCATCGCGATAGCGCATCGTGGCGTCTGTCAGGCTACCGTCAATCAGGCCACGCCGCAGACGGTCCGCGATGGAATCCTGCGCCAGATAGGCGTTCACGGTGGTTGCACCACAGCCGATCAGCACGGCGAAGTAATGTGGATCAATACATTCCGCCGCGCGCACGTTGATCGAACAGAAAGTGCGCAAACCCTGCGCCGTCAGCCCCGAATGGACCGCAGAGGTCGCAAGGATCATCGGCATCGGCACATGATCTTCGGACTGGTGTTGATCGGTGAGCACCAGATGCCCCGCGCCAGAGCGTACGGCGTCTTCGGCCTCGGCTCTGATCCGTTGCAGACCGGCGTTCAGCGACCCGTGACCGGCCTCGAACGTACAGTCGATGAAGGCCACGCTGTCGCCGAACTGGCGGACCATTTCATCAAATTCCGCGTTGGCGACAAAGGGGCTTTCCAGCACCAGAATCTCGGTCTGCGAGGAATCCTCGTCCAGTACGTTCTTGAGGTTGCCGAACCGCGTCTTGAGCGACATCACGCGGCTTTCGCGCAAGCTGTCGATGGGCGGGTTCGTGACCTGACTAAAGTTCTGGCGGAAGAAGTGCGACAGCGGACGATAAGTCGTGGACAAGACCGCAGAAGGCGTATCGTCCCCCATCGAGGCGATCATTTCCTTGCCGTCTTCTGCCATGGGCGCCAGCACCTGTTCCAGTTCTTCGATGCTGTAGCCTGCGGCGACCTGACGCTTGCGCAACTCGGCCCCTTCAAAGATCGCCTTTTCGGGGACATCGCGCATCAGATCATTCAGATCGATAACCTTCTCGACCCAATCCCCAAAGGGCTGGGACGCAGCAAGCTTATCTTTCAGCTCGGTGTCGTGGTAAAGACGCCCCTCGGCCATATCGACCGCGATCATCTGGCCGGGGCCAAGCGCGCCTTTTTCAACGACAGTGGCTTCATCGACAGGGACCATACCTACTTCGGACCCTGCCACCAGCAGGCCATCACCTGTCACGACATAGCGTAGGGGGCGCAGACCGTTCCGGTCCAGACCGCCGCAAACCCAACGACCATCGGTCATGGCAAGCGCTGCCGGACCATCCCACGGTTCCATCACGGCGTTGCAATAGCCGTACATATCCTGCCAAGCCTGCGGCATCTCGACGGCCTGTTGCGACCACGCCTCTGGCACCATCATGGTTTTGGCCATGGGTGCGTTGCGGCCTGCACGCACCAACACCTCGAACACAGAGTCAAGCGCACTAGAATCCGACGCCCCCGATGGGATGATCGGCTTGATGTCTTCGGCCTTGTCACCAAAGGCGTTCGACGCCATCCGGATCTCGTGGCTGCGCATCCAGTTCACGTTGCCCTTGAGCGTGTTGATTTCGCCGTTATGGGCCAACATGCGGAAAGGCTGGGCAAGCGACCATTGCGGGAAGGTATTGGTCGAATAGCGCTGGTGATAGATCGCAAAGGCGGACTCGAACCGTGCATCCATCAGGTCGGGATAGAACTCTGCCACCTGCTCGGCCAGCATCATGCCTTTGTAGATGATCGACCGGCAAGAGAAAGAACACAGGTACATGCCTGCAATACCTGCTGCTGTCGCCGCTTTCTCGATCCGGCGGCGGATGATGTAGAGCTCGCGCTCGAATTGTTCTTCGTCCATGTCTTTGGCACAGCGGATCAGGATTTGTTCGATCTCGGGGCGGGTCGCGTTCGCCTTGTCACCCAGAACCTCGGTGTTCACCGGCACGTGACGCCAGCCATAGATATAGTGCCCCATTCGCAGCACTTCGGATTCCACGATTGTGCGGCAGCGTTCCTGTGCGCTGAAATCTGTACGCGGCAAAAAGACCTGACCCACTGCAATCAGTTTGTCTTCAAGAGGCTCATGCCCGGTGCGCCGGATCTGATCATAAAAGAAGGGAACAGGGATCTGGACATGAATACCAGCACCGTCGCCTGTCTTGCCATCCGCATCGACCGCACCGCGATGCCAGACAGCCTTGAGCGCATTAATGCCCTTTTCAACAACATCACGTGACGGGGTTCCGTCAATCGCAACAACAAGACCCACGCCGCAAGAGGCATGTTCGTCGTCGTCACGGTACAGACCATGTTCAGCCATCCACTGACGCTTGGCTTCTTCGGCCGCGACCCAGGCTTGGTCATATGTTGTCATCGGTACTTCCTTTCTTGGGCGGGACCACCACTCGGGATGGCTTGCATTCAGGTCTTTAAGAAATCGCTACACCGCAGCCATGTTTTGGCGAGGCGCTCAGAAAACCCGGTTCACCGGGGTAGATGAATTCAACCGGACGGTTGGCACGTTCAAACGACCCGTTCGGTGTTGTGACAGTGCCGGTTCCGGACAAGAACATGCGCCAGTTGCGGTTGATGAATTCATTGCCTTGTGCGGACCAGATTTCATTTCCGTCCGCGTCAAAGGCGGTAATATCATAGCTTGTTTCATCAAGTGTGACGCCATCAATGGTGATCTGACGCCCTGTGAGCGTGTCCTGACCAACATAACGCGTGGTGCCAATCTCGTCGGACAACGTCCGAAAATCATAGTCGTCCACACCGGTGGCAATAAGATCAGAAAGCGAGGCTGGCTCTGCAGGAGCCGCTTCAAGACGTTCGCGGTGCCCGCTGTTCACATGAAAGCTGCTGATCCACTGGGTTTCGCCATCAATCTCACCCACATAGGTCAGACCGGTTTCGTCAAGGCTGACGCGGCGTTGATGGTCGGCAGGGTCGGCCTGACAGGTAAAGTGATGATCGACCTGACAGCTTTCGCTTTGCACTGTCAGATAGGCATCACAGCCTGCAGGAAGGCTGAAGGTCGCGGGTCTTTCCTGTGCCATCACCGGCCCCGCCAGACACAGTAATCCGACTGCGATCCTCATGGCCGGAACCCCGATTCAATCACGTTGCATTCATACTGTGGCTGATCCGAAAAGAACCCGGTTTCACCTGGATAGATGAATTCGACAGGAGACATGTCGATCACTTGCGACGGATTATCTGCGGGCCATGTTTCGCCGAAAAAGAACAGGCGGTGCTTTTCGCTGACAAATTGGCGGCCGTTGCTGGCATCGATCTCATTGCCGTCGCGATCAAGGGTGCGCCCTTGAAACTCTGTGTTGAGCAGTGTTTCCCCGTCAATCACGGTTGTCTCGCCTGTCAGCATGTCAAAGCCGACGTTCCGCTCGATCCCCTCTTCGGTCTCAAGCGTGAAATCCCATGTGTCGATCTGGGATGCGAAGAGTTCGGTCAGCGAGGCTGGGTCTGTTGCTGGGGTGATCAGGCTTTCGTTGCCGGTCACCTTATAAGCTTCCATCCACTGAAATTCTGCATCCACTCTTTGCACACTAAAGACACCGGATTGCGAGATCAGTGCGATCCACTGATCGCCCGGATCGTCCGCCGCACACTGCCAGACGTTGATCATCACACAACCTTTGCTTTGGACAGTCAGCGTCGCTTCGCAGCCCTCAGGTGCGGCAAAACTTTGCTGTGCTGCGGCCGGGGCGGCGGCAAGCAGGGCGGTGAGGATGATCCAAGGCTTCATGTTTCATTGACCTTTCAGACAGGGATTGCAGGCGTATTTGATCACTCGGCGGCAACCGTGGCGGCTTGACCCAGATACTCCAACATTGCGGTGGCGGCGTCACGCCCATCGCGAATGGCCCAGACAACAAGCGAAGCACCGCGCACGATGTCGCCAGCAGCATAGACACCTTCAAGGCTGGTGGCACCGGAGCCAAAGTCTGCCTTGATGGTACCCCAGCGTGTCACTTCCAGTCCTTCAACCCCCCAAAGCTGGGGCAGGTCTTCTGGCTCGAAGCCCAGCGCCTTGATCACGATGTCAGCGCCTTCGACATAGTCGGCACCCTCAATCACCTCAGGTGCCTGACGACCTGTTGCATCCGGTGCGCCAAGGCGCATTTTCTGTACCTTCACGCCAGTGACTGCATCGCCCTCAAACCCATCAGGCGCAGAGAGCCAGACAAATTCGACACCTTCTTCCTCGGCGTTCTGCACTTCGCGCTGCGAACCGGGCATGTTGGCCTTGTCCCGGCGATAGAGGCACTTCACGCTTTGCGCACCTTGGCGGATCGCTGTGCGGACACAGTCCATAGCGGTATCACCGCCACCGATCACGACCACCCGCTTGCCGCTGGCATTCAGTTCGCCGCTGTCAAATGCGGGCACGTCATCACCAAAGGACTTGCGGTTGCTCGCGGTCAGATAGTCGATTGCATTCACGATGCCTTCGGCTCCTGAATCTGGCAGATCCCTTGTCTTGTAGACACCGGTTGCGATCAGTACGGCGTCATGCTTTCCACGGATTGCATCAAAGGACAGATCCTCGCCGACGTTGCAGTTCAGCACGAACTGCACGCCGCCATCCTCAAGCTGGGCCATGCGTTGCATCACGATGTCTTTTTCCAGCTTGAAACCGGGGATACCATAGGTCAGCAACCCGCCCCCGCGGTCATAGCGGTCGTAAACAGTGATCTGAATACCCTGACGGCGCAACATATCTGCCGCGGCAAGGCCAGCAGGACCCGCCCCGATGATACCAACGCTCTCGGACCGCTCTGCATGAGGGCGGATCGGCTTGACCCATCCCTGTTCAAACGCGGTATCTGTGATGTACTTCTCGACCGAGCCGATGGTGACGGTGCCATGGCCGGATTGCTCAATCACGCAATTGCCTTCGCAAAGGCGATCCTGCGGGCAGATGCGTCCGCAGATTTCAGGGAAGGTATTGGTGGCCTGACTGATTTCATAGGCTTCTTCCAACCGGCCTTCGGCCGTCAGGCGCAGCCAATCAGGGATATTGTTGTGCAAAGGACAATGGGTCTGGCAGTAGGGAACACCACACTGGCTGCAACGGCTTGCCTGCTCTTCCGCCTTGTCACGCGCATACTCTGCATAGATTTCGCCAAAGTCCTGCTTGCGCAGGTTTGGAGGGCGCTTTTCGGGCATATCCCGGGCGACCTGTGTGAACTTCAACATCTTTTGGCCAGCCATGTGCCATCCTCCCGGAATTCGTCAGAGAATGCCTTTTAAAACGCGCTATTTGAAATGAAAAGGCAGTATTACTGACCTATATACGATTAAATCTCAGCGCCGTGGTGGTAGTTGGTGTCATTTATCGCATTTTTAGGTCCGGTTTGCGACCTATATATGCTCTTTCCATGAAACTATTGGCGGTTAGGTTGAGGCGACCGAATCAAAGTCCGGACACATGACAACATTCAATTTACTCCTCATCGCCCTGATCCAAGGCATAACTGAATTCCTGCCGGTGTCTTCGTCGGGTCACTTGATCCTGCTCCCGTCTCTCACGGGTCTGGAAGATCAGGGACAGGTGATCGATGTGGCGGCCCATGTGGGCACGCTTGCAGCTGTTGTGTTGTACTTCTGGTCGGATGTCAGGCTGGCACTTGCAGGCACGATGCGACTTGTTCGGGGAAAGGTCGACACCAAGGGGGCTTTCCTTGCTCTCTGCCTGTTGATCGCGACAGTGCCCGTGATCGTTGTCGGCTTTCTCTTGAAGATCACCGGTTTGTCGGACGCCATGCGCGGTATCGCGGTCATCGGCTGGGCGATGATCATCTTTGGCATCTTGCTCTATTGGGCAGACCAGACCGGGCCGATCGAGAAAACAACCGAGACGTGGTCGCTCAAGGACGCATTCAAGATGGGGCTTTGGCAGGCGGTGGCACTGATCCCCGGCACGTCACGCTCTGGGATCACGATCACGGCGGGACGGATGCTGGGCTATACCCGCACCGATGCAGCCAGATTGTCGATGCTGATGTCGATCCCGACAATCATCGCCTCTGCCGCACTCTTGAGCCTTGATGTGATCGGATCAGCCGATTCCGGCGCGCTACGCGATATCGGGATCGTCGCGACCATGTCATTTGCAGCTGCGCTTCTGGCACTCACCCTGATGATGCGGTTGCTGAAATCAGTAAGCTTCACACCCTATGTGATCTACCGGATTGCCCTTGGCGTCGTCTTGCTCTGGATCGCTTATACTTAAGCCCGCAGATTCTTGGCCGATTCCTTGATCGCGGCATACTGGCCCGAGGGACGGAAGCGCCACAGATAATCCGGCAAGACAGCCTCCATCGCGGTGGGCTGGATGCCCAGCGCTTCAAAACCACGCGCGGTATCCGACACCACATTATCTACCGCAAGATTAATCACCTGATCCTTGGTAACAGGGCCCTTGATCAAACCAAAGGAAACCGCGCGCAAAACGCCAAATCCAAAGGCCATAACACGCGCCGCCCAGAAAGGCGTATCGACAATCAACCGGCGGCGGCGGATCACACCCAACATCAACTGCATCAATTCGCGGAATGTATGCACATCGGGACCACCGAGTTCGTAAATGCCGCCTGCAACTTGACCCGTCACCCCCTTTACGGCAGCAGCAGCCACATCATCAACAAAGACCGGTTGAAACCGGGTTCCTGCGCCAATAATAGGCAGGATAGGTCCAAGACGGGACATGCCCGCAAAGCGGTTAAAAAACTGGTCTTCAGCACCAAAGATGATCGACGGGCGCAAGATCACGGCATCAGGCATATATTGCAGAACGCCCGCCTCGCCCGCTGCTTTGGTTTGCGAATATTGGCTGGGAGCCTCTGCGTCCGCCCCAATAGCAGAGATATGGACCATGCGGGCAACGCCATGCGCCGCTGCGATACGTGCAATACGCGCGGCACCTTCAGCCTGGACTGCCGCAAAGGTATTCTTGCCGGTTTCATCCAGCACGCCCACGCAATTGACGACGGCATCGGCGCCTTGGGTCACGGCGGCAACACTGGCATCATCGCGGATATTGCAAAAGACGGGCTCGACCTGCCCCACGACACCATAAGGGCGCACGAACATCGCCTCGTTGGTATTGCGGACGGCCACGCGAACGCGCCAGCCCTCTTTCGCCATACGGCGGGCAATATAGCGGCCGACAAAACCGGATCCGCCAAAAATGGTGACAAGCTTGGACATCGCTGGACCTCGTGCAATTGCAGGGGTGGTTTACCTGCCCCCCCCAGAGCAGACAAGCCGCAATCCGGAGGATTCAGGCAAGGCAGTCGATTTTGTCTTCGAATCGCGTTGACAGTACCCCCAAGCGGGCTTAAATCCCGCCGAACGTGACCTGCCCAGGTGGCGGAATTGGTAGACGCGCCAGCTTCAGGTGCTGGTGTCTGTATGGACGTGGAGGTTCGAGTCCTCTCCTGGGCACCATTACTAATCTAAAAATACATTTACTTCATATGTTTAGAAGATCCTCTTGGATCTTTATCCCACAGCCTATCCCACAGTCTTTGGATCGCTTGGCATGTTTCGATATGTCAGCGAGGCCACTACTGCTTTGGTTGGTACATTCTGGTGTAGTCGAAGTCTCAATTGCCTCTTTTCGCTTGCAGGTCAGTTCAATGAACCGTGGAGGGCGGCAAGGGCAAAGCCCGTCCTGCGGCCTGGCGGGGCCGTGACAACCGGGTGGAGGGCGTGAATTTGGGAGGGAACCGCGCGCCAGCGCGTGAGAGGAAAGCGGTCCCTGTCCACTGTTGATGCCAAGGCTGCCGCCAAGCGGGTGCTGTCGTTGATTTCTGGCAGGTGGCCTCTGCACGTTGGGCAACCATTGGGAACTGCGTCACGCTTGGAATCGACCGTTTGAGACCGATCCCGTGTGAAACAGTTTCTTGACTTGATCGCGAGCGGGCACATCACGCGCAAGATTTTCGCTGCGGTTGAGATCATGGAATCAAACGATACGCCCGCCAGCGACTTTCTATGTATTTATCGCATGAATTCAGGCGCTTGCGCCTAAAAGTACGGACTCTGGTGTGCCACTTTTGGCTCGGGGAGTATTGTCGGGCGGCTTGAACGAAAAATCGCTCGGGTTAACCTCTGTCAAAGAACACATCCAAAAAAGGATTAGAATCACGCTTAGGTTAACCGAAAGGGTGAAAACGATGTTCAAGAATATAACTGTTGGAATTGATGGATCAGACCATTGCTGGCGCGCTTTGGACTTGGCATGCGATCTGGCAAAGCACTACGAGGGCAAGATCCATTTGGTTCACGCTCCGGAAATTCCGCCGTCAGCGATGGTCATCGGGATTGGCGCGATTGATATGCCCGTTGATATGGAGCAGATCATGGCAACCGGACAAGCGGTGATGGTGCAAGCCGCAAAGCGTGCACGCGCGAATGGATCAGAGCCAGCCAGCCAGATTGTGCGCATTGGCACCCCCGCATCCGAAGTTATTCACACAGCCGAGGCCACGAGTTCCGATCTGATCGTCACAGGACGGCGTGGCGTCGGCGGCATGGCAAGTCTGTTTCTGGGCAGCACCTCGCAGAAGATCGCTCATGAGGCGCAATGTGCCGTCTTGACGGTCAAGTAGCCCGATGACCGTTGGCTACGATAAAGCGGCCCCTGTCGTAGTCCGCCTGTCTAGCTCTGAAACAGCGGGAAACTGACCCCAAGGGCCCATGCAAGGACAATGCCCAGCGCAAGGCCAGAAGACAAAGGCCCGCTACGGCGGGAGATGTCCCGCCCCATTGTTCCGAAGACCAGGTAGAACAGCACCAAGACCGGCGCGATCATAATGAGAAAGAACAAGCCTTGGAAATCAAGAGCAATGGCGATTCCCAATGAGATCAGGAAACTCAAGCGGACAGCGAACCGCTTGAGGAATCCGCCTGCTGCGGTCAACGCAGCATCGGCGATCATATAGGGCAGCGCGCCGATCAACATGATCCCGATAATCCAGGGCCGATCATTTGTGGGCCAGAAATTGGCTGCATAGCGGTCAAGGACAAAACCAAAGACGGCGCACCAGACCAAGAGCACACCAAATCCAGCCCAGTCGATCCGTCCAAGCGGATGTCCCCAGAGTTTCAAAAGCAGCAGTTGCATTCCACCGTAGATCAGCAGGTGCAGACCGAGGTAATCAGCCACCAGAACAGGCAGAAAACCGGGGTTTAGCGGCACCGCCAAAAGCGGTGCAAAAAGTGCGGGCACAAGCAGGACAAGCGCGGTTTGCTTCTTGCCAAGCACCAGTGGTGTGCTGTGACCCCTGGGCACGATCTTGGCAATCCGCCGGAAAAGCAGCACGAGCCCCGCAAGCACCCCCAGAATAGCCCAGCCGCTTGGCAAAATCGTAGTGTCAGAGGTCCGCGCATAGGTCTGGTCAAGCCAGTCCAATACGGCACGGCGTCCGATACGACTGTGCAACACCGACACATGCTCGGAAAAAGGGGCGACAACAGCGCGGCGGATGACCGCGCCGTTGATTGCCACATCGCCTTCTGATGCGGCCGGATCAACCATACGCAATGCCTCTAGACCAAACGCGCGCAACCCCGGCTCCCATGCGCCGGTGACAAGCAACAAATTGGTCGGGGTGACTTCGTCAATGACTTGTGAAAATGCAGAGATCAGGACGACTGCACCGATTTCCGGGCGGGTCGCGGCAACGCGCACAAGAATGTCGGTCGCCATAGAGTGACCCAAAAGAGTGACCGGCTTGCCACCAGAACCCAGAGCATTGATCACCTCTATCGTCTGCTCGACCAAGAGCCGCGTCGTACCATCGACCGATGCAACATCACCGGACATTGGCGCAGGGTGTCGCCCATGGCCCAGAAACTCGAAAACATAGACCTGATAGCCGGCCCGCGCCAAAGGCATGGCATAGCCTTGCATCATCTGTTCAGATCCCGCGAAACCATGCGCCATGATAACAATCGGGCCGTCCGCAGATGGAACTGCATAGGCGGTGACGGGTGTTTGACCGACGTTGAAACGTGTGATTTCCACGCCGTGACGTGCAAATTCCAAGATCGCGAGCGATCCTAAAATCATTGCGACCGCCAGAAAAGCTCTCAGTTTTCCAACTCCTGTAATCTCGGCTTGACCGCTTGCGTTGAACCGAACGGTCGCACCTGCGTTGCGCAATCTTTGATAAGCCAAGCAACAATCATGCCAAACGTCACATTCTTACCGCAGGTCATTCTTCAGCCAACATATCATCTGGGAACCGCCGCAAATATCGGCGGAGTTGGCGGGCACGCAAGATGTTCTTGATCGTGAGCCGCGCGATGTAGGCGGCAGACACATCGCTGGCTTTCAAAACCTTGATTTCATCCATCTCAGGAAAATGCAGGTTCAAGAACGCGCGAAATGCAATCGCGAACCGGGGTGGGAGTTTCCCTTCGATGTCGTTCCAGGGCTTTCGAGGGCCAATGAAGTGAGTGATGGCCACTGGCACCATAACTTCAAAATAGGCTGATCGCACCGGCTGCTGCCAGTTCCAGATCGGACTCAACTCGGCCCAATCTCCCTTGAGGACGCAGTTCAGCAGTTCTTGATCATGTTGCCGAAGCTTGTCGTTGTTCTCGCGCCCATAGGCTATGCATCGTTCAAGGATCTTCTGACTCCGAAAAGTCGCGACATCGATCAGCAAGACGCCGCTGTTGAAATATTTCTCGGGCCCAATGCCCATATTGGCAAAGTCGGCCATATGCCGGCTTGGCTTGGTCCACTGTTGGTTGTCTCGCACTGCTGCAAGAGCATGCCCGCCAAGGTTTACGTCAAACAGCGAAACAAGCCCGCCACCGTGAATAAAGATATCGGCGTCCAGATAAAGCAGCCGCTCATATTCATCTGCAAAGACTTCCGGCAAAACGAGCCGATGATAAACGGCTTCAGTGCGTCGCTCGTCGATGTAAAGACCATCAAACATGCCATCCGTTGCAATGGTGGCGAGGCGAATTTTCAAGTCGGACAGCGTGTCTGGAACGCTCATTCCTTCGGGCGCACAAACAACAATATCAAAATCGCTATGTCTTGAAGTATGTGCCAGCTGACTTGCCGCAAAAATTGCGTAGGGGAAATACGTCTCATCAACGCAAAAAACAACGGCTCTTGAACTCTGGGCTGGGCGAGATGTGGTCTTGCGTGGCTGCATTGCGATGCTTCCGCTCATTCTTCATAAAGTGCCGCAGCTAGCAGTCCTTTGATCATTTCGGGACACGCGCGTCGTCATGGTTTCGTCCAGAGATCGCGCCAGCCTAAAACTCCTGCATCTCGGCGTACCGCAACTTGTCCCGTCGATCATCCAATGATCTCGATCTAGGAATATCATCAGACACCGGACAATCAACCCTCCCGCAGGCTTTGCTTTGGGGGCCTACCGCTAGTCGACCCAGATCTTTACGCTGAAGCGCAACGCCGAGCACAACCATCGCAGGCTTTTGCTGGATTTCCTGGGAGCCGGTTCAAGCATGTTTGGGCTTTGTTGTGGTTCTCTTTCGCGCCGATCGAGATCTCGACCTGAGACGAGAAATGCGTCGGATCATGTTTGGCGGACTTTTGTGTTCAGCGGGCTGATCCCATCCGCGTCACCACAAAGCTGCGCTGCCATAACGCTTCGGAGCGAGGGGATTAAGCAATCACTCGAAAGCTCAGGGCGGCGTCGCAAAAACGTGTTCACGCGACGCTGCCTTTTCCTGCCTTGGCAGGTAATTTGGGTCAGTAACCTGTCCCGTTCAAAACGACGCGGACTGTTGCGAAGAGCAACTTTACATCGTTGCTGAATGAAAGGTTCGCCACATATTCGGTATCAAAACGCGCCCGGTCCGCGAAAGAACTCTGGTTGCGCTGAGATACCTGCCAAGTCCCGGTAATCCCGGGACGTTCGAAATAGTAAGCGCGACCTGGATACATATCCACTTGTTCAGGCATCATTGGACGCGGACCAACAAGGCTCATGTGTCCAACCAGCACATTAAACAACTGCGGCAACTCATCAAAGGAACTCTTGCGCAGAATCCAACCAGTCTTGGTAATGCGCGGGTCTTTCTTGAGTTTCTGCGTCAACGCCCATTCTGCTGCAGCTTCAGGGTTGCTGGCAAGATAGTCCTTCAGTGCCGCATCGGCATTGACCACCATCGTGCGGAGCTTCCAGATCTTGTAGATCCGACCTCCGCGACCGACGCGCTCTTGGGTATAAAAAGCGGGCCCACCATCGCGTTTCACAAGGAACGCCAAGATGGCGACCAAAGGCAGCACGAAAGGCAGGCTGAGCAAAACACAACACACGTCAAAAAGGCGCTTCAGCCCGAGCGTATACGGACCATGTTGTGGAAGTGATGAAACGATGGCGCGCGAATTCGCGCGCTCATGAACTTCCGAAAAATCTGCAGACATTTAAACTACTCACTTGCTCTTAACACACACACGCCCCGCAGTCGCGTCACATTATACCGTCCGAAACGCGAAAAACTGCATTCCACAATGTTAAAGATCCCCAGTAACAAAAACATAACAAAAAGACGGGCGGGAGTGAAGGTGTATTAAAGTTGAAAGCCACAAAAATAAAATATTTCTGACTTATTTGGGTAACATGATTCAAAATTAAGCGATTGATAATCCGAGTTTTTCCTTATTGTAGCCGCGTTGGAACCAATGTATCGAATCGACTGCTTTACCTAAAGTCAGCTTTTCCTTACTTTTGGCATGCGTCAGACCCGACACACGCCCTAAAGAGATGGTCAGTCCCCGCGTCGCGGCATGAAGGCCGCCCCCCTCTAGAGGGGAAAAGGCACCATCTGATCATGGCTAGTCGGCTTGCCGGTGCGATGAACCGCGACACATGTTCATGGCCTTGCCGTCGAGGTCCGAAAGGCGGCCAAGAGGTTCAAGACGCGCAGCACGTTGTCTATAAACTGCGCCTCCGGTTCAGTGGCCGGTTCCGCTGACCACTACCCCGACTGTTGCGCCCAACAACTTCAGATCTTCCAAGAAAGACATGTTGGCAATGTAATCGCTGTCATAGCGCGCGCGGTCTGCAAATGTAGATTCATTGCGTTTCGACACCTGCCAGGATCCGGTGATCCCGGGGCGCTCTCTATAATAGCAGCGGCCTGGATACATTTGCTGTTGCTCTGGCAGCATTGGGCGCGGGCCAACCAAACTCATCTCACCCACAAGAACATTCCAAAGCTGGGGCAGTTCATCGAGCGATGACTTACGTAAGAGGTGACCAATCGGTGTCACCCGCGGGTCTTGCTTGAGTTTCTGGGTCAGCTGCCATTCGGCAGCGGCCTGTTCATTCTCGCAAAGATACTCTGCCAGCAACTGGTCCGCGCCAGTCACCATCGTGCGCAATTTCCAGATGGTGAAGATCGCACCATGACGACCTACCCGTTTCTGACTGTAAAACGCTTGCCCGCCATCTCGACTTACAGCAATCGCCAAAATGGCAATCAAAGGCAGTAGGAATGGTGCCGCCAGCAAGACGGCGCAAATGTCGAACACGCGCTTGAACACCAAACGATAAGGCCGGACACCGGACCATGGGATCACAATCTCATGCGGAGCGGCTTGTTCGTGGATTTCTCGATAATGCTTAGACATACAAATGGATACTCATTCTAGACAGTACATATGCCAGAAAATTCCAGCACAAACTCGTTTCAAAACAGCGACAAAAAAACGCCCGATATTTAACACAATGATTCTCTAATCCGAAAAACGTAACAACTAAAACCAATCTTGGGAACCTGGGCGCAAGTGAAGCCAACGACAGCCTAAGCGATGTTTGAACGCGTTAATGCTCTGTTAACTAAATCTAATATTGCCCATTTTTGTCATTGTCTCATTCTGCGCATCAGTATGTTTCCCTTAGGGCATGAATCGGAGTCAGTTATTCCCTACCTTCCCGAAGCGGGCGATGCGTGTGATGATCATTGGATACCTACTGTGAAAACCCTCCGATGAAGTGCTACACGGCTGTAAGAGTAATTCAGGAGCCAAACACGCGTGTCCAAAAAATATTTTGAAGCTATGTCCGCTCTCCGACCTGTGATCCTTGCTGGTGGTTCCGGCACGCGGCTATGGCCGATGTCGCGCAAGCATTACGCCAAGCAATATCTGACGCTCAACGGCAAAACGACGATGCTGCAAGCGACGGCTGAACGGATCTCGGCGCTATCCAGCGAAGCGCCCTTTGTGATCTGCAACGAAGAAACTCGGTTCTTGGCAGCAGAGCAAATGCGTCAAATCAGCTTGGACAACGCACGCATTTTGCTCGAACCGGCAGGGCGCAACACTGCACCTGCAATCGCGCTCGCCGCGCTCGAGGCCTTAAGCAACGATGAGGACCCCGTTTTGCTGGTCATGCCAGCAGATCACATGATCAGCGACCCGTCCGCCTTTAATGCGACCGTAGAAACTGCTTTGCCTTTGGCGCAGTCCAACCATCTTGTCACGTTTGGCATCATACCGACCCGCCCTGAAACGGGTTATGGCTACATCCACGCTGGCGCCCCCTTGGCCGGTCACGATGGGTTCGCGGTAGATACCTTTGTCGAAAAACCGGATGCCGCCACGGCCGAGGCCTATCTTGCCTCTGGCGCGTACTATTGGAACAGCGGAATCTTCATGTTTCGCGCCAGTTGCTACCTAGCGGAACTAGAGACATTCCGTCCTGATGTCATGGCCGCATGCCGCGCGGCATTTGAGGGAAAACAAGGTGACCTGCACTTCCTTCGTTTTGACGAGGCTGCATTTCTGGCCTGCCCCGATGTGTCGATTGACTATGCGGTAATGGAACAAACCAGCCACGCGGTCGTTGTCCCTATCGACGCAGGCTGGAGCGATATCGGGTCCTGGTCAGCCCTGTGGGACGCCTCTGACAAGAATGCCGATGGCAACTGCGAAATAGGCGATGTGCTAAGCCTGAACGGCTCGGGCAATTACATTAACGCAGGCAGCCGTTTGGTCGCGGCCGTCGGGTTGCAAGATATGATCGTTGTTGAAACCAAAGACGTCGTCTTTGTCGCGCCCAAGGATCGGGTCGACGAAATCAAAGAACTGATCAAGGACATGACGGCAAAGGACCGCCCCGAGCTGAACCATCACCGCGTCGTTTATCGGCCATGGGGGCAGTACGATAGCATCGACATGGGTGACCGCTATCAGGTCAAGCGGATCACGGTGAAACCCGGCGCAAAATTGTCGGTGCAAAAGCACCACCATCGGGCCGAACATTGGATCGTCGTGCGTGGCTGCGCCAAGGTAACACGTGGCGAAGAGACAATCTTGCTGTCAGAGAACCAATCGACTTACATTCCTCTGGGCGAGATACATGCGCTTGAAAATCCGGGAAAGATCCCGCTGGAACTGATCGAGGTACAATCGGGCAGCTACCTTGGCGAGGACGACATTGTCCGGCTCGAAGATAAGTACGGACGGGTTTGACGATGGGATTTAGGATTTGTGCGGTCGGTTGAAAAACTTGCTGCGGACGACGCTTTGCTAAGGGTACGCGCAAATCATCACACCGCCAAGCAGCGACGGTTCACTTGAAGATGACAGGAACGGAAATGATATGCGTGTCTTAGTAACCGGTGGCGCAGGCTATATCGGCAGCCATACCGTGCTCAAACTTTTGGGGCAGGGATATGAGGTGCTCGTTCTGGACAATTATGCCAACAGCTCTCCGCAAGCCCTCGCACGCGTCAAGATTTTGGCGCAACGCGGCTTTGATATCCGCGAAGGCGATGTCTGCGACGCTGCTTTTCTGAATGATGTTTTTGCAGACTTTCGCCCTGATGCCGTGATCCATTTTGCCGGCCTCAAAGCGGTGGGGGAATCCAACCAAGAACCGCTCCATTACTATAAGAAGAATGTGTCCGGCAGCATCACGTTGCTGGAATGCATGCAGGCCCATGACTGTCGGCAGATCGTCTTTTCATCCTCTGCCACGGTTTACGGAGAGGCGGAATACCTGCCCTATGACGAGGCGCACCCGCTGCAACCCACCAACCCTTATGGGCGCACGAAACTCTTTGTCGAAGAAATCATCCGTGACTGGGCCAAGTCATGGCCCGCGGCGAGCGCTGTGCTTTTGCGGTATTTCAATCCGGTCGGCGCCGATCCATCCGGTCTCATCGGGGAAGACCCGCGCGCGATACCCAACAATCTTGTCCCTTATATTGCGCAGGTTGCAGTCGGGCGCTTGGACCATCTGAATGTCTTTGGTGACGACTATGACACCCGCGATGGCACCGGCGAACGGGACTATATTCATGTCGAAGATCTTGCTGACGCGCATCTTGCTGCCGTGCGCTATGCCCAGGATCACAAAGGCTGTGAAGCCATCAACATCGGCACCGGCCATGGCACGACAGTACTTGAACTACTGGCCGCATTCGAAGAGGCCTCGGGCAAGAAGATCGCTCATCAGACCGTGGCAAAGCGCGAAGGCGATGTCGCCCGCAGCTTTGCATCGGTTTCAAAGGCCTATGACTTGCTTGGGTGGCGCGCAGAACGGGATGTGGCCGACATGTGCCGCTCTACATGGAATTGGCAGTCCAACAATCCTTTTGGATACGATGGCTAGACTGCCCTTTCTCTGAAAGATCAGTTTTGCGGCACGCCTGTCTTGGGGTAGCCCGTGACGACCTCCCAAACGGTTTCCTGCATCAGTCGTGCAGCCTCTGGTCCCGGATCGGCAGCCGGCGTCCCATCCGCCTTGAGCAGCGCATGTGGCAATCCGACAGGCGATGTCTTGTAAAGAACCGCATAGTGGGTGAGCGCGATCAGATATGCACCATAGTCGTTGAAGTGGATTTGATCGAGAAACAGATCCTGCCTGTTGTTGATCGGCCCCACGCCACCGCGCGCCTCTACGGCCCTGGCAAAGCGGGCCATCACTTGCCCGCCCGGGATCATATAGATCGGCTGCGGGGTGGCCTCATAATTCAAGGCACGACGCAGGATCTCGCCTTCCCAATACAGTCCCAGATCGCGGTCCAACCGCTCGAGCCATCCTTCGGGATCATTCAGATGATGCCAAGTTTCATAAAAATATACGGCGACATTCGGGTTATGGCTGCGCGCTTTGTCAGCAAGATTATGAAGCATCTCGGCGCTGTCCTGATACTTGATAGAATCCCTGATCTCGACGGCTTCGGTCAATATCACAGCATCATACTCGCCCGAAGAAAGCGCATTCAGTCCGTCACGGTACTGCGGGTGCGTATTCGAATCCGCAAAGCCGTTGCGCGGCGCGTTCTCGTCCCAATGATCCTTGAGTGGTGTACCCCAGCCCAGCTGGCTGTTGTAACTGTGTCCGCTTTGGGCCAACTGGGCCAACATCTGGGGCATATCATGCCCGACTAAACTATGCCCGAGGTGCAGCACGTTCAGAGGGCCTGATGGCACCTCTGCCGGATCGGCATAAAGCGCATCAAAGGCCTCGACAGCGAGCGGTTCAGGTGTGGCCACCCGAGAGAATATCGCCATGCCACCCAAAAGAAAAACCAACGGCGCAACAAGGAAAAGGCTTAGTCGCTTCAACATGATGATCACCAAACTCACTGATACGTCTTCATCCTTACCGAATATAGGGGCGGCCTTGATGCGGTTAAAGAGACTCTTTGACGCTGCGTGGATGCGCGGGCCCGGCGATCGGACGAATGCACAGCATTTCGCAAGGATGGCCTGATCCTCTGGAAAGGGATGCTGCCAACGACGGTCCGGTTTCCATCAATTTCGAACAAGCCAACGGCGGAAAACTAAGGCTTTTCGGCGGTGATTGTGGGTGCTATTGCAGAGCTCTATATGCCGCTGTAGCTCAGATGGTAGAGCACGTCATTCGTAATGATGGGGTCGGGGGTTCGAGTCCCTTCAGCGGCACCAGCTATCGGAAAAGAACAAGAAGTCTGTCACCTTGGTCCGGCGGAATCATGGCGCAGGTTTGCCGGATATCATCACGGTGGACGACGTTTGCTGTGTTTAGCTCAATCCGCACCACCTCGGGGATAAAGGTCAGTGCCACCGTTGGGCCCAACGAAGCCTACACAATTTTTGGACAGCTTACCGGTAGACCGACAGCAATTCTTGCACTAGCTGTTGAGTAGGACGACTTTGCTTGGCCTGCTCCATGCGTCCTTGGGTTGTCGGAGGACCAGTTTGCATTTCAGCCGTGGCATAAGTGGCAAGCCCCTCATCCAGTTGCTTCATAAATACCTCGGCTTGTCCCGGACGATTGCCGAAGCAGCCACACAGACGGTGATCGTTCACCCCGAGCAAGAAATCTTCATAGAACAAGCGTTCCATCTCGACGGGCAACTTGATCGGGTAACAAATGTCGCGAGCAATAGCTCTTGGGAACTTGAAAAGCAGCGGATGGCAAGCGGGGTCAAGGTACAAGGTCCGACACTTGCCTACCGGATTGATCACGGCGTTTTTTCGGCTGGGCGGCTCTACACCAACAGGGCCCAAGAAAAGCAGGGCGGCACGCAAAAACGCAAACCCTTCTGCGTCGTTACGGACGAATTGGATACCGCAGTACTTCCTCTTTCCTATTTTGCGACGATCTACTTTGGTCATATGGTTTTCGACGGCGGCGCAACTTCTCTGTCGGCCCCCAACTTCGGCGAAACCTACATCGATACCGCGGTTTCCAAAGGCATGACCGGACATGTGGCCCGCTACTGGGATCTTTTCGGCCTTAGCTACACAGCAGTCAAAGATGTGCGCATTCGTCATGCTTGGGTTTTTGACGACCGCGGCATGAACAGCGACAAAGCCTCTCGGCTTCAGACAATGAGCGCCAAGGTACGCATGCTTCCAGGAATTCGGTCCGGACATGGTGTCTTTATGCGCCGGCGCGGATGGGGCGCCCATCGTGCGCCCGAGAACGAAGCAGAACTCGAAAATCACTTTGCGGCGCGGGGTTTCGATATCATTGATCCAAGTGAGCTGAGTGTCGATGAAATCGTGGCGAGTACGCGCGACGCAGAGGTTCTGGTAGGTGTCGAAGGAAGTGGAATGACCCACGGCATGCTTGCCATGGCCCGGGGCACCACGATCATTATGATGTTTCCACCTTGGCGCCTGAACAACATGATGAAAGACTATGCCGATGGACTGGGGTTGCGCTATGGTTTTGTCGTAGGGACCGGCCAACACAACAATTACAGGATTGATCCCGACGAGATCCTACGGACCATCGAAGTGACAAGGAAATAGCCGATAGCTTCAAATCACACGCTTCACCCGATGGGGTCGAAGTGAAGGTTTGCGTCATCCGGTTCCATCAGGAAGATCGCCCGCGCCGCCATCAGCTTGATCCTTCGTCGCGGTCAGACATGGGCGAACGTTTGATTGGGTGTCTGATCCACACGGGAACGGCAGCCGAAACCCTACAAGAATCACTATCGCAAATTCCAACAAAATAAGGTATGAAGGTGCTTTAAGTGGATTTGGGTAAGTTGCTTTGAGCATGTCGTTTTTGCCCGTCAGAAGTTGGGCACGCCAAAAATTTCTGCATTATCGGACACTCGAGGACGATGCCGAAAAAGACATTTGTGTTGGGCAAAGCGAAGTCATGCCGCTTCCCAAGGCACTCTACTTGCAAGGCCAGTTCGACCTTGTCACTGGCACGCACAACATTTCTGACAGCATTGCCGACGAACTTGGCAAGGTCGTCGCACCAACCTTGGAAAACATCGACACACGCGCTTATCTGATCAGGAACGCAGTGATTGGCAATAACCGTGTGAGTACGGCGACAAGTATCAAGGATCTTTCGCTTCAACACGCAAACTCCAGACCGTTTCGTATCAATGAAGAACTGGACACTGCTGCGCTGTGTTCGACCTGGCAAGGCAATGATTATTTTGCTCATTTTCTGTTTGATGACGCTGCGATGTATCCATTGGCCCGAGATTTTGGTGAACCGTTCTTTTCCGGAATGGGCCTGCCCCGCACGGCGCATTGCATTGATTACTTGTCGCGATTCGGGTTTGCCTACGCAGAGAAAGAGCACATATCTGTCCGCCAGTTATGGATGTTTCGTGATTTTTCCTTAGGGCCTGACAAGCGGCGGCGTCTGCAAGACATGGCTGCGCGAACAAAGGCTGCGCAACCTGCCGCCTCACCCTACCCAGGCGCTTTCATTCGCCGCGGCGTCAAAGGCCAAACACGAGAACTGGACAACGCCGCCGAGATTGAGGCTTGGTGCGCTGCTCAGGGCTTTGTGATTGTCGATCCGGAGCACCAAACCGTCGACGAAATCTGCGCCGCACTGAACGGTGTTCCGTTGATTATCGGGGTTGAAGGCAGTCACCTCGTGCACGGGCTGTTCAACATGGCTGAAGGGGGGACGATGATTTGCATCCAGCCCGCAGACCGGTTCAACGTGATCTTCCGCCATCTCTGCGCAGCATTGAATTTGAGATGGGGATTTGTCGTGGCAAAAGGCACGATTGAAGGGTTCCACCTTGAATTGGATCACCTTAAGGCAACATTGGATCTGGTTCAGGAACCATCCGCATGCGACCGGACAATATGATGAAGACGCCCAAGCCTGTTTCCATGTCTTCCGAAACCGTCCCTTTCAACACCATCGCAATCACCGGGAAAGAAACCGTGGTTCTCTCTCAAGTCCTCAGCGATGCCGCGTCCTTTGCTCAAGGAAAGCATCTGCGCAAGTGCTGTGACTGGTTCGAGCAGGAATTGGGATGTGCCCGTGCCCTGCTGACACCGTCAGGTACAGATTCCCTGGAAATGGCAGCGTTGCTTTTGAATATCAGCGCTGGCGATGAGGTCATCATGCCGTCCTACACCTTTGTGTCGACGGCGAACGCTTTCGTTCTGCGCGGCGCAAAGATCGTCTTTGTTGATATCCGTCCCGACACGATGAACATTGATGAAACCAAGATTGAGGCTGCCATCTCCGAACGCACCCGTGCGATCGTTCTGGTGCACTATGCCGGAGTGGCCTGCGATATGGATGCGATCATGGCGCTCGCACAGCACCATGGGATCGCTGTGGTCGAGGATGCGGCGCAAGCGGTCATGGCCAGTTGGCGCGGCAAACCGCTTGGGTCGATGGGGGTGGTCAGCGCCTTTTCGTTCCATGAAACCAAGAACCTCAGTTCGGGCGGCGAAGGCGGTTTGACGATCATCAACGATCCAGGACTTGCGGAACGGGCGGAGGTTATCCGCGAGAAAGGGACCAATCGCAGCAAATTCCTGCGCGGTCAGGTCGAGAAATACACTTGGGTCGATTTGGGTAGCTCTTTTCTGTTGAACGAGATCAGCGCGGCATTCCTTTGGGCGCATATAATGGCGCGCGATGACATTCAGATGCGGCGCAAGACAATCCATGACCGCTATGGCAAAGAGCTTGCGGATCTGATCTCTGCGGGCCGGATTGAAGTGCAAGCCAATCCCGAAGGAACTGCGCACAATGCGCATATGTTTTATATCAAGTTGCGGGACCACGCTGAACGCAATGCGATGTCAGCATGGCTCAAGACCTGCGGAATAACGGCCCCATTTCATTATTTGCCTTTGCATGCTTCGCAAGCCGGCCAGCGGTTTGGCCGCTTTCACGGAACAGACCTGTTTACAACAATCGAGAGCGGGCGAATTCTGAGGCTCCCGCTTTTCTATAACATGACAGACGCGCAACAGGCGCATGTGATTCAGGCAGTAAGAGATTTTTGGCAGCCGAATGGTCAACGGAAACTCATGTAATGACCCCCTAATCTGCCCTCTTTCGAAGACAAGGCAACAGTCTGCACACATCAGGCTGAATTCTGACAATCGGCGTGACTACAGCAAAGAGCCTTGCTACCACGGTCCTCGGTATAGTGCAGGTGTAGGAGGTCGTTCGTGCAAATTGAAAGCACAAAACTAGAAGGCGTGGTCATCATCACGCCACGACGTTTTGCAGACAGCCGCGGTTTCTTTAGCGAAAGCTGGAGCAAGCGCCAAATGGCGGAACACGGGCTGGATCAGGACTGGGTCCAGGACAATCACTCGATGTCGGACGAGGCCGGAACATTGCGCGGTTTGCACTATCAAAGCCCTCCACATGCCCAAGCAAAATTGGTGCGTTGTGGCCGTGGAGTCATTTTCGATGTCGCGGTTGATATCCGAAAAGGGTCCCCGACTTATGGCGCATGGGTTGGCGTCGAACTCAGCTACGAGAACGGCCGACAAATGCTTGTGCCTGCGGGCTTTCTGCATGGGTTTGTCACGCGCGCACCGCAGTCCGAAATCATCTACAAATGCTCTGACTATTATGCCCCGGAATGCGATGGCGCGATCCGCTATGATTGCCCGATGATCGGGATTGATTGGGGGTTGGGCGACACCAAACCGGCGCTTTCTGACAAAGACGCTGCTGCACCGACACTAGAAGGTTTCGATAGCCCCTTCACTTATGGTGCAGCCCAATGAAGCTGCTGGTCACAGGTGGTGCAGGCTTTATCGGCTCGGCCGTGGTGCGGCGCGCGATTGCACAAGGCCATAGCGTTGTTAATCTTGATGCGCTGACCTATGCGGCCTGTCTTGATAACGTAGCCGAAGTTGCCGAGAACCCGGCTTACACGTTCGAACACGCCAACATTTGTGACCGGGCCGCCCTTGACCGGATCTTTGCGCAGCACAAACCGGACGCCGTGATGCATCTGGCCGCAGAAAGCCATGTTGACCGGTCCATTGACGGGCCAGGCACATTTATTGAAACGAATATCACAGGCACATTCTGCTTGCTGGAGGCCGCGCGCAGCTATTGGCAGACCCAAGGCAAGCCGGATGGGTTCCGCTTTCACCATATCTCGACCGATGAGGTGTTCGGCTCGCTTGGCAGTACGGGTAAATTCACCGAAGACACGCCCTATGATCCGCGTAGCCCCTATTCAGCCTCCAAAGCTGCCTCGGACCATTTGGTGCGTGCTTGGGGCGAAACTTACGGGCTGCCGGTTCTGTTAACCAATTGCTCCAACAACTACGGCCCCTATCACTTCCCCGAAAAACTGGTGCCCGTTGTGATCCTGCGCGCCCTCGCCGGAGAGAAAATTCCGGTTTATGGCAAAGGCGAAAACGTCCGCGATTGGCTCTTTGTCGAAGACCACGCCGATGCGCTGTTGACGGTTCTGCAAAAAGGGGCTGTCGGGCGAAGCTATAACATCGGCGGCGAAAACGAGGCGCGCAACATTGATCTGGTCAAAATGATTTGCGCTATCCTTGATGAAAAACGTCCCAAGGATACGCCTTATGCCGCGCAAATCAGCTTTGTAGCGGACCGCCCCGGGCATGATTTGCGCTATGCGATTGACCCTTCGCGGATGGTCAAAGAGCTCGGCTGGCACCCTTCTGTGACCCTGTCACAGGGACTAGAGAAAACCGTGCAGTGGTATCTGGACAATGAAGCTTGGTGGCGGGCGTTGCAATCGCGCAAGGGGGTCGGACAACGGCTTGGAGTGAACGCGTGACAGTTCTCGTCTTTGGTCAAACGGGGCAAGTGGCCCGTGAATTGTCCCTTTATCCAGAGGTCCTTTGTCTCGGTCGGGCAATCGCAGACCTGACCAAACCAGAGGTCTGCGCCGCCGTTATTGCGGACTCTGACGCGACCAGCGTCATCAATGCTGCGGCCTATACAGCCGTCGATAAAGCACAAGACGAGGGCGACCTTGCGCATATTGTGAATGCCTTGGCTCCCTCTGCGATGGCACGCGCTTGTGCAGACAAGGGCGTGCCCTTTGTCCAAATCTCGACCGATTATGTCTTTGACGGGAGCGGCACACGGCCCTGGAAACCCGATGATGCGACAGGGCCTTTAGGGATCTATGGCACCACAAAGCTGGCGGGTGAACAAGGCGTGCGGGGTGCAGGCGGGACGCATGCAATCTTGCGCACCTCTTGGGTGTTTTCGGCGCATGGACAGAATTTTGTGAAAACCATGCTGCGGCTTGGGATGGTGAAGGATACGCTGTCTGTCGTCGCAGACCAAATCGGCGGACCGACCTCGGCGCGGGCGATTGCAGGCGCCACTTTGCAGATCGCACAGACGCTTTCCCAAGACCCTGATCGGTCAGGAACATATCACTTTTCAGGCACACCCGATGTCAGCTGGGCCGATTTCGCGCGCACAATCTTTGCGAAGGCAGGGATGCTCTGTACAGTGTCCGATATCCCGACCACTGCCTATCCAACGCCGGCGGAACGCCCCAAGAACTCACGGCTGGATTGCACGACAACACGCGAGACCTTCGGTCTTGACCAAAGCGACTGGCGCCTTGAACTTGATCGGGTCCTCGCTGATCTCGATGCCGGCTAAAACGAAGGAAAGAAAATGACGCAGCGCAAAGGGATTATTCTGGCCGGTGGGTCAGGCACACGGCTCTATCCGATCACCCTTGGCGTGTCCAAACAGCTTTTGCCGATCTACGACAAGCCAATGATATACTACCCTTTGTCGGTGCTGATGCTGGCCGGCATTCGCGAGATCGCGATCATTACCACCCCGCAGGATCAAGAGCAGTTTCAGCGGCTCTTGGGGGATGGATCACAATTCGGGGTGACCTTCACCTATATCGTGCAACCATCACCTGACGGGTTGGCACAGGCCTTCATTCTCGCCGAAGGCTTTTTGGATGGCGCACCCTCTGCACTGATTTTGGGCGATAACATCTTTTTCGGGCATGGCCTGCCCGAACTGCTGGCAGAGGCCGATGGCCAAACAGTCGGTGCCAGCGTCTTTGGCTATCAGGTCGCCGACCCGCAGCGATACGGCGTTGTGGATTTTGACAGCGCTGGCACCGTCCGTGGCATCATCGAAAAGCCTGAGGTACCGCCGTCAAACCAAGCGGTCACAGGCCTTTATTTTGTCGACGGCACAGCGCCCCAGAAAGCGCATGCCGTGACACCCTCGGCCCGCGGTGAATTGGAGATCACGTCTTTGCTTGATATCTATCTTGCAGAAGGAAATTTGCGGGTACAGCGTATGGGGCGCGGCTATGCTTGGCTTGATACTGGCACCCATGCGAGCCTTCTCGATGCAGGGAACTTTGTGCGCACAATCGAGGAACGCCAGGGCCAACAGATCGGCAGCCCCGAAGAGATCGCGTTTCTCCTTGGCTGGGTTTCGTCCGAAGCCCTGATCAAGGAAGCGGATAAATATGCCAAGAACGGATACGGGCTTTACCTCACCAATCTGGCCGAGCAATCAAAGTGAGAACCGGTTCCAGGAAAGTTGACGGAAAAAATCATTCAATGAACTTCTTTTTGCCCAAGATCGTCGTCGTTGCAGCACTCTGCTTGATGGTGACTGGCTGTTACAAGTCTTCTGAAGAACGTGCAGCGGAGCATTTCGAAAGCGGGCTGAAGCTGGTGGAAAATGGCGATCTGCCCCGCGCGATGGTCGAATTCCGCAACACTCTGAAGTATGATGAAGACAACCTCGAAGCCTTTCGACAGATGGCTCGCGCACATCTGGCGCTGGATGAAATACCCGCTGCCTATGGGGCCTATTTGCGCGTTGTAGAACAAGCGCCGGAAGATGTGGAAGGCCGTATCGCCCTGAGTGAGCTGGCTTTTGAATGGGAAAACTGGGAGGAATTCGAACGCCACAGTGACAAGTTGGCGGAAGTCGGAAGTGACCTGCCAAGGGCAGGCGCGATCGCGATTGGTGTAGCGTTTCGGCAGGCGTCGCATGAGGGCGATGATCCGGCGATAAATGCCCTGATCACCCGGGCAGAGGATCTTGCGCTGATCTTGCCGGAGAGCGTTATCCTGCAGCGGATCCGGATTGATGGTTACGTCAAATCGGGGAGGTATGATGCGGCGCTAGCGGTCCTCGACGCAAGCCTTGCACGCACTCCGCGCGATCTTGATCTTTATCTGACAAAACTGGGTCTCTTGGACCGTCTGAATGATCCTGCTGAGTTGGAAGCGACACTGAGCGCGATGTTGGCGAATTTTCCCGAAAACCAGACAGCCAAAGAAACATATCTGCGCTTTCTCGTCCTGCGAGAGCGTTTGCCGGATGCAGAGGCGTTCTTGGAACAGAATCTTGCCAGCGTTGCACCCGAAGAGCAAAACGGAGCGTTCTTTGGTCTGATCACCTTCCTGCGTGAAACCAAAGGTGATGACTTCGCTTTGGCCCGTATTGATGCAGCTCTTGCAGGAGAGCAGGCTCAAAACCAGATCCTGCAGACACTTCGCGCGACATTGATCTTTGAGATGGGTCAACGGGATGAAGCCATCACTGCAATCACTGCCATCCTTGCGGCAGAGCCCAGAACGATGACCGAGGCCGAGGTGCGCGAAACAAACGTCACCTTGGCAAAAATGCACTTGGCCAACGGCTTTGACGCTGGTGGGCGAGAGATAATTCAAAGCGTACTGGCCGAAGAACCGGGACTTGTCAGTGCGCTCAAGGTGCAAGCGGCGTGGCTGATCGAAGACGACGATACAACCGCTGCAATCAACAACCTCCGTCTGGTGCTGGACAGCCAGCCTGATGATGTTGACGCGATGGTACTTATGGCCAACGCCTACCAGCGCGCAGGAAATCAGGATTTGCGTCGGGAGTTCTTGGCGCGCGCAACAGAAGCGTCGAACAACGCACCGCGTTATGCTTTGCTGCTTGGCCTTGCACTCATGGACCAAGACCAACTCTTGCAAGCCGAAAGCGCGTTGATTTCGTCACTCAGGCTTGCGCCTGGGCATGTGGAAATACTCAAAACACTGGGGCAGATTTATCTCCGGCTTGACGATCTGCCGCGCAGTGATCACGTGGCCAGAACACTGGCAAAAATCGAGACAGACCAGGCGCAAATCGCTGCCCGAACACTAAACGCCGAGCTGGTTGGACGCAGACTGGGTGTCGATGAGGCTTTGCAATATCTCGAACAGCAATCTGCACAAGACGGTGACGCAACAGCATCGACCTTGACGATCATCCAGGCCCAGCTCCGAACAGGCCGCTTGGCTGAAGCGATGGACACAGCCAGGAACGCCTTGGAAACAAACCCGAATGATCTGAGCCTGCGGAGCGCCCTCGCGCTTAGTTATGCCAGCGCGGGTGATTTTGAGGCTGCAGAAAACGAATACAGGGGGCTGATTACATCCCACCCTGAGGCGATCGAACCTTACTTGCAGCTGGCACGGATCAAAGCGGCTCAAGGTGCCTTTGGCGCAAGCGCCGCCGCTGTTGAAGAAGGGCTTTCTGCCATCCCGGATGCACCAGAGCTTTTGTGGGCCAAGGCCTCCTATCTCGAGCAACAAGGTGATATCGCGGGCGCGATTGCTGTCTATGGAACGCTTTATGCGCGTGATTCAGGCAGCGTGATCATTGCCAATAATCTGGCAAGTCTATTGATTTCTTTTAGCGATGACACAGAAAGCCTCGCGCGCGCTGAAACCATTGCCCGACGCTTGAATGGAACAGACATACCGGCATTTCAGGATACCTATGGCTACATTCAATTTCGGCGCGGCAACTTGCAAGAGGCGCTCGCCTATCTAGAGCCGGCGGCCGCCGGTCTGCCAAACGACCCCGTTGTGCAGTTCCATTTGGGTGAGGTTTATGCGGCACTTGATCGCCCGTCCGAAGCGCTTGGCAAACTGCGTGTGGCCCGCGATATCGCTCAATCCTGGGGCAATCAGGACCTTGTCGTCAAAATAGCTGAGCAGATCAATCTCATTGAGGCTTTGCAAGAAGGCGAAGGACAAAGTATTAATGGACTGGAAGCAGAAAAAGTGAAGTGATTTAAAGGCTCATTCTTTCGTATTTGCGAGATAGCTTTATAAGGACTCGTAAGAGTGACCGTGTCGATCGACGGATGTCGTGAAGATTTAGTTAAACAAGTTGGGGTTTGCCATGAAAAATATTCTGATCCTCCTGTGGGGCTTGCTGTTAGCGGCCACCATGTCCCACGCGCAAAGCGAGTACCGGGTTCAACCGGGTGACTCCCTTCAAATTGAGGTGCTCGAGGACTCGAGCTTGGACCGTGTCGTCCTCGTAACTCCGGATGGTCGCTTTGCCTTTCCTTTCGCTGGATCTTTGCCTGCATCAGGGCGGACGATCGATCAGATTCGCAGAACGATCATCGCCAGCATTCAAGAAAACTTTGCGGCTGAACCCACGGTTTTCGTCTCTGTCGCAGCGCTCAACCCAGAGGAAGAAGAGCCTGACACAATCAACGTGTATTTTATGGGTGAGGTCAACACACCCGGCCTGCGCGAAGTCGTACCTGGCACGACATTTCTTCAGGGGCTTTCCCAAGCAGGTGGTCTGACAAGCTTTGCCGCAACCAAGCGCGTGCAACTGCGCCGGACGAACCATCATACCGGTGAGCAAACGCTCAGCACGATCAACTACAAAGCGCTCTCTGAGGGCGCCGGGCTAAGCCAGTCCATCGTCTTGCGAGAAGGCGATGTGATCTTGGTCCCAGAACGCGGTCTATTCGAATAAGCTGGCACGGCCAGAACTGGGGGCGACGTGGCAGCGAAGCAGATGAATAGCACAATGCGTGCGGCTCTTGGGCCTGTTCCTTTTGCCGTGGTTTTCCTTGTTGGATCCACGGCACAGGTAGCGGCCCAGGATGAGGGCGGCTTGAATGCCCAGTTTGACATCACCCAAAGTATTGAAAGCATCGAAGAGCGCGGATTCACAGGAATAGACAGTTCCGGAGCCCGTGCATTGACCGCTTTGGATTTTGGACTGCGCAGCGTCACCCGCTCCCAGCGTCTGGATTTCGGTTTTTCCTCGGGCATTGCGGTACCTTTTGAAGGGGACCGCGATGTAACTGCTGATAGCATTCGGTCAACCTTGGGATACTCCCGTAACAGCCGCAATGCGGAACTCAGCTTTGGTGCTCTCTTTCGGCGGGATGATGTTGACGATCTGGTCTTCGACGACACATTTGAAGATGATGATGTCATCACCGGTGTCGGTCAGCGCGAGGTTCTCACTGTCAACAGCGGGCTGGTTGTAGGACGCGAAGCGCGGATTACAGGAACCTTCAATCACACCTACGAGACGAGCGACTTCTTCGATACGCTCGACCCGGAATTGAATGATACCGAAACGCAAGCGGCGGACGGGCGACTAAGCTTTCAACTGACGCGTACATTGACATTGGATGTCTTTGGCGTCTGGAGTGACGTCGACGAGAGTGGCTTTGGTGCGACTGACCGTATCACGACCGAAATCGGGACAGGTGTAAGCTATCGCATCGATCCGATCACGATTCTCGCGGGTGAAGTCTCGTTTCGCACAGAAGAGAGTAGCGGAGCGACCATTCTTGATACAGAAGGCTGGAACTACGCGCTGTCTGCAACCCGCGAGCGCCCGAATGGCGAAGTCTTTGCCACCTATACGCAAGAAGATGCGCTGACAGGCACACGTCGTCAGTTCATCGCCGGTCAGGACATGGATCTTCAGCGCGGAAGTCTGGGATATTCTTTGGGCGTCAGCGAAACCGATGGGTTTGATCCTCAGTTGCTGGCAAGCCTGACCTTGGACTATGACATGGACCGCAACGGCACCGCCAGGATCACACTCAGTCAAGAGGGAACGATCAACGGTGACGATGAGGAAGTCGTGAACTCGCGGCTGGGTATGTCGTACCTGCGCGCGCTCTCTCCGATTTCGGGGATATCTGCCAGTTTTGATCTGGTTGACGAAAATGTCTTGGCCACCGGTGCTGCAGACCAGCGCACTTACCGCTTCGATGTCAGCTATGAATACGAGCTGACCCGCGACTGGGGATTGACCTCGGGCTATGCCTATTCCGTGGTTCAGCTGGACGGAACCGATGACCGGTCCCGGTCGACTGTCTTTGTTGGATTGCAGCGTAGTTTCAATTATCGTCCTTAAACGACAGACTTTCCGGACATTGACATATTGTTGCCCGGAACGAATGATATTGCCTGATTTTGTAATTCCTTGCGTACCGGTACATTTATGCCTTTCGATCCAGAACATCCCGTTGCGGATAGCGATATTGCCATTGTCGGCATGGCTGCGCATCTTCCAGGCGCAGATTCGATCCAAGACTATTGGCAAAATCTGAAGGCGGGAATCGAATCGATCCGTCACTACAGTCGTGAAGAATTGCTGGCCGCCGGAGAAGCGGCCCACCGCCTGAACCGACCCGAATACGTACCCGCCGCAGCACCGCTCTCCGGTTTCGAACAATTTGATGCAGAGTTTTTTGGCCTCTCTCCCAAAGAGGCCGCAATCATGGACCCTCAGCATCGCCGTTTTCTCGAAGTGTCATGGGAAGCGCTCGAGAATGCAGGCCATATGCCAGAGCACACCAAAGGTCCGATCGGGGTCTTCGGCGGTTGCGGGATGGGCAGCTATTTCTATTTCAACATCTGTTCCAACCCTGATCTTGTCGAGAATGTGGGCATGTTCCTGCTGCGGCACACAGGCAACGACAAGGATTTCCTGACCACACGGGTCAGCCATATTCTGGATCTCAAGGGTCCTTCGGTGAACGTCCAAACGGCCTGTTCAACCTCGCTTGTCGCGACCCATTACGCTGTGCAGGCGCTGATGACAGGTGAATGCGATACCGCGCTGGCAGGCGGCGTAACCATCGAATTGCCCCAGAACCGCGGCTATCTGTACAAGGAAGGCGAAGTCCTGTCGCCCGATGGCCATTGCCACGCTTTTGACCACCGCGCCCAAGGAACCGTGTTCGGGTCCGGTGCAGGTGTCGTCGTCCTGCGGCGTCTGGCCGATGCAATTGCCGATGGTGATCATATCTGGGCTGTCATCAAGGGAACGGCGGTCAACAACGACGGTGGTGCCAAGGCCGGCTATCTGGCACCGTCAGTGGATGGACAAGCTTCAGCGATTGCGGAAGCGCAAAGCATGGCAGGCACGCCCGCGGATACAATCGACTATATCGAATGCCACGGAACGGGCACCTATCTTGGCGACCCCATCGAAGTCGCCGCCCTGACCGAGGCATTCAACGAGACCACCGATGATATCGGCTTTTGCAAACTCGGCTCTGTGAAAACGAATATCGGCCATTTGGACACAGCCGCCGGTGTGGCTGGTCTTATCAAGACGGCCTTGTCACTGCATCACAAGCAAATCCCGGCCTCTCTGGGATATGAAAAACCAAATCCCGCCATCGATTTCGAAACCTCGCCTTTCAAAGTCAACGACACGCTCACCGACTGGACTTCCCACAAGGGTCCGCGTCGCGCGGGCGTGAATTCGCTCGGTGTGGGCGGAACCAACGCTCATGTGGTGCTGGAAGAAGCGCCACAAGTGTCTGCCTCTGAACAATCAGATTGGCCCTTCCAGATCTTGACCATATCGGGCCGGACCAAGGCCGCACTGGATGCCAACGCCCAAAGGTTGGCGGCACATCTGCGGGCAAACCCTGACCAGGATCTGGCAGATATCGCATGGACCCTGCAAAAAGGCCGCCGCGCTTTTGAACGCCGCCGCGTGGTCGTGGCTGAAACCCACGAGGACGCAGCCCAGCAACTGCAAGACAATGATCCCCGCCGTGCCTTTACCCATTCAGTTGTCGGCGCTGATCCGGATTTCGTCTTTATGTTTCCCGGAGGTGGTGCCCAGTACGCAGGCATGGCACGCGATCTTTATGAAACAGAGCCTGTCTTTGCCGAATGGATGGATCGCGGATTAGAAATTCTCCAGCCAAAGCTAGACTACGACATTCGCGCGCTCTGGTTGCCAGAGACTGACGCGCTCAAGAGCGCCGATGCGACGCTCAAGAAACCCTCTGTGCAGCTCCCGCTGATCATGATCACCGAATACGCGCTGACCCAGCTTTGGATGTCGTGGGGGGTAGAGCCATCAGCGCTGGTCGGGCATTCGATGGGTGAAAATACTGCGGCTTGTGTCGCGGGTGTCATGTCGTTTGAAGACTGCATCGGGCTGGTGCATCTGCGCGGCACTCTGTTTGACACGGTGCCTGCCGGCGGCATGTTGTCGGTGGCCCTTTCTGCAGATCGTCTTGCGCCGCTTTTGGGTGACGATCTTGATCTTGGTGCCGTAAATGCGCCCAACCTCAGTGTCGCAACAGGGTCGCAAGCCGCGTTGGATGACCTAGAGGCACGACTGAAGGCACGCGATATAGATTGCCAGCGCATCCCCATTGATATTGCGGCCCACTCGCGGATGCTCGACCCGATATTGGAGAGGTTTGGTGACTATCTGCGGTCAATCACTCTGAACCCTCCCCAGATCCCGTTCATGTCCAATCGGACAGGCACCTACATCACAGACGCAGAGGCCATGAGCCCGGATTATTGGGTCGGCCATTTGCGCGGCACGGTCCATTTCGCTGACTGCCTGACCACGCTGGCCGAAAAGGACGCGCGCATCTTTATCGAGGTAGGCCCCGGCAAAGCGCTGTCCTCACTTGCAGGCCAACATGGCAAGGTCACGGCCAATCAGGTAATTTCAAGCCTGCGCCATCCCGCTGATACCATCGCCGATGATGCGTATTTCATGGCGATGCTGGGACGCGTCTGGGCGGCAGGTGGCAGCTTTGACTGGGATCAGATTTGGGGTGATGCGCGCCGCCTCCGTGTGCCGCTACCCACCTATGCCTTCCAGCATTCGCCTTATTTCATTGCTCCGGGCAAGGCCGTCACAGAGGATGAGAACCAATGGCTTGTCCGCTCTGAAGACACTGAAAACTGGGGCTATCGGCCTGCTTGGCTGCCGCGCTATGCCGACTGCGATGTGGACGCCACAGGCGATCTTTCTGAAGCGGAGCCGCAAACATGGCTCGCTTTTGCGGATGATGCAGGGCTGGTTGACGGTGCTGTAGCGCGATTGCGTGCGGCAGGGCATAGGGTTGTCACTGTCACGCCCGGCGATACCTTCGCCCGTGTTGACGAAATGCACTATGTTATTGCGCCTGAACGGGGTCGCGAAAGCTATGATGCACTGATCTCGGATCTCAATACCCGCGATCTTTTGCCGGACCGGATCATTCACGGCTGGATGATCACCCGCGATGAAAGTTTCCGGCCTGGATCAAGCTTTTTCCACAGGGTGCAGGAACAAGGGTTCTACAGCCTGTTCTTTATCGCCCAAGCCATCGGCGGAGAGGATCTCGCGACCGATATTCACATCTGCGTCCTCAGTTCCGGCATGGAACAACGCAAGGACGAGCCCCTTGTTCACCCCGAAAAAGCAACGCTAGCAGGCCCTGCGCGGGTGATCCCACGCGAATTCAAGAACCTGACGGTCGCTACACTTGACCTTGATCCGACATTCGCAAGGGGCAAGGGCGGTGTGGCAAACGCGGACCGCCTGATCGTCAACATCCTCGAAGAGGCCTTGGCCGAGCCAAGCAATACCACGGCACTTGTGCGCGATGGCAAGCGGTACGCGCTGACCTATAAACCCGCTGCCCTGACAACGCTTGCCGATGAAAGCCCGCTCTTGCGCGACGGTGGTGTTTATCTGATCACCGGCGGCTTTGGCGGCATCGGACTGACGCTGGCCGAGGCTTTGATCCGGCGCAACAATGCCAAGATTGCACTGGTCTCGCGTGGGGGGCTGCCCGCGCGCGACACCTGGGACGACGTGGTGGCCAATTCCGCCCCGACGACATCTGTGGTGCGCCGGATCAACGCAGTCCGCAAGCTAGAAGCTCTTGGCGGCACCGTTCTGCCAATTGCGGCAGATGTTTCGAATGTCGAAGATATCCGCGAGGCACGCGCGCAGGTCGAGGCATCACTCGGTCAGGTCAACGGTGTGATCCATGCTGCGGGGCATATTGATGACGGCCCGATCATGGCCAAGGATATCACCAGCATCGAGGATGTGTTTGCGCCCAAAATTCACGGCACCCAAGTATTGGATGACGTCTTTCCAGACGGAACACTGGACTGGCTTGTGCTGTTCTCTTCAAGCTCCACCGCAACCGCACCCATCGGGCAGGTCGACTACGTGGCCGCGAACGAATACCTCAACGCCTATGCCAAATCGCGCAGTGGCGCCAAGACCCGCGTCCTGGCGATCAACTGGGGAATCTGGGCCGATGTCGGCATGGCCGCCGATGCGATGGAGGCGCGCACGGGTGCAGCCACGCCGCCGCCGATCACTGACGCACAAGTGCCGATGCTTGATCACGCCAGCTTTGACAGCGCAGGCAGCCGGGTTTTCACGGCCACCTACCGCACCGATGAACGCTGGTTTCTCGATGAACACCGCACAAAAGCGGGCGATGCATTGGTCCCGGGCACGGGCTTTATCGAACTGGCCACGCAGGCTCTGCGCGCACAGGGTGAGAAGTCTGCATTTGAAATCAAGGATTTGTATTTCTTGCGCCCGCTGGCTGTTTCCGACAACGAGGCCCGTGACGTCCGCGTGACACTGCCGCGCAGCGATGTGGGCTATGATTTCCTGGTCGAGAGCGGCACGAACGGGACGTTTGAACAAAATGCCCAAGCCTGCCTCTCCTTGGTACCATTTGCAGCACCCGCCCCCATGGATATCGCGGCGATTGCAGCCCGCTGCGCGCTGCCCCGCGAGGCGGGTGAATTGGGTTGGATCAGTTCACCACAAGAGGCGCATCTGAAATTCGGGCCGCGCTGGCGGGTCCTGCAAACCACCGCCTATGGCAAAGGCGAAGGGCTGGCGCGTCTGCGCTTGCCTGATGCGGCAAAAGGGGATGCCAAATCAGGCTATCTTCTACATCCGGGTCTACTGGATTTGGCGACCGGTTGGGCGATGAAGCTGATCGAAGGCTATGAGGGGCACCATCTTTGGGTGCCGGTCTCTTACCGGTCAGTCAAAGTCTTTGGGGCACTTCCATCGGAAATTTTCAGTTGGGTACGCAGCCGCGGTGAAAACCGCTCTGACGGTGAGATCGCGAATTTCGATGTCACGCTGATGGGTCCGGATGGGACCGTTTGTGTGGAAATCGAAGGTTTCTCGATCCGGCGGATGGAGGAACTTTCTGGCTTTGGCGCCCTTGCCGAGGGTGTGGCTGCCATCACCAACCCAAACGGCGAGTCCGTGCGCCCGCTGTCACCTGCCGAGGAACGCCTGCGTCACAACCTGTCGCAAGGGATCAAGACGGCCGAAGGGGCCACGCTTTTCTTGGATTCATTGGGCACGCACCATCGCCAGATCATCCTCTCTTCGCTTGATCTGCACGGCCTGATCGCGCAAGCGGGACAAACCAATAATGACGAAAATGATGACGGGCAGAAATTCGAGCGCCCGCAACTTGATAGCGACTATGCCGCCCCCGAGAACCCGATTGAAGAACGCCTTGCCGGGTTCTGGCAGGACCTGCTTGGCGTCGATCAGATCGGTGTCGAGGACAGCTTCTTTGATCTGGGCGGCCATTCCCTGATCGCTGTCAGGCTCTTTGCCCAGATCCGCAAAGCCTATCAGGTCGATTTCCCGATCTCGGTACTGTTCGAAGCCCCGACAATCAGGAAATGCGCCGCCTTGATTGCGGAACGCGGTGTGGCAGATGCGGATGACAAAACCCAAGCAGGCGACACAAACACACCGAAAGCACCGGCACGACGCTTTACCCATCTGGTGCCGATGCATATCGGCGAAGGGGGGGCGAAAACGCCATTCTTCCTTGTCGCGGGCATGTTCGGCAATGTGCTGAACCTGCGGCATCTGGCCCATCTGGTTGGCAACGACCGGCCGTTTTACGGATTGCAGGCCCGTGGACTCTTGGGCGACGAACCGCCCCATCGCACTATCGAAGCTGCAGCAAAAGACTATATCGCAGAGATGCGGCAAGTGCAGCCAAACGGGCCCTATATGGTTGGCGGCTTTTCCGGCGGCGGCATCACCGCATATGAGATTGCCCAGCAGCTCCGGGCCGCAGGTGAGGACGTGTCAGATGTGATCATGCTGGACACACCCTTGCCGGTGCGCCCCTACATCGATCGGGCTGACAATATCCGCGTCAAACTGACCGATCTCAAGCGTGGCGGTCCGCAGTTTGTCCTTGATTGGACAAAAAGACGGGTGAACCGACTGCTCAACAAAGGCAACACAGACGCAGCCATCGTCGATGAGGGCGCGCAGTTCCACAATGCTGCCATTCAGGAAGCGTTCCTTGAGAGCGTTGGCAACTATGATGTCAAACCATGGGACGGGCCATTGGCATTATTCAGGCCACCCCTGGTGCCAAAATGGGTGGTTGGGGATCGCTTGATCAGCGAATACCGCAATTACCTTTATCACGACAATGACTGGACCCAATTCGCACCGGCTATCTCTGTCTTCGAAGTACCCGGTGACCATGATAGCATGGTGCTCGAACCAAACGTCCGCGTGCTTGCATCGCGGCTTAAGCGCCGATTGGCGCAAGCCGAGGCACAGTCGATTATCCCGATCAATTTCAAAGAAGCCGCCGAGTAGATCAGTTCCCGAAACTTGCGGGGCTTCCAGTTAGTAGAGTATTTATGTCCAACCCCACCGTCCTCACCATCGTGCTGAACTATAAGACAGCACAAATGACGATTGATGCGGCAGCAAGCGCGCTAGTCGCGATGGCTGACCTACCGGGTGAGATCGTGATCGTTGACAACGACAGTCAGGATGGGTCCTTTGAGGCCATGTCTGCTCATGTGCAGACCGAAGGTTGGGATCGGACAAGGGTCATTCAATCGGCTTCGAACGGCGGTTATGGCGCGGGCAACAACGTGGGCATCCGCGCGGGCCTGTCAGATGGCAGCCGTCCGGACTTTATCTATATCCTGAACTCTGACGCTTTCCCGCAACCTGATGCGATCAAGGTCCTCTACGATCACATGCTGGCCAATCCAACGACCGGATTTGCCGGCAGTTTCATCCATGGCGATGATGGTGCGCCGCATACAACCACGTTCCGCTTTCCGTCGATCTTTAGCGAGATCGAAGGCGCGATCCGCTTTGGCCCTGTGTCGCGCGTGCTGCGCAATTATCGCGTTCCTGTCGATGATATTGAAACCACCCGCCCGGTAGACTGGCTTGCAGGTGCAAGCCTGATGATGCGACAGGATCTGCTGGACCGGATCGGGCTCTTTGACGAGACATTCTTCCTCTACTTCGAAGAAACCGACCTTTGCCGCCGCGCCCGCAAGGCCGGTTTCGAGATCATCTATGTCAAAGAAAGCGTCGTGATGCATCTGGGTTCGGTTTCGACGGGTATGAAAACTTGGGCAAAGACGCCGACCTATTGGTACGATTCCCGGTTTTACTATTTTGCGAAAAATCATGGTAAATCGTATGCGGCCGCTGCAACGCTGTTGCATCTGACCTGCGGCAGCCTGAACTGGCTACGCTGCACATTGACCGGAAAACCCAGTGGGTTGTCACCTGCGTTCCTGCGCAGAATGGCGGGCCATGACCTGAAGGCGCTCTTTGCGTCGCGGGCCTCACAGATCGGAGATTGAGCGTGTCATCATTCAGTAGCGTCATCATCGGAAATGAATCTCTGGCGATCCAATGTGCCGAAATGCTGCGCGAAGGCGGTCATGAGGTAAGGGCAATTGTCACGCGCAACCCCGATATCGAAAAATGGGCTCGAGAGGCCGAGATCCCCGTGCATTCTTCGGATGCAGACTTGGCAGCTGACTTATCAGGGCAAAGCTTCGACTGGCTTTTGTCGATCGCCAATCTCGATATGATCCCCGATGCTGTACTGGCGCTGCCTGAAAAGGGTGCAGTCAATTTCCATGATGGGCCTTTGCCACGCTATGCCGGTTTGAATGCCCCAGCATGGGCTTTGATCAATGGCGAGGTCGAGTTTGGCATCAGCTGGCATATGATCTCGGGCGGCGTTGATGAGGGGGCGCTGGTAGCGCAACAGTTCTTTGATATCAGCCCGACAGAAACCACCCTGACGCTGAACACAAAATGCTATGCGGCCGCTATCGAAAGCTTTGCCACTGTCATCGACAAGCTGGCCCAGACGGACCCTGTTTTGAACGCGCAAGACCTTTCGCAGCGCAGCTATTTTGCCAAGAACGACCGCCCTGCCGCAGCAGGCAGGCTCGATTTCACCGCAACAGCGCGCAAGATCACCACTTTGGTACGCGCTCTCGATCATGGTGCTTATTGGAATCCGCTAACCTGCCCCAAATTCGAAGCGGGCGGCAAGGTCTGGCTGACGACGACTGCCACAGCAGGCAATGCCGCGTCTGACAGCACACCGGGGACGGTTCTGGCGCTGGACGAGGACAGCATCACGGTCGCAACTGCAACGGCACCTGTCACATTGGGAGGTTTGCGCGACGCGACGGGGGCACCCGCGCGTGCTGATCGGATTGCAGCCGTGGGTGACAAACTCCCATCGCCGGATGCGGGCCAGGTACAGGCCCTGACAACCGCGCTTAAATCTACTCTGAAATCAGAACCCAAATGGCGAAAACGCCTTGAACAGATGGTGCCTGCCAGTCTGCCACTGTTTGATATGGCCGCACCTTCAGGCCAAATCTCTGAAATGGCGCTGCAAGGCGATCCTGCCAATCTGCGCCGCGCCCTTGCAGCCCTTGCGATGGGGCTGAACGATGGCGCGGATGTCACTTTGGCTGTCCATCTGACCGATGAATTCCCGGGCTATCTGCACCCTTGGGCCCCTATCGGCGCCGCGGACCTTGATCAAAACCTGAAAGATGCAAAGGCGCTTGGTCCTTTCGCGGCAGATCTTCTGGCGCGTATCCCGAGCCGGCCTGCGCCGGTTACCCCTGCTTTGGGACTATCAGAGCAAGGCCATATCGCAGGCACCGCTCTGACTTTGGCGGGCAATACCCTTTTTGCGGATAGCGGCAAGATCAGCCCTGCGGCCCAGACATTGATGGGTGACCGTCTGACCCATATGGCGGCGCAAATTGCTGCGGGCGAGATGCCAACACTTTTGCCAGCAGCAGAGCGGCAGAAGGTTCTTTATGACTGGAACGCCACGCAGATTGATCTGCCTGCCGATCTTTGCATCCATCACGCCTTTGAGGTGCAGGTGGCCAAGACCCCCGATGCAGAGGCCCTGTCCTTTGAAGGCGAGAGCCTGACCTATGCGCAACTGAATGCGCGCGCCAATGAAATGGCCCATATCCTGCAAGGGATGGGTGTCGGGCCGGATACGATTGTTGGGCTACACTTGCGCCGTTCAAGCGCGCTGCTGGTCGCGGCCCTTGCGATCCTCAAGGCCGGCGGTGCCTATCTACCGATGGACCCCGCCTATCCGGCGGAACGCACAGCGCTCTATATCGAAGATTCGCACACGAAATTCATCGTCACCGATACCCAGCTTGCCAAAGATCTTCCGCCAAGCGATGCGCAAATCCTGACGGTTGATGCACTGCCCGGCACAGCGCCCTCGGACAATCCAGAAAGCGCGGTCTCTTCGGCGCATTTGGCCTATATGATCTACACATCCGGGTCGACCGGTCGCCCCAAAGGCGTGATGGTCGAACACCGCAATGTCGTGAACTTCTTTACCGGCATGGATTCACGGATCAGCCACGAACCCGCAGGGGTTTGGATGGCGGTCACAAGCCTGTCATTTGATATCTCTGTTCTGGAACTGTTCTGGACGCTCGCACGCGGGTTCAAAGTGGTCATCAGCAGCGACGAAAACCGCGCCCTTGTGGCAGGCGATACGCCGATGGGTCGGGTGACCGGCGGCATGGAATTCAGTCTCTATTACTGGGGAAATGACGATGGTGTCGGGCGCGACAAGTATCGGACCTTGCTGGAAGGCGCGCAGTTCGGCGACAAAAACGGGTTCTGCGCTGTCTGGACACCAGAGCGGCATTTCCATGCCTTCGGGGGCCCGTATCCGAACCCTTCGGTCACCGGTGCGGCGGTGGCAGCGGTCACCAATAATCTGGCAGTACGGGCGGGATCTTGCGTCGCACCTTTGCACCACACAGCACGTATTGCCGAAGAATGGGCCGTCATCGACAATCTGACCAACGGGCGCACAGGCCTTGCGATTGCATCGGGATGGCAGCCTGATGACTTTATCCTGCGCCCCGAGAACACACCGCCCAAGAACAAGTCTGCGATGTTTGACCAGATCCGCGATCTGCGCAAACTCTGGGCGGGCGAAGAGGTGGCCTTTCCGCGTGAAAACGGAGAAATGCATTCTGTTCTGACACAACCGCGCCCGGTCTCGAAAAAGCTCAATGTCTGGGTCACCACAGCGGGGAACCCTGCCACTTGGCAAGAGGCCGGTGCGAATGGCTGCAACGTACTGACGCACCTTCTGGGTCAGAGCGTGGAAGAGGTGGGCGAGAAGATCAAACTCTACCACGCAGCCTTGCGTGAAGCCGGACATAACCCGGATGATTTCACCGTCACGCTGATGCTGCACAGCTTCCTCGCGGACACACGCGACCATGCCCGCGAGATCGCACGCGAACCGATGAAAGATTATCTGCGTTCTGCTGCCGGCCTTATAAAATCCTATGCTTGGGCATTTCCTGCGTTCAAGAAGCCAAAAGGGGTCGATAACCCCATGCAGCTGGACCTTGGATCGCTCGATGACGACGAGCTTGAAGGTATCCTCGATTTCGCCTTTGACCGGTATTTCAATGATAGCGGACTTTTTGGGACCATCGAGGATGCCATTGAACGCGTCGTACAGGTCAAGGCGATCGGCGTGACCGAAATCGCCTGTCTGATCGACTATGGTATCGATGTGGATCATGTCATGGAGGGGCTCAAACCCCTCGCAGAAGTCCTGAAACAGGTGAATACGAATGTCGCACCTGCCGAGGATGACTATTCCATCGCAGCGCAAATCCTGCGCCACAAGGTCACCCACCTGCAATGCACCCCATCCATGGCGCAAATGCTTGTGATGAATGACGAGGCGCGCGTGGCCTTGTCCCAGCTTGACCATGTGATGGTCGGCGGCGAGGCATTGCCCGGCGCGCTGGCGGCTGAGCTGCGCAGCCTGACAGGGGGCCACGTGGAAAACATGTACGGGCCGACCGAAACGACGATCTGGTCCACCACAGATACGGTCACCGCTGAAAAAGGGGCCGCCGCGATCGGTCGCCCCATCGCCAATACGCAAGTCTATGTGCTGGACGACACATTGCAGCCTGTACCCGTAGGTACCCCGGGCACGCTCTATATCGGAGGGGCAGGAGTGACGCGCGGCTATTTTGAACGGCCAGACCTGACCCATGAACGGTTTATCCCTGATCCATTCCTGGAAGGTGATGCAGATGCGCCTGGCCGGGGCCTGATCTACAATACCGGTGATCTGGTACGCTGGCGTACTGACGGGCGGCTCGATTTCTTGGGCCGTGCGGACTTTCAGGTGAAGTTGCGCGGCTACCGCGTGGAATTGGGCGAAATCGAAGCGGTCATCGACGGCTTCGCAGGCGTACAACAATCGGTTGTTGTTGCACGCGAAGACACCCCCGGCGTGGTTCAGCTTGTCGGGTATTTGCTCGCTGATACGGCAATCGATCAAGCCGCGCTTCGCGCCCATATGGGGCAGACCCTGCCCGAGTATATGGTGCCACGTCATTTCGTGACTTTGGACGCCTTCCCGCTGACCCCCAACAAGAAGGTCGACCGCAAGGCATTACCCGCACCCCAAATTGGCAGACCTGCCAAGGCCGCGGCCCCGAAAGCTGCTCCCAATGTCGCAACTCCCAATGGTGCTGTGCCGGTTTTGGGCTCGGAGGCGGATATCACAACTGCGGTTGCGGCGATCTGGTCACGTATTCTTGGCGTGTCAGAGATCCAGCCCAAGGACAGTTTCTTTGATCTGGGCGGCCATTCCTTGCTGGCTGTCCAAGCGCATCGGGAAATCCGCAACGATCTGGGTGTTGCGAAACTCTCGATCACCGACATTTTCCGTGCGCCGACGCTAGAAGCCTTCGCCGCAATCGTCGCAAAGAAATCCGGCAGCGGTGCGAAAGCGGCACCTGCGCCTGCACCGACTCCAGCGCCAGCACCATCATCTCCGGCAAAGGCAGAGACGGCACTTGTCGCACCTGAACCACAGCCTTCTGGAAATGCACGCGTTGATGCTATGGCGCGCCGCCGCGAGATGCGCGCGCGACGGCAGAACCGCTGATGCAAAAGCATGTCGTTGCAGCCCTGCGCGATATGCTTGGCCCGAATGTGGGGATTGGTGCGACAGACCCGCGCGATGCGACAGATGATCTTTGGCCCGAAGAAAGGACCGCAATCGCCGCTGCGATTCCCAAACGGCAACACGAATTTGCCGCAGGCCGCCGTGCGGCGCGACAGGCTTTGGCCGCGCTTGGATTGCCTGCTGCCGCCATCGCTGTCGGCGCGCAGCGCGCACCGATCTGGCCCAAGGGTCTGACGGGCTCTATCGCCCATTGCGACACTCTTTGCATTGCCGCTGTCAGCCAATTCCACCAATGCATCGGGGTCGACATTGAGCCCGCGACGCCGTTGGCCGCAGATCTGATTGAAATCGTCTGCACGCAGACCGAGCAGGCATTCATCACCACCCTGCCGGCTAAGGATCAAGGGATCGCGGCCAAGCGCCTGTTTTGCGCCAAAGAGGCGGTCTTTAAGGCGCAATACCCACTGACCCAGCGGATGATTGGCTTTGATGACGTGAGCATCCGCCTCGATGGTCCTGATGGATTTGAGGTCAACTGGCACAACCCGATGCCGGAGTTGCCATCGCTGCGCGGCTTGCTCCAAATCCGCGCTGGCATGATTTTGGCGACCGCATCGATTTAGAGCTGTGGTCGTGCTATCAGGTTTCGCGGAAAGCTTTGGTAAAGTAATCCGCCAAAGGTTTGACCAGGAACCCGATAGGAGTGCGTTCCTGGGTGCGGACAAATGCCTCGACCGGCATGCCGGGGATAAGCGTCAGGTCCGCAGGCAAGCGTTCAATCTGACCATCGTCCAACTCGACCTCGGCGCGATAGTATGACAGGCCGGAAGCTTCGTTCTGGAAGGAGTCTGCCGAGATGAGCGTGACTTTTCCTTCGAGTTCGGGTGTGCGGCGCTGGTCGAATGCGGAAAAGCGCAAGGTCACGCTCTGACCGACAAAGATCTGGTCGACATCAACAACCTGCACCTGCGTCGCGATCACGAGCGGACGATCTTGTGGGATCAAGAACAGCACCGGGTCTGCCGCTCCGATGACGGATTGCTCGGCAAAGACCTGAAGCCCGTAAACAATCCCCGAAACCGGCGCGCGAATATCAAGCCGGTCAAGCTGGCGGCGCAGGGTCCGGCGACGTTCCGACAACTCCAACTCGTTGAACTGCAGGTCGCGTAGCCGCGTAATCGCGTCTTCGCGGCGGGTGGAGGACAGGCCGAGGATTTGCAACTCAAGCTCTGTACGGCGTTCAGCGGCTTGTGCTGCTTGTGCTGTGAGCTCGCCCACAGCACCCAACAGGCTCGCCTCTTCGCGTTGTAGCGCCAGTACGCGGCTCGCTTGGGCAAGACCACGTTCGAGCAAGGTTTGCTGATCTGTCAGCTCTTCTGCGATCAGGTCACGTTGGGTAGAAAGGGCCGCTTGCTGGGCTTTGATCCCTTCAAGCTGGCTTAGGATCTGGGCACGCTGTTGTGTAATCTGCTCGACTGCGCTGCGGTTCGTCTCTAGGCGGGCCTCAAACAAGCGGATCTGCCCTTCCATCAGCTTTTGCACCTCGGGCGTTCCGGCCTCGCGCAAGATGTCACTAAATATCAATTGGGTCGCATCATCCCTTTCCGCCTCGAGCCGGGCACGTCTGGCGAGGATCTCAAAAAGCTGGCCTTCGACAACCGCAAGTTCGGATTGCAAGTTGGTCGGATCAAGCCGCAACAGCAGATCACCGGCTTTGACCATGTCGCCCTCGTCCACAATGATCTCGACCACGACGCCTCCGTCGGGGTGCTGGACAACCTGCCTGTTGCGATCCACCTCGATCTGGCCCGATGTGATCACCGCACCCGAGATTTGCGCCAAGACTGACCAAGAGCCAAAGCCCCCGACGAGGATCAGTAGAGCGATGCCACCGATACTCAGGTGCCTGCGCGCGGACCACCGCTTTGCCTTTTGATCGGTCATGATACACCGCCCGCCTTGCCTGTGCTGCGTTTGATCTCGCCGTGGTTCTTAACCATCTCTGCCAATATTTCATCCTTGGGCCCAAAGGCACGGCGCGCGCCGTTTTCGATCACGAGCAGCAGGTCGCATTCTTGGATGGCAGATGGTCTATGCGCCATGATGAAGACAATCTTGCCCTCTGCCTTAAGCGATTTGATGGCTTGGTTCAGTGCCAACGAGCCTTCGTTGTCGAGGTTCGAGTTCGGCTCATCCAACACAATCACAACCGGTTCTCCGTAAAGCGCACGGGCCAGACCGATCCGCTGGATCTGCCCACCGGACAGCCGCCCGTTGGTAGCGGAAACCTTTGTGTCATAGCCATCAGGCAGTTTCAGGATCATTTCGTGCGCGGCTGCGGTTTGGGCCGCAGCCACGACCTTGGCATCATCGGGGGTCATCGACATGCGCGCGATGTTTTCTTTGATAGTACCGTCGAACAGTTGCACGCGTTGCGGCAAGTAACCAACATGCTGGCCCAAAACGTCGGGGTCATATTGATCAAGGGCCGCCCCATCGAGCCGGACCTTGCCGCCCGCTGGCTGCCAAACACCTGTAATGACCCGCGCAAGCGTGGATTTACCTGAACCAGAGGTCCCGATGACGCCAACCGCCTGCCCCGGTTCAACGGCAAAACTAACCATCCGCAGCGCTGCTTGTTGTTCACCAGGCGGCACAACGGTGACCTGATCTGCCACAAGCCGCGCCATGGGTTTGGGCAGACGCATCCGCGGCTCTTCGGCTGAAATTTGGCTCAAGAGGACCTCGAGGTTTCGCCATCCCTCGCGCCCGCGCTCAAAGGTTGCCCATTGACCAACGATCAGTTCAACCGGCGCAAGCGCACGGCCCAACAGGATCGACCCCGCAATCATCGCACCGGGGGAAAGTTGATTGATCAATACCAGATAGGCACCAAGCCCCAGCATGGCCGATTGCAAAAACAGGCGGAACGCTTTGGTAACCGCAGTAAAGGTGCCCGACGCATCAGCAGCATCAATTGCTGTATCAAGCGACTTGCCACGGGCCACTTGCCAGCGGTCGAATGCGGCCTCGCGCATCCCCAAGGAATGCACCATCTCGCTTTCGGTACGGATTTGCGTGCCCAGTTGCTCTGATGTGAAGCTGGCGGTGTTGGCAGCTTGAAGGGGTTTGCGCGTCACAGACTGGTTCAGCAAGGCGACAGCAACCAAGATCACCGCGCCAACAACAGCAAGGATGCCCATCAACGGGTGGAAGATAAATATTCCGAAAAAGAATAGAGGTACCCAAGGCAGGTCAAAGAGGGCCATCAAAGCAGGGGATGTGATCAGCCGCTGCACCGCTTCGAGATCGCGCAAACCTGTTGCCGCCTCTTTGGGCGCGCGGTTCAGCGTTGTTGCCTTGAGCACAGCCGCAAACACCCGGCGATCCAAGCTCGCCTGAAACTGTGCGCCAACGCGCCCCATCACCCGGCCGCGGACAAAATCCAGGATACCCATCATCCCGTAAAGGAACGCCACAAGCACAGACAGTGCCAGCAAGGTCTCGAACGACCGCGAACTGAGTACACGGTCATAGACATTGAGCATGTAAAGCGGCCCGGTGAGCATCAACAGGTTCACAAAAAAGCTAAAGACTGCAACGACCCAATAAAGCGGCCTGCTTTGCTTGCGGGTCTCGACCAGCTCTGCCCGCCCGATTGCTATCGCGTCATTGGCCATATCTTTGCCGGTCCCTTGCTTTCTTGCATGGCGCGCGCAAGTGCCCGCCGCAGTATACTGTTTAACGATCCAACCGGTCAAAACGTCGGACCCGACTTGGGCTGGCATAGCCCATCTGGCGATTATTTTTTGATTGCTAGGGCATAATGCGCCCTTGGTCTATCGGCACCTCGGCTTTCGGGTGCCGGTGGGCGATTCCCCGCGACTTGGACGGGTTCTTGCGTGTGCCTTGTCAGCCCAGAGCATAAGTTTGGCGGTGTTTCAGTGCGCTCAAAGATACTCTTTGATGACATGCGAACGATGCGCAAAGACGCTCACATCATCATAAGGTTCACCATCTTTCACGGCGTTTTCCATCATCGTGGCGACCATAGCGCGGTCCCGTGCGAGCTCTTGCAATTGCGCAGCCAAAGCATCGACATCGTTCAAAGGAACAAGCCTGCCGCCGCCGTGCCCAGAGATCAGATCGCGTGCAAATGCGCCCTCGTACCCCACGATTGGAGTGCCAGAGACCAAGGCTTCGATCAGGCAGCGGGGGGACTCTGGGGTCTTGTGGCAGAACACAAAGATGTCGGCGGAGCGGTACTTCTCAAGAACGGCATCGCGGTCTTTGACAAAGCCAAGAAATTTGATTTGGTCGGCGACGCCTTGCGCTTGTGCCGCGGCGCGCATCGCGTCCATCTCTGATCCCTCGCCCATCCAGAAGGCCTCGAACGAGGCCCCGCTTTGCGCCAGCTTGGCAAGTGCACACACCCAATCCAACGGGCCTTTCATGGGGTCTGCGCGTCCGACATAGCCTATTTTCAAGGGACCCTCTGCAACCGCGTTGATCTTGTCCATCAAACGCCCTGCGGTGATATGCTCTGCTTTGCTGATGTGGATATCATGCACCAAGATGGGCTGCCGGCAGTAAGGCGCATAGGTATCGAATGTCTCTTTGCCATGAAACAGGCCAATCGTTGCGCGCCTGATCAGAAAGCGCTCAAGCCAAGCCATTGGCCGATAGGTAAGCCGGGCTTTGATCCGCTCTTTGCGCCTGCCAGAGGTCATCGTGCGGCGCACGACCTCTGATTCAACACGGTCGGTCCAGACTGCAAAGCGGCGCTGCATGCGGTACGCCTGATAGCAGGCCACCGACCCCCAATCTCCGAACAGCCCACCAATCGAAAAAGACAGATAATCAGCCTTGTCTATTTCCTGACGGATCGTATCGCGGCAGGCCCGATAGTTCTTGAAAAAGACATCTGGCCGATATGACATCGGCAGCGGCACAAACCGGACGCGCGCAAGGTTGGGGCCTACAATCTCGACTGGTTTCCAGCTTGAGGGTGGAGTGTCCTCGGCCAGCGGGATCATGACAGTGACGGTATCGAAATTCTCGGCCCAGAGCCGGAGCCCGTTGCAGGCCTGATCTTCGAGCAGGTATCCGCTATCATTTTGGTACAGCGGCACCGGAGCGTAAATCAGAAGATTGCCTTTGGACACGGTTCAGTCACCCATCATTTTTCGAACGGATTCTTATACCAGCCCAGCTTCTGTTTCAAAATCGCCCAAAGGAACGGAGGTTCATGCACCACATAGCGATGGAAACGCGCGCGCGGCTCTTTGACCAGCCGGTAAAGCCATTCAAAGCCCCATTCCGTGATCCAGACGGGTGGCCGCTGAAATCCACCGCTCTCATAGTCGATCGTTCCACCTAACGGCAGCCAAAGCTTTACGCCCGGCATCCGGTCGCGGTATTTCATGATGAATTTTTCCTGACGCCCACCGGCCAACCCGACAAGGCAGACCGTGGCGCCACTGTCGTTGATCGCGGCAATCATGCGATCAATCTCTGCGGGATCCTCATCAAACTTGAAAGACGGGGCATCGGTGCCAACGATGAACTTGCGCCCTGTCTTTGCGTTGATCTTTTCCGCAGCTTTGTCAGCGACGCCGGGCTTGCCACCACACAGGAACACCGTGATCTCGGGGTTGTCTTTGTGGTGCATGTAGAACTTGGGGAAATAATCCGATCCCGAGACCCGTTCCTGAACAGGCGTGCCAAGCCATTTCGTCGCGAAATACATGATCTGGCTGTCGCAGGTGATGACATCGAACTTGTCGATAATGTCATAAAAGTCGCGGTCTTGCTGCAACTTCATGATCATGTCCACGTGCAGGGTCAGCATCGCGCCTTGCGTGAAATTGGTGACCAGATCATCCATTGCCACATCATGCACATAGGCATTGAGCATGGGCACCTTTGTCAGGTCGCCCCCATTGATTGTTCCGGGCATCAGGCCGCTACCCCCATGTATTTGTCGACCAGAGCCTTGGTGCCGCGGATATTTCCTGCTGATGAGGCGCCAAAAACGATACTTTCGACACCGGGAAGTTCGCTGATCCAGTGTATCGCCTCATCTGCCGGAATGGCGCCGGAGGCATAGACAGACATGGCCACAGCCCGCACGCGCCCGGATTTCAGCGCATCAAGATAGGCGTCATAGCCGCCAGACATCCGAAACCCGATCTTGTTGATGTTGGAGCAGATGATCGGGCGCTCGATGCCCTCTTTCTCCAATGCGTCCAGCAAGGCGGGCATGTTCATCGTGATATAGGCCGGCTCTGCCCCGTGCTTTTCGCGGATATGGTCATCAAAAATCTTGAAAGCGCGGGTGAAGCCCATGCCCAGCAATAAGTCCGTGAACACGTTCTGGATAAAGACAACCGGGGTTTTCGTGCCGGTGAACATCTTCATTTCCATATCGATCAGCACTTTGGCGATGCCATCCACCTCTTTGGTGGCCAAAGCCTTAGTTCCGGTCAGTGCGGTGGCCAACAAGCCGTCCTTTGGCATGAACTCCTTCAATGCGCCGACCATCCCGTGTTCGGTCACGGCGTTGGCATATTTATGGGCATAGGGCATGCAGGGGTAGAACTGGAAATTGCTATAGCGCTGAGGGTCTGCTTTGACCCGTTTTGCGACCGCCGCGATCCGGTCGTGGGTGGTGCACATGAAAGTATTGATGCCTGCGTCATAGGCAACATCAAGAACATCCATGATGGCATCTGTTTTCTGAAACCGCATGGCCTGCGCGCGCGCTTTTTCTTCTGACATGTGGTTGATGCCAAAGAACTGGTTGTCGCCGAAAAGAAGTTTATCCATCATTTTGTTCCTTAACGGCCAAACCAGCCGCGCTTTTTTGCGGCTTGTGCAGGTGCCATTGCCCGGGCCTCGCCCACGTTTAGGCCGGTTGTCGCATTTTCGATAATCATCGCCATGGTTTTGTCGGTCTGTGCCGCCGAGGCGAAATCGTTTTGCAGTGCCTGCGACTTGCCCGCGGCAACAGCCTCGATAAAGTCGGCCAACTGGGCGGAGTATTCCTCCCCGCGCAGATAGAACCAGCACTCTTCGGTTAGTTCGGTGGTATATTTCACCGTCCAGCCCGCGCCATAGCCATCCAGCCCATCAACCGGTTTGCGCAAATACACCTGACATTCCTGCCGATCTGCATAGAGCCTCCCATTGGTACCGATAAGGCTGATCTTGGTCGACATCTTGCGGTGGCTTTCATCCGACCAATTGACCGAGAGTTGCGCTGTGGGGCCATCATCCCAACGCAGGGTCGAGAAAACCTCGTCGTCGGTCCCTTCCGAGAAGACCTGACCAAGATGCGACCCGATCACTTGATCCGGCGTACCAAAAAACCAGTTGAGCAGGTTGAGCGGGTGCGCGGCATAGTCATAAAGACACCCACCGCCTTCGGCCTTGTCGGTCCGCCAAGTGGCGCGCTTGGGGCGTAGAACCACGGGGCCATAGGCCTCTGCCAGCACATGGGTAATGCGGCCAATGGCACCCGCATCAATCAAGCGCTTCATTTCCGCGAATGCGCCAACATAGCGATAGTGATAGCCAACCTGCGCAACCAGCCCTTTGCTTGCGGCCAGATCGGTCAATCGCTGGCTATCGGCCCAATCGAGGCAGAACGGTTTTTCACAAAAGACATTGATGCCCTTTGAAAGGGCCGCTTCGACCATCGGCGCATGCAACCGCGACGGCGTTGCAATCAACACCGCATCAAGGTCTTCCTTGGCCAGCAGATCATCATAACTCTTATAGATAGGATTCGTGATGTTCTTGCTTAGGAGATCAACCATGAAGCCTGCGCCATCACAGGCGATCGTGTCTGTCTTGGGATGCGCATTCACCATCGAGAAATGCGAAAGTCCCATTTTTCCCAAACCGACGACGGCAATTTTGATTTTGTCGCTCATAGTTGTTTTTCCGTTTCAAAGGGTTCACTTGGCGAAAACAGCTTCGTCTTGTGCAGCAGGCTAGATCTTCATTCCCTTGAAAATCCGCTCGGGGATATTGCGGATAATCATCATGA
>NZ_JANQTS010000099.1 GCF_030731595.1 Yoonia sp.
AAACCTTGGCTGATCTTATAGGCGCCCTGATACTCGGCCACCTCTTCACCCATCAGAAACACGTCTTCGTCGCGGCGCATTTCCTCGGCCATTGCATCGCGCAGGGCCTCGCGGACAGTCGTTTTCCTCAGCTCCACATCGGCGGGCCAATCGGGTGATGTATCCGCAACCGGTGCGGCGGGTGCTGCGACGGCGGGGGCCTTCATGGGGGCAGCTTCGGCGGCGGGGGCCTCTGTCGCGGCTGCGGGTGCGGCACCGGCGGCCGGGACATCTTCGCCTTCTTCCACAAGGATCGCGATGGGCGTATTCACTTTCACACCTTCGGTGCCTGCGGCAATCAGGATCTTGCCCATCACCCCTTCATCGACGGCTTCGAATTCCATCGTGGCCTTGTCGGTTTCGATCTCGGCCAGAATGTCACCAGAGGAGACAGTATCACCCTCTTTGACCAGCCATTTGGCCAATGTGCCTTCTTCCATCGTTGGCGACAGGGCCGGCATGAGTATTTCAGTTGCCATGGTTCAATTTACCCTCATAGGTTTGCTGCAACAGCAGCTTCAGCTGGGACGCCGACGACAAATGCATAAAGCAGCGCCAGCAAGATATAGACGACATACTGCAGGATGATCACAACGAGCCATTTCCAGGCTTCGATCCATTCCATCCTTGGCCCCGGGGCAATAAATTTCAGGCACATCACCTGAAAGATCAACCCGGCGACCAAGATCAGCCCTGACTGCAGCGGAGGCATTGTCTCCATCGCAACATCGGTGAGCAAGCCAAACGATGCATAAGCCGCGGTAGAAAAGAAATACGAAACGATCAACGCAAGCAGAACAAGCAGATATGACACCTGCCTGAAAAAGACTGTCCCCATCAGTACTTTGAGGACAAGCGCTGGTATCAATGACGCCAGCGCACAAGCAAACAACAAAGAGACCAATCCTGCAGGAGAGATAATATCTGCAAAATCGATCATCAGTTCACTGCCGTTTCCGCATAGATATCGGTCCAAAGCTCTTCAAGCGCGGGCTCGGGGCTTTCCTTCGAAAACTCTGCGGCCTCGTTCACGATGGCTTTGATTTCCTTGTCGATGGCCTTGAGATCATCGTCGGTGGCGTGTTTGCCCGTTAGCAGCATATCGCGGATCTGTTCGATCGGATCACGCTCGTCGCGCATTTTCTGCACTTCCTCGCGGGTCCGGTACTTGGCCGGGTCCGACATGGAGTGACCGCGATAGCGATAGGTCTTCACTTCCAGAATATATGGTCCTTTGCCCGCACGGCAGTGCGCCACGGCCCGTTCGCCCGCTTCTTTGACGGCCAGCACATTCATGCCGTCCACTTCTTCACCGGGAATGCCATAGGCCGCACCACGTTGCCAAAGAGAAGGGGATTTGGTGGAGCGTTGCACCGAGGTGCCCATCGCATATTGGTTGTTCTCGATCACAAAGACGACCGGCAGCATCCAAAGCTCGGCCATGTTATAGGTCTCATAGACCTGACCCTGGTTTGCGGCACCGTCACCGAAGTAGGTAAAGGTCACGCGGCCATTGCCCTTGTATTTGTCAGCAAAGGCCAGACCGGCACCCAATGGCACCTGTGCAGCAACAATACCGTGTCCACCATAGAAATGTTTCTCTTTCGAGAACATATGCATGGAGCCGCCTTTGCCCTTTGAAAACCCGCCTTCGCGGCCTGTCAGCTCTGCCATGATCCCTTTGGGGTCCATGCCACAGGCCAGCATATGGCCGTGGTCGCGGTAGGATGTGACGCGCTTGTCGCCTTCTTCGGCGGCGGCCTCAAGGCCCACAACAACCGCTTCCTGACCGATGTAGAGGTGGCAGAAACCGCCAATCAGGCCCATGCCGTATAACTGGCCCGCCTTTTCCTCAAATCGCCGTATCAGCAGCATTTCACGGTAATGTCCCAGCAGTTCCTCGGCTGAGACGTTGGGTTTCGCGGCGGCCTTCTTGGGCGGCATGTGCTATCCTCCAGCGATTTGGTATATAGTTTAGTATTAAACTATCTTTTAAACCATGCGCCGAAAAATTGCGAGAGTCAAAGTGACCCTTCGTCAAGCGGTGCAGGAATAGCAGCCTTGCGCCTAGCGGATAACGATTTCATCCGCACGGATCATGCCCAGCACGTCGCGTGCCTGCTGGTCCAGCAGGTCCAGATCAAGGAAATTGTCCGACAGACGCACGGTCAGGTTTTCCATCCGCGCCACTTCGGTCTGCAAGGCAGCCAGTTCAACAGCCAGCGCATCACCCTCGGCCTTGACCTCGATCCGCTTGAACAGGCCATAGTCCCCTTGCACGGCGGCAAAGGTGAAATAGAGCCCCAGCATGATCATGCCAAGAAAGTAGAAGAGGGCGCCAAGTTGCAGGCGGCTGCGTCGGATCATTACTCTGCCTCACATGTCGCCTCTGCCGGGCGACTAAGGCAGAGAATCGCATAAACGAATCACAAAGGGAATCCCCTTTTTGACCCCAAAGTGCTTTATTTTGGCACGATCAGCGATCAATCCCTGCCGCGATAAATCTCGACCAGTTTGCCCAGCATCGCAAGCGCATCCGCCCGGTCACGCTGGAAGGAATTGCGGCCAATGATGGACCCGTTGCCGCCACCGTCGCGGATCGCGCGCGCGTCGTCATAGACCGCATCGGCGCCCTTGGCGGCTCCACCCGAAAAGACCATCAGACGACGGCCGTCAAAGGCGCTCTGCACGCAGTGGCGGACACGGGCGGCCTGTGTGGCGATATCGATACCTTGGGCCTGATAGACCTTCTTGGCCTCGCCAAGGCTCAGGTGATCGGTGCTGAGTTTGATCTTGATGATGTGGGCACCCAGCAATGCTGCAATCTGGGCGGCATAGGCGGCGATATCAATCGCGGTCTCCCCGTCCTTGTCCAGCGCTTCACCGCGCGGATAGGACCAGATCACCGTCGCAATGCCTTTGGCGGCCGCTTCCTTGCGCATCTCGGCGATGTCACCGAACATGTTCAACGCCGCAGAGGACCCCGGATAGACTGTAAACCCGATCGCCGAACAGCCAAGCCGCAGTGCATCATCAACCGAGGCTGTAATCGCTTGTGTCTTGGGTGCGGCATCGGGGATCAATGAATTGGCCGAGTTCACCTTCAGGATCGTCGGAATCTGGCCCGCAAATGTATCGGCACCCGCCTCGATCATGCCCAAGGGGGCAGCATAGGCATTCAGGCCCGCGTCAATCGCCAGTTGGAAATGGTAATGCGGGTCATAGGCGGCAGGGTTGGGCGCAAAGGACCGCGCGGGGCCATGCTCGAAGCCCTGATCGACAGGCAGGATGATCATCTTGCCCGTGCCGCCCAGTTTGCCGGTCATCATGATGCGGGCAAGATTTGCCTTCACACCGGGGGTCTCGCCTTCGTAATTGGCCAGAATTTTCTGAACGATCTTGGTGGTTTTCATGGCAGGCCCCTTTGCAGTTCGGCGGATTTACCAGACCGATACGAGCAGCCGATGCCACTTGCAAATGTGTTAGCGCAACCGGACCCGATGTTATCGCAAACACCTGACTTATAGGTCAATCAGGCGCTCTTCTCCATCTTCTTTTGTTCCAAAATACCTCGGGGGGCCGCCCTAGGGCGGCGGGGGCAGCGCCCCCTCCACACTAGCCTTCGAGTGCGGCAACCCCCGGCAAGGTCTTGCCTTCCATCCATTCCAGAAACGCACCGCCCGCAGTCGAGATATAGGTGAAATCATCCGCAACACCCGCTTGGTTCAAGGCCGCGACCGTGTCACCGCCGCCGGCCACTGAAATCAACTTGCCCGCCTTGGAAAGCGCGGCCGCTTTGGCCGCGGCGGCATTGGTGGCCGCATCAAAGGGTGCAATCTCGAAGGCACCCAGCGGGCCGTTCCAGACCAGTGTCTTGGCTTTTTCCAAGACGTCATTGATATAGGCCACCGTGGCAGGCCCCGCATCAAGGATCATCGCATCGGCGGGGCAGGCATCCGGCGCCAGCGTTTCACTTGCAGCACCTGCCTTGAATGCGCGGGCCACAACGATGTCGCGGGGCAGGATGATCTCGCAGCCTGCGGCCTTGGCTTTGTCCAGAATATCGCGGGCGGTGTCGGCCAGATCATGTTCACAAAGCGATTTGCCCACATCAATTCCTTGTGCGGCCAGAAATGTATTGGCCATGCCGCCGCCGATCACCAGATGATCGACCTTGGTGACAAGATTGCCCAGAAGGTCCAGCTTGGTCGAGACTTTCGCGCCGCCAACCACGGCAACAACAGGGCGTTCGGGGGTGCCAAGCGCCTTTTCCAAAGCGCCCAGTTCTTCAGCCATCAACCGACCGGCACAAGATGGCAGCAGATGCGCAACCGCTTCGGTGCTGGCATGGGCACGGTGGGCGGCGGAAAACGCATCGTTGACGTAGATATCACCAAGGCTCGCCAGACGCGCAGCAAAGCCCGCGTCGTTTTTTTCCTCACCCGGATTGAAGCGCAGGTTTTCCAGCAGCAAAACCTCGTCTTCTTCCATCTCGGCCACAGCATCAGCGTAATCCGAATTCACCCAAGTGACCGTCAAACCAAGGACATCAGCGACAGCACCCGCAATATGCTCGAGCGACATCTCTGGCACGACCTGCCCCTTGGGGCGACCAAAATGCGCCATCAGAATGACCTTGCCGCCGTGTTCCTGGATATAATCCACCGTTGGGATGATCCGCGCGATCCGGGTGGTATCCGTCACCACACCATCCTCGACCGGTACGTTGATATCCACACGGACCAGGGCGCGTTTGCCCGCAAAATCCATATCGTCGAGTGTTTTCCAAGTCATGAGATGCTCCTAGCGGGCTGCGTTTACATGCCTAGTTGCGGCAATGTGTTGCGCGCGTCAACCAGACCGGGTTGGCAATTGTCCATTTGGGCCATATGTCAGTCCCGAATGATTTTTAAGGAGCGCCCCATGGCCGAGATCAAAGACCCCGAAAACACGATCATCATGACCCTCAAAGGCGGAGACGTGGTTATCGAACTGCTGCCAAAGGTGGCCCCCGCCCATACAGCACGGATGAAGGAACTGGCGCGCGCCGGTGCCTATGACAACGTCTGCTTTCACCGCGTGATCGACGGTTTCATGGCGCAAACGGGCGATGTGGCCAACGGGAATATGGAAAACAACTTCAACATCGGGCGCGCCGGCACAGGGGCATCCGACCTGCCTGACCTGCCTGCCGAATTTTCCAAGATCCCCCATGCGCGCGGATCACTGGGTGCGGCACGTTCGGCCAATCCAAACTCGGCCAACAGCCAGTTCTTTATCAACTTCAAGGACAATGATTTCCTCAATGGACAGTACACTGTCTATGGCATGGTCATTTCCGGCATGGAGCATGTGGATGCCATCACCCGTGGCGAGCCGCCGATGAACCCTGATCGCATGATCTCTGTAAAAGTCGCCGCAGATGTATAAGACAGCTGCAATTTTCGCGCTGCTGGCGACACCCGCCCTCAGCGCCGGTCTTGAAATTGATGTCGAAGGCGAAGCCAATGGCACCATCGTCATCGAGCTTTTTGAAGAAACAGCGCCGCTCCATGTGGCCCAGATCACCGCAATCGCCGCGGCGGGCAGCTATGACGGCGTCGTGTTTCACCGCGTGATCGACGGCTTCATGGCCCAAACCGGCGATGTCGAAAACGGTGTGATGGGCGGCGATCTGTCCCGCGCGGGCACAGGCGGGTCCGAGTTTGCCGATATTCCGGCGGAATTCTCGGACATCCCTTTCGAGCGTGGCATCATCGGCATGGCACGGGCGCAAAGCCCGAACTCGGCCAATAGCCAGTTCTTCATCATGTTCGAGCCCGGTTATTTCCTGAACGGTCAATACACCGTCGTCGGCCAAGTGACCGAAGGCATGGACATCGTCGACGCGATCAAGCGCGGCACCGGTGCCAACGGCGCGGTGATCGGCAAGCCAGACATGATGGCCGCCGTCCGCGTCACCGAGTAACGCAACCTTCCGCCCCTGCAACCCTGGCAGGGGCGGAGTTGACCGCAGACGGATCTGTGTTTTGCGGATGCAAAAGCCTCCGGCGAGAGTTTCTTCGGACAAAGACAGTCAAAGGCCCATTGACTTTGACCCTTGGTCCACCTGATCTGCGCGGATGGAAAAAAAGTCTCAGATTGATCTGTTCGGCGCGGCAGCCCTCACCGGCTTTGCGCTTTTGCTCGCCTTCAATCAGGTCGTGATCAAAGTCACCAATGGCGGTCTGCAGCCGGTGTTTTTTGCGGGTCTGCGGTCTGCGGGGGCTGTGGTCTGCATCCTGATCTGGATGCGCTGGCGTGGCATACCGCTGCGCTTTGAAAAAGGGACCCGTCTGGCGGGGTTCGCCATCGGAACTGTTTTTGCCTTTGAGTTCCTGTGTTTGTTCGTTGCACTTGATCTGACCGCCGTCAGCCGTGCGAGTGTGATTTTTTATTCCATGCCCGTCTGGCTGGCGCTGATTGCGCATTTTGTCATGCCTGATGACAAGATCACACCGATCAAGGCCACGGGGCTGGCCTTGGCTCTTGGTGGTGTGGCTCTGGCGATCCTGACCCGCGATGACGGTGCGGGCAGCTTCTGGGGCGATCTGGCCGCTTTGGGGGCCGCAGTCGGCTGGGCCGCAGCGGCGATGCTGGCCAAGGCATCATCCCTGTCGCGTGTGCGCCCCGAAATTCAGCTGATCTGGCAGGTCGGGGTATCCGCGCCGATCCTTCTGGTCGCCGCAGTTTTCTTTGGGCCATTGATCCGCGATCTGGCCCCGATCCATATTGCGGGGCTTTTGTTCCAGATCGTCGTGGTAGTAAGCGCGGGCTTCATTTTCTGGCTATGGCTTTTGTCGATCTATCCGGCCTCTGGCGTGGCCTCTTTCAGCTTTCTGTCGCCTGTGCTGACCGTCGGGCTTGGCTGGCTGCTTTTGGGCGAAGAGGTGGGGCCAACACTGATCGCGGCCCTGATTCTGGTCGCCATTGGCATCCTGTTGATCAACCGCCCACCTAGGTCCCGCAGAACGTCCGCGTGACGGCTTCGCCTTTGCTGGGCGCGCGTGCGAAAGGTGCGGTTGCCTCCGTCAACGGCGCATAGGGGGCTGTCACCGCCGCCAGCAAGGTGTGGAACGGGGCCATGTCGCCCGTGCGGCCTGCGGCGATCACCGCTTCGATCTGGTGATTGCGCGGGATGATCTGCGGGTTTGCCTTGCCCATGATCTCTGCCGCATTGGCCGCTTTGCGCAAGTTCCAGCGCATGGCCCATGCATCAAAGCCTGCGCGGTCAAGGAACTGGTCGCGCGCCGTATCCGTACCCAGATGCGCAAATGTATTGCTGAAATCCGCCCCGTCTTTGGCCATCAGATCAAGCAGGTCGGTGATCAGCGCACGGTCATCATCGACAGGCTCCGCGATCCCCAGCTTGGCCCCAAAAACCTTGAGCCATTCGGCGTCGTAAATCACCGGAAACCTGTGCACCGCTGCGGTGAAAGCTTCAATCGCCGCATCCCGATCCGGCATGAGGGGAATCAGCGCGGTCGCGAATTGCGCCATGTTCCACGCGCCAATCCCCGGCTGGTTGGAATAGGCATAGCGCCCGTATTGGTCGATGGCGCTGAACACGGAATCAGGGTGGAAATCGTCGATAAAGGCGCAAGGCCCGTAATCAATCGTCTCGCCCGCGATCGCGACGTTATCGGTATTCATCACCCCATGGATGAACCCAAGGCCCATCCATTTGGCGATCAGGGCAGCGTAGCGCGCGATCACCTGATCCAGCAGTTCTGCGGGACCCGTCGCATCAGGGTAATGCCGCGCGATGACATGATCGGTCAGCGCCGCAAGCGCCGCCATATCACCACGGCTGGCGAAAAACTGGAATGTACCCACGCGGATATGGCTTCGGGCGACGCGCGTGATGACGGCACCGGGCAGGATTTCTTCGCGCAGCACGCGCTCGCCCGTGGTCACGGCCGCCAGCGCGCGGGTTGTTGGCACGCCCAAGGCATGCATCGCCTCGCTGACCAGATATTCCCGCATGACGGGACCAAGCCACGCCCGCCCGTCGCCGCTGCGCGAATAGGGGGTGGGGCCTGCGCCCTTAAGCTGGATATCGCGGCGGATACCGTCGCTGCCCACAACTTCGCCCAGCAGCACCGCACGCCCGTCGCCCAGTTGCGGGTTCCAGTTGCCGAACTGGTGGCCTGCATAGACCTGCGCCAAGGGAGCCGCCCCATCGGGAATATGGTTGCCTGCAAAGACTTGTGCGGCATCCGCGCTGGCCAATTCGGCTGGATCAATCCCGAGAAGTGTCGCCAATTCGGTATTCGTCGCAATGATCTGCGGCGCTTTCACCGGTGTCGGCAATTGCGGTGTGAACATCTGAGACGGCAGCTTGGCATAGGAGTTATCGAAGGGAATACGCATCACAGCCGCGCCAATCGCGCCGCCAGCAGCGCATAAAAGCCAGAGGCGTCGATATCCTTCATGAACATCGCATTGGCGGGGCGGTCAGTCACCCGCCACCAATCGGCAACAGTCATGCCAAGGGTCAATGCGGCTTCGGTTTCGATCTCTACATTGATGAAGCGGCCCGCAAAAAGCTGCGGTTCGATCAGATAGGCAATGGTGCAGGGGTCGTGCAGCGGCGCGCCTTCCGATCCGTATTTTTCCATATCGAAGCGTTCGAAGAAATCAGTCCAAGCGGCGACCATATCGCCGACCTTTGTGTGCATCGACCGGAAAGCGTCGATCCGGTTGCGCGTCGTCAGCGCCTTGTGGGTCACATCAAGCGGCATGACGACCAGCGGCACACCCGCAGCAAAGACGATTTTCGCGGCCTCGGGATCGACATAGATATTGAATTCGGCTGTCGGGGTGATGTTGCCCACCTCGAAATAGGCCCCGCCCATCAACACGATTTCCTGCACGCGCGAAATGATATCGGGGGCACGTTCAAAGGCTGTGGCGATATTGGTCAACGGCCCGATGGGGCAAAGCGTGACCGTGCCGCTGGGTTCGCGGCGCAAGGTTTCAATGATGAAATCAACGGCGTGCTGTTCTTGCAAGGGCATGGTCGGGTCGGCCATCTGCGGCCCGTCAAGCCCGGTCTTGCCATGCACATGCTCTGCGGTGACAAGTTTACGCTTCATCGGGGCATCACAGCCCGCAAAGACCAGCGTGTCAGGCTTGCCTGCCAGTTCACAGACAATCCGCGCGTTCTTTTCGGTCAGATGCAAGGGGACGTTGCCCGCGACCGCCGTGATCCCCAGCACCTCGATATCCTCGGGCGAGGCGAGTGCGAGAAGGATCGCCACCGCGTCATCCTGTCCGGGGTCTGTGTCGATGATGATTTTGCGGGGGGCCATTGTGCGCGTCCTGTCTAGCTTTGTCCCTAAACTGGGCAATCAGGCGGGCAGGGGCAAGGGGTCAGACGCGCCCGTGGACCTTCAAACGGTCATAAAGTGACTTTGTCACGGGATCACCCTTTTCCAGCGCAAAGATATAGGCATGGGTCAGATAGAAACAGGCAGCATCAAGATCGGCCGCCGTATCGGCGGCCTCTGTATAAAGGGCGACCAGCCCCGCCCGATCATCGCGGGCGTGGGCGGCCAACAGGCGGTCTTGCAGGGATGCCATCAGGCGGGCGTATGCGCGGCGATCTTGCTGGCGACCCAATCGTGGAAGCAATGGGTCGGGCCATCCATCGCAGGGCTGAAACGGCCACCGTCGAAACCGGGGGCGTTGCGGCCTTTCTGCATGCCTTCGACGACAAAAATGTCCTCTTCGAACACTTCGCGCCATTGGGCCGTGTTTTTCGCGCGCAGGCTGTCGTCGGTTTCGGGGGCGGCATAGTAGAGATGCACATGCTCGCAGGTTTGCGCCAGCGATTGCGGCTCCAGCACGATGACAAAGGCATGGTCGCGCTGCACGCCCAGCAGGACGTTCGGGTAGACGGTCACGTATTCGCCGCCCGAAAGCCAAACATCGCTGAGACCTGCGAAATCGGGGAAGACCTGCCCGTTGTCGCCCTGAAGCTGGCGATAAACCAATGTGCCCTGGCCCGAGTACTTGCCTTTCTCGTTGATATTATAATGATCCTCCAGCCGCGAATAGCTGTTCAGCCCGGGGTGAACCCAAGGCAGGTGATAGCTTTCACAGTAATTCTCGACCGCGAGTTTCCAGTTGGTCTGGACCTGCAAGGCAAAACGGCTGTCGGCGCCACCGTGATAGAAGGGCTGTTCAAAGATCGACCAGCGGGCGATCAGATCGGCATGGACCTCTTCAAAAGGCGCGGCGTTGCCGTCGATATTGATAAAGACCGTATCGAACCAGATGTGGCTGCGCACTTCGATCAGGCCCAGCAGGTCCTTGTCGATGGCGTCATGGGTGTTGTGGCCGGGGCCGCCCACATGCGGGGTCGAGACCAGATTGCCTTCGGTGGAATAGCACCATGAATGATAGGGGCAGCGGATCGCGCCCTCGATCTTTTTGGGTTCGGCCACAAGGATCATGCCGCGATGGCGGCAGATGTTCTGGAACACGCGCACCTGACCTGCGCGGTCACGGACCAGCAGCAGGGGGATGCCCAGAAATTCCATCGGTTTGGCGTCGCCCACCTCTGGCACATCCGCCGCAACGGCCAACCCCGCCCAGCTTGCGAACAAAACCGCGTGTTTCTCGATCTCGAAGACGTCCTCGTCGATGTAATGGGCATTTGGCAGGCCGTTTGCCGTTTCAATCGGCTGGCGGACCGCATCGAGGGTCTGAGAAGGAATATCTTTGGCCATGTCATCCATCCTTATGTTGATGCCAGAATAGCACGGCAAAACCGCAATCCCGGTGTCTGACCGCGACGGCGATTTTTCTCTCAGCGACATGGGACAGGTGGTTTGGGCCAATCCTTGCCGTTACAGAGCGGTTTGCTCGGACAAGTTTTGCCAGTTGCGGGCGGGGTGCAGAAACTCAGCAGGCTTTGGCGCATCACTTTGACAAAATCCGGCGCAACGGCGCTGCTCTTCTTTTGTTTTGAAGGGGGATATGGCAAGTTGGACAAAGGACGCCCAAGTGTAGTGGCGAAGGCAAACACGCCTTCTTCATGTCCTAACCAGGAGACCGAAAATGACACGTACAACTAAGCTGATTGCACCACTTGCCATACTGACAGTGCTGGCTGTTCCAGCTTTGGCACAAGACGCCGCGATCGATATCAACGGCGACGGCATGTACAGCTTTCCAGAGCTTCAGGCAGTCATGCCCGAGATGTCCGAGGATGATTTCACAGCGCTGGATACATCAGGCGATGGCCTGTTGGACGCGGACGAGATTGCTGCCGGAACAGCGGCAGGTATGCTTCCGGCCTAACCGAATACGCGCACGCCGGATCAGCCCTCTGATCCGGCGTGGCAACGATTCAAGACAGACTTTTGGCGTATGCCTCCAACTGGGTTGCGACTGTGCCCCAGCCGTCGAAAAATCCCATATCCTTGTGCATTTTGCAGGCCTCGGCCGTGCGATGCCGTGCGGTGGCCGTGTAGATCGTGCCGCCCTGTCCGTCATCGGAAAATTCCACAATGGCGGTCATGAACGGGTCTGACGCAGGTTTCCAACCTTCGGTGTAAGTATCTGTAAACACAAGACGTTCACCGTTCACAACGTCAAGATAGACACCTTCGTTGGCGATCTGTTTGCCATCGACGTTCATCACCGTATTGAACCGACCGCCCACGCGCAGATCAATCTCGCAGGCATCGACCCCATTCGGTTTTGGAACAAAAAACTGCTTGATATGCTCTGGCGTCGTCCAGCACGCCCACAGTATCGCGCGCGGCGCGTTGAGGATGCGGGTAAAGGTCAGATCGGTTTCAGGATCAAGGTTCATTCTGGTGGCTTTGCCTTAGTTGACAGTCCCGCGCGCCAGAGCTGCCACACCGGTACGTGCGATTTCCTGCAAGCCGAGTGGCTGCATGAGTTCCGCAAAAGCGTCGATCTTTTCCGATGTGCCTGTGATCTCGAATACGAATGATTCCAAGGTACTATCGACCACACTTGCCCTAAAGATATCCGCCAGACGAATGGCCTCGATCCGGTGTTCACCTGTGCCTTGCACCTTGAACAGCGCGAGTTCGCGTTCCACCGACGGCCCTTCGACGGTCAGGTCGTTGACCTTATGCACATCCACGATCCGGCCCAGCTGCGCCTTGATCTGCACGATAATCTGCGGCGTGCCGGAGGTGACGATGGTGATCCGGCTGCGATGGCCAAGGTGATCCACCTCTGCCACGGTCAGGCTGTCGATGTTGTACCCGCGCCCGGCGAAAAGCCCGATGACACGCGCCAGAACGCCCGGTTCGTTCTCGACCAGAACGGCCAGCGTGTGCCGTTCAACCGTATCCGAATAGGTCGGGCGAAGGTCATAGGCAGAATGGCTGGTAGAGCCTTTTTTGATTTTAAGCGGTGACA
>NZ_JANQTS010000100.1 GCF_030731595.1 Yoonia sp.
GATGCTATTGTCGAGGATGATGACATCACGCGGTTGGTGATGAGCAACGACAACTTTATCGCGGTTCCAAAGCGTATTTTCGATAGCGGGGTCTTTTATCCGCAAGCGGAAATGAAGGTGCGCGGCCTGCACCAGCTTTTTGCGACTGATCAGATTTCGCTGTTCATGGGACTGCGCAATCCAGTCAGCTTTTTGCAAGAAACAGCAAAACGCGCAGAAGCGACAAGCCTCGGCGCCTATCTTGGGCTGCAAGATCCCACAGACCTGATGTGGTCTGACGTGATCCGCCGCATCAAGCGTGCCGCCCCCGACACGCCGCTGTGTGTCTGGTGCAATGAAGACACCCCCCTGATCTGGGAAGACCTGATCCGGCGCATCTCGGGGATCGCAGCGGATAGCCCGATCTTGGGGGAATATGACGTCCTGTCCGGCATCATCTCCGAAACCGGGCTGGCCGCATTACAGGCGCGCATGGACGCGGACCCAACGGCTGATCGTGCGACAAGGCACAATATGATCGCCGACGTGATGGAAGAGCATGCCCTGCCGGAACAATACGAAGATCACATCGATTTGCCCGAGCTTGATGCTGATACGATCATCGAAATGACCGAAAACTACGAGGATGATCTGGAGGATATCGCGCAGATGGAGGGCGTGGAGCTGATTATGCCCTTCGCTTGACGCTTACATGCCAAGCGCGGCCTTATACATCTCCAAGACCGCTTCTTCCTCGGCCAGATCACCCGCGTCGCGCTTGCGGATCGCCACGATCTTGCGCAGGACTTTGGTGTCATAGCCACGCCCTTTGGCCTCTGCCATGACTTCTTTTTGTGCGTCCGCAATGTCTTTCTTTTCAGCCTCGAGCCGTTCGTAACGCTCCACAAACTGGCGCAGTTCCTGCCCTGCAACGGTGCTGGCGGTATCGATCACGGAATCGTTCATCAAAGCTCTCCTGAAAAGTTGCCTTTGACTAGCGCCTGCCCTGATCCCCTGCAACCCTTGCGAAGATACGCCACGCGCGGTAGGTCGCTCAAAACGGCGGGAGTTGTCATGGAAATCATTGTTTGGATCGGCGCGGCCCTTTCGGCTTTGGGCCTATGTGGCATCATCTACAGTATCGTCGCTGTGGCCCGTGCAAAACGCGCGGGATTGCCCGATGAAGAGTTGCGCGCGCGCATTGCGAAAATCCTGCCGGTGAACCTGATTGCGCTCTTTATCTCGATGATCGGCCTGATGGCTGTCATCGTTGGCGTGCTGCTGGGTTAGAGTTCCGCACCTTCGTACATGATAATCGTGGCCATCGCGGCGAGCGCTGGAACAGCCGCCCCGTATTTGCGCGCCATCGCCGGGTTTGAAGCATTTCCCGCTGCCGCGCGCGCGGCGACACCAGCCAGAATCGCAGCGAGCCGGAAGAAAGCAAAGACAAGGTAGAACGGCCAATCAGCAATGGTGCCCAAACCGCGGCGCCGAATGTAGTCGGCCACATAGGCGGCCTCGCTTGGCAGACCGTACCCCGCGCGGTCCACCCCGCCCAGACCGCGCATGTCCCCCTTGTTCGGCAGCCGCCACTGCATGCATTGATAGGCCAGATCGGCCATCGGATGCCCCAGCGTCGAAAGCTCCCAGTCCAGAACGCCCGCGATTGTCGGTGCCTGGGGCGAAAAGATCATGTTGTCCAGCCGCCAGTCCCCGTGAACAAGCGAGACCTGCCCGTCATCAGCGGGCATATGCGCCTCGAGCCAAGCCATGATCTCTAACATCGCATCCATGGGGGTATCGGTCGATGCAAGATACTGTTTGCTCCACCTGTCCAGCTGACGGGCAAAATAATTGCCCGGCTTGCCGTAATCCCCAAGCCCGATGCTTTCGACATCAAGATCGTGCAACGCGGCGAGTGCTGCGTTCATGGCATCGTAAATCGCCGTTCTCTCTTGGCGATCACAGTCGGGCAACGCCGGATCCCAAAAGATCCGCCCCGGCAGATAGCGCATCACAAAAAACGCGCGTTTGCTGGGTGATTGATCCGCGGGTGCCAAATGCAAAACCTCTGGCACTGGCACGGCAGTCTTGGCGAGGGCCTGCATGACGCGGTATTCCCGCTCGACCGCATGGGCCGAGGGCAACAACCGCCCCGGTGGTTTGCTGCGCAGAACATAGGTCCCGCTTTTTGCCATCAACTGATAGGTCGGGTTCGATTGGCCGGTGCCGAATTTCACGACCTCTGTCAGCCCTTCGAATTCATCGATGACCTGCCCCAGATAGGCATCCAGATCGCTGAAACTGATCCCGAGGTTCTTTGCGGCTTCTTTCATATCCGCTATTTGGGCCACCTGCCCCGCTTTGTGCAAGCGATTGATTGACACCCGGCCCGCGCGGTGCACGATGGCCCAAGCCAAGCGGGAGGTGCAGGAATGGATCTGGGACAGACAGAACGGCTCAAACCAATACTTGCCGCAGTCAAGGCCATGATCACCGAAGAGATCGCACCGCTTGATACGGAATTCCTGTCCGAGGTGAGCGTCGGCGACCGTTGGCGCTTTACCCCGCGCCAGACTGAAATTCTGGAAGGTCTGAAGGCCAAAGCAAAAGACCGCGGCCTTTGGAATTTCTGGGATACCTTCCGCGACGGGCCTAGCCTGACCACGGTCGAATACGCCTATCTGGCCGAGGAAATGGGCAAAAGCCATCTGGCCGCCGAGGTGTTCAACTGCAACGCCCCCGACACTGGCAATATGGAGGTGTTTGCCCGCTACGGTACCGAGGCCATGAAAGAGCGCTGGCTGAAACCCCTGATGGCGGGCGCGATCCGGTCTGCCTATCTGATGACGGAACCGGATGTGGCAAGCTCTGACGCTACAAACATCGCGATGCGCTGCGAAAGGGACGGCGATCATTATGTCCTGAACGGGCAAAAATGGTGGGCCACAGGGGCCGGAGACCCGCGCTGTGCGGTGCATATCGTGATGGTGCGCACCCGCGATGACGGGCCAAAGCACCAGCGCCATTCCATGATCGTGGTCCCCGCCGATACCCCCGGCATCATCAAGCTGCGCCCGATGGAAGTTTACGGGCATGATGACGCCCCTCACGGGCATATGCATTTCCGCTATGACAATGTGCGGGTCCGGGCTGAAAACCTGCTCCTTGGCGAAGGGCGCGGATTCGAGATCGCCCAAGGCAGGCTTGGGCCTGGGCGCATCCACCATTGCATGCGCGCGATTGGACAGGCGGAAAAAGCGCTCGAGTTGATGTGCGCGCGCGCTGTCGCCCGCGAGGCCTTTGGCAAGCCGCTGGCCCAGTTGGGCGAGAACTATGACATCATTGCCAAGGCGCGCATGGATATCGAACAGGCGCGACTGTTATGTCTCAAAGCCGCCTGGATGATGGATCAGGGCGATAAACGGGCCGCAGCCCCCTGGATCAGCCAGATCAAGGTTGTCGCTCCGCAAGTGGCGCTGGATATCACAGACAAAGCGATCCAGATGTACGGCGCGGCCGGGGTATCGCAGGACACCCCCCTTGCCCGCCAATGGACGCACCTGCGGACATTGCGTTTGGCTGATGGGCCGGATGCCGTCCATCGCAGACAAGTGGCCAGAGCCGAACTGGCCGCCTATTCGGTCGGGCAAAACAGCTCGTAAATGCGCTCCAGCAGCGGCCGCACGCGCGGATCGGCCAAACGGTAATGCATGCTGCGGCCGTCGCGTTCACAGGCAACCAGACCTTCGTTGCGCAAACGCAAAAGCTGACCAGAGACATAGGATTGGCTGGCACCGATGGTCTCCTCCAGTTCTCCTACGGTCATTTCGCCTGGGACGAGGGCGCACAAGATGCGCAAACGGCCCGGGTTGGACAAAGACTTGAGAAGCTCTGCGGCCTCGGCGGCGGCTGCATCCATCGGATCGGCCATGATTTGTATCGGATTTTCCATATCCATCCATACCTTACAATTAAACACATTTCAACATTGAAATGTATATTCTATCAACTATGTTAGTACCCAAAGGAGATTCGAAATGACACCAGAAGTGAAACCGTTCTTTGACGACGCCACAAACACTGTGTCCTATGTGGTGCGCGAACCGCAAGGACGCAACTGCGCCATTGTCGATAGCGTCCTCGATTACGATCAGGCCTCTGGCCGGACCAATACACAGTCGGCCGACGCCATCATCGCATGGATCAAGGCCGAAGACCTGCACGTTGCATGGATATTGGAGAGTCATGTCCATGCCGATCACCTGTCGGCTGCCCCCTATCTGCAAGAGCACCTGGGCGGGAAAATCGGGATCGGCGCCAATATCACGATCGTGCAAGATACATTCGGCAAGGTCTTTAACGAAGGCACCGCATTCCAGCGCGATGGATCCCAGTTTGATGCGCTGTTCGCCGATGGGGACAGTTTCCACATCGGACAGATGCGCACGGACGTCATGCACACACCCGGCCATACGCCTGCTTGCCTAACCTATGTTATCGGTGATGCGGCCTTTGTCGGCGATACTCTGTTTATGCCGGACTTTGGTACAGCGCGCTGTGATTTCCCCGGTGGCTCTGCCGAGGACCTTTATACCTCGATCCAGAAGATCCTGTCGCTTCCTGACGCCACGCGGATCTTTGTCGGCCACGATTACAAGGCACCGGGGCGTGATGAATTTGCATGGGAAACCACCGTGGGCGAGCAAAAGGCGCTGAACGTGCACATCGGCGCAGGGCGCCCGATGGAAGAATTCGTGGCAATGCGGCAAGAACGCGATGCCAAACTGGGGATGCCGCGGCTGATTTTGCCATCGCTGCAAACCAACATGCGCGCAGGCCATTTCCCAGAGCCTGAAGACAACGGGCAAAGCTACTTCAAAGTGCCGATCAACGCGCTTTGACGTCAACAAAAGGATAAGGACTATATCATGCCAATGGAATGGATCATGGGGCTCGTCGGTGGCGTGCTCATCGGCACGGCTGCGGCCATCTTCTTGCTCGTCAACGGCAGGGTGATGGGTGCATCCGGCATCATCGGCGGCCTGGTGGATGGCAGCGGGCGCAGTGACTGGTTCGAACGGGTGGCCTTGATCGCTGGCTTGATCATCGTGCCGGGGATCGCAGCTTGGGCCGTGGGTGGCAGCCAGACCTATCTGACAAGCAATTGGGCTGTGATCATCGTCGCGGGCCTTCTTGTCGGGATCGGCACGCGGCTTGCGAATGGCTGTACCTCTGGCCACGGCGTTTGTGGCATCTCGCGGCTGTCGCTACGCGGGATCATCGCGACGGCCTTTTATATCGGCGCAGGCGGTCTCACGGTCGTTCTGTTCAAACACATCTTGGGAGTCATCTGATGCGCAGTCTTGTTTCATTTATCGTCGGCGCGCTTTTTGGGCTGGGTCTGCTGATTTCCGGCATGACCCAAACCACCAGAGTGCAAGGCTGGCTTGATGTTTTTGGTGACTGGGACCCGACCTTGGCCTTTGTCATGGGCGGCGCGATCATTCCGATGGCCATTGCATGGCAATTCACCCGTGGCCGCAAGCCTGTGCTTGCTGCCAGCTTTCCCGCACCACCAGAACCCCGCGTTGGGCGGAACCTCGTGATTGGGTCAACGCTCTTTGGCGTGGGCTGGGGTTTGGCCGGTCTCTGCCCCGGTCCGGCCATGGCGTCGCTGACGTTTGGTGGCGCTGGCGGTTGGCTCTTTGTGGGCGCGATGTTTGCAGGCATGCTTGCAGCACCACCCATCAGGGCACGTCTGGACCAACAGCTCGTTCCCGTTTAGAGAGCTTGTCATGCATATTCGTCAACTGACCCCAACTTACGCCGTTTCGCCCCAAATCGGGATCGAGGACATTCAGGCAATCGCGGATGCTGGTTTCAAAACCATCATCTGCAACCGACCCGATGCGGAGAACCCGCCGGGCTTGGCCGCAACTGTCGTTGCAGCGGCGGCCAAAGACGCCGGATTGGCTTTTGTCGACAATCCGGTCACCCATCAGGGCCTGAACATGGATATGGTCGCGCTGCAGAAGGCGACGATGGACACGTCTGACGGGCCGACGCTGGCCTACTGCGCCTCTGGCACGCGGTCCTCGATTGTCTGGGCCATGGGTCAGGCCAAAGAGATGCCGGCGGATGAGATCATCGCCGCCGCCGCCGCCGCAGGATATGACCTTGGCGGCTTGCGCCCGCAACTGAACGCGCTGGCGGGCGCATAGGGTCCATCTAGGCAGGTTCGTCGTCTGAAAAGATCGGATGATCCGGACCTGCCATGAAGTCCGGCATATCCCCGTCTGCAGCGTCCAGGGCGAAATCGGCGTCATCCGCCGGAAATGCCGACATGGGCTCTGATGCCAGCATCATCGCGTCCGCAACCGGGTCTGGCTCCGGGCTATAGCCTATGGGCCCAAGGGATGGCGTGCCGGCGGCCAGCTCTGTCAGCTGCGGCACGGGCGCTGCTTGCAGACGCACGGCGCGTTTGCCACCGATCTGGCCCAGCTTGGCCTGCGCGACCTCCTTTCCATCGGGATCAAGCAGGCGGACCGAATGCACGGTACATCCCGGCAAAGGCAGGACATCCCCTATTTTGAGCGTCTCTGCCCGCGCCAGCGAAATGGGGAAACGGTGCAACTGCGCGTCCAGACACGCGGGCGTGTCATGGACCACTTGCTCAAAAGCGGTCTGCCAATCCACCTCTGGCGGTTGGGCCGAAACGGGATCGGGATCATGATGCACCAGAGGTAAAGTCATGACCAAGAGGCCCTGGCGATCAGCGAGATCCAGATCCACACGCATCCGCACCACGCGGTAGTCACGATCTTGCAGGATCAGACCCGCAGCGCGCGTGCTTTGAATCTGGTCACCCAGCACGACACCGTCGGTCCAGCCTTCGAGTGAGGTGCCAATGACCGCGTGCGGAAAGGCATCGAGGAAGGTCAAAAGCAGCGGATCGCAAAGCGTCTTGTCGGTGCGCGTGGGCGGGCGATCATCAGCCTTTTGTGCGATCAAAGCCCCGGTTGTCTGCATCTCAAGCACAGCCGCGCGCATCTGCATATCAAGCGCGATCATCCCAACCGACCGGCCGGATACCATCAAGCCAAGCAACATCAATCCGTCCTCGAGAGAGCCCAGCATGTCGTCAAGCTGCATCACCTCTTCCGCCACGCTGGATACCACGACAGACAATCCAACAGCGTCATTGGCGGCCTTGGTCAGTGCCATCCGCACCGCACGCGAAGAGGTCAGCGGATTTTCCGCAACGTCCTTGGGGTGCGAGCGGGTCATCCGTCGCATCAATAGCGTATGTGTGTCTTGGGTCATCGGCCTGCCAAAGATGATTTGCACCGACCTTACCGCGTCAGAGGTTACGTTTCTTCTAACGCGTCCACTCTTTGAACATGCGGCAAACGCACGCGGAATGATGCCCCGGACTTATGTGCCACATAGGTGACATCCCCGCCAAGCCGCTGCATGATTTCGCGACAGATCGCAAGGCCAAGCCCGGCGCCACCCGCTTTGGACCCGTCAGCCACCCGCGAGAATTTTTCAAAGATCAACGCGCGTTTCTCGGGCGCAATCCCGCTGCCATTGTCTATGAAGTCGACCGTGCAAGTCTGTCCTTCACGAGTGACTTTGATCTTCAACTGAGGTTTCTTGGCGTCGCAATATTTGCGTGCATTTGAAATCAGATTGATGAAAACCTGTACAAGACGGTCCAGATCAGTGGTCAGGACCACATCTTCTGTCTTTGGATCGCGGACAACTTTCAGCACACCGTCCTGCAAACCCGCCGCCCCGAGAGCCCGATCCAGCAAGTCGGACATCCGGCCTGTTTGCTCACGCAGAACCACCTGTCCGTGTTCAAGCACCGCAAGGTCCAGCAGATCATCAAGCAGGCGTGTCAGGCGCTCGGCCTCGGCGTGAATGATCGCGGCATAGCGGCGATATTCGTCCTGAGACATCTCTCCTTCGCGCAGAATGTCCGAGAACGACCGGATAGATGTCATCGGAGTACGCAGTTCATGGCTGATCTGGCTCAGAAACGCATCCTTCTGGATGGAAAGCGCGGTCAGCTTTTCATTGGCCGCACGCAATGCACGGGCGGTGCTTTCCTGTTCTTTCGATTTTGCTTCGAGGCGGTTGGAGTATTCGAGGATTTGCGCCGCCTCATCGGCGACCGCAATAAGATCTTCAACAGAGACGCTGCTGCCGCCGATCAGTTGCAGGATCATCGCGTGCGCTGTCGCCGCCCCGACAGATCCTGCCAACTCACGCTCTAGTTTCTCGATAAAGGTGGGCGTGACCTCTGGCAGATAGCCGCTCTTGCCCTGATCAAGCGCCTCTTGCTCGAAAAGTGCCTGCGCTTCCGCGCTGCCCATGATCCGCTGCGACATGATCAATAGATCTTCTGCCCCCGTCGCGGCATTGGTCCAAGCGGGCGCTGCGGTCGAGTGGTCAAAGACGTTGACAAATTGTGCGCCTTGAAGCCGCTCCAAAGGTGCGGGAAACGTCAGCAAAGAGCAGATGACGAACATCGCCGTGTTCAAGAGCATTGACCAGAAGATACCATGCACCAAAGGATCAAGCCCGCTGATCCCGAAAAGTGCCTCCGGTCGCAGGATCGAAAGCCCGAAAAGACCGTGGTCCATCACCGCTTGGCTGATCACTGCATCCGTTCCGAAAGTGGGCAAGAACAAAGTCCACAACCAGACGATCAGCCCTGTCACCAAGCCGGCAGCCGCGCCGATGCCGGTTGCGCCGCGCCAGAATATCCCCCCGATCATCGCAGGCAGAACCTGAACCGTCCCGGTAAAGGAGATCAAACCGATTGTGGCGAGCGCCGTGCCACCAACTGAAAACCGATAGTAAAGATATCCCAACCCAAGGATGCCGGCCACGGTCAGACGACGCGACAGCAGAATGACATGACGCACATCACCAGACATAACCGCATGTTGATTGGCCTGAAGCCGCAACCAGATTGGAACGACAATATGGTTCGATACCATCGTCGCCAAGGCGATGGTCGCAACGATCACCATGGATGTTGCGGACGAAAAGCCTCCCAGAAATGACAAAACAGCAAGACCATCACGCCCTTCGCTGAGGGGAACCGTCACTACAAAAAGGTCCGGGTTGCTGCCGGGCGGCATCAAGTCCAGCCCAACCACAGCAATCGGCACGACGAAAAGGCTCATCACAAACAAATACAGCGGAAACGCCCAGCTTGCGATTTGCAGATGCCGCTCGTCGGCGTTTTCAACAACAAGGACCTGATACATCCGGGGCAGGCACAGGAAAGCGGCCGCTGACAGGAAAATCAGGCTGATCCACCGGCCGCCATCGTTGTGCCACAAGACAATGTCCGAGTTGTCGATCCGGTCGAGAATTTCGCTCGGCCCTCCCCCGATCCCCCAAACCACGAAGACACCGACCGCAACCAGCGCAAGAAGCTTTACAACAGCCTCGACCGCAATTGCCATGACGACACCGTGGTGGCGTTCGTTGGCGTCAAGATTGCGGGTTCCGAAAATGACCGTGAAGACGGCAAGACCCACAGATGTCCAGACGGCCGCCGCATTAAAGTCGGCCTCGTTCCAGTTTGCCCCTCCGGTTTCCGCAAAAACAGCAAAAGACAGGGTGACGGATTGCAGTTGCAGGGCAATATAAGGCGTCGCTGCAATCACCGAGATGACGGTCACGATCATTCCCAATTGCGTTGACTTGCCGAAACGGGACGACACCAGATCAGCAATAGATGTGATGCGTTGCGCGCGCCCGATCCGCACCAGTCGGCGCAAGATCCACCACCACCCCACCATCACCAGCGTGGGGCCCAGATAGATTGTCACAAATTCCAATCCGGATCGCGCAGCATAGCCAACCGCGCCATAAAACGTCCAAGCGGTGCAATAGATGCTGATCGAGAGCGTATAAATCCAAGGGGAAGACACCCAACTGTTCTGCCCTGCCTTGGCGCGGCGCTCTGCCAGAAACGCGATAAAGAACAAGAACACAACATAGCCAAGCGCGATGGCAATCAGAGCGTTGAAGGACATCATGGCTCGGGCGGCCCATTATCGTCTTCTGTACGGTCTGGGCGTATCAGACTGGTCAAAACACCCGAGACAGCGATCAATGCAAACCAGGCTCCAAAAACATAGATAAGCCCCAGCGACCCGACCTTCTGATCTGGTCCTTGGGTCGTCCAGGCAAGTGGAATTGCAAAAAGAACAATACCGACAAAAGGCAAGAGCTTGGACGCATCCCGCAGGCGGCGCTGCCGGTAGCTGGCCCGTTGCAGAAAAACCGTAGGCTTGGGTTTGCGGCTCATGCCTCCATCAGGCTGCGGACATAGTCGCGCACCTCGGCATTCGAGAACGGTTTGGTCATGAAGTGATTGGCCCCAAGACGCAGCGCCAGTTCACGATCTTTTTCCTGACCGCGCGCAGTAAGCATCATCACAGGGATATCTTTTGTCACAGGGCTGGCGCGCAAATCACGCAGAATATCAAAGCCGCTGCGCCCGGGCAGCATGACGTCAAGAATGATCATGTCAGGTGGCAAACCAAGGACCTTGTCCATCGCGGTTGTTCCATCCTCATGGGTGTGAACAGTCCAGCCGTCGCGCGACAGTATGAAACTGATCGCCTCAATGATGTTCGGTTCATCCTCGATCAGAAGGACGCGTTTGCCCATCCCATCGCCTCCCATTTCCCTCATCCTGCCCGAAGGCGAGGATCCTACACGTTTCGACTATCACGTGTATTCCGAACGCTGTCAAAGTCCCGTTTTGCCGATGATCCCCATAAATGCGGGTTCGCGGCGACTGGCACAATCGATCCGTGGACAAATCCGGCATGATACCCCGATTGGACGCGGTGCTTTTTCAGCTTCGGGAGGGTCGGGAAAGACAATCATCGTGCTTTGCAACGGAGGCACAAAATCAAACTCTGCCAGCCCTTGAGGTTCCGCGACAGCGTAACACAACACCCGGGTGCTATTGGGCGCGGGGAGCACGGCGTCCAAACGGAGCGGTTGCAGCGGGCGGCTGAGTGCGCCGAATAAAGGCCAAAGCGGGCAAGCGCCGCCTGAACGGGGCAGGGAGAATCCCGGGACCGGCTTTGCATAGGTGAGCGCACCGGATGCATCACATATCGCCAAGCCGATGGGCGGGTGATCTTTGTCGCGCGGCAGATGCGCGAGCCGCCGCATGACTGTGGCCAAAGGCACCCCGAATTCTTGTGCAAGGAGTGCCGGATGATACCCCGTCCGCCTGCACGCCTTTTCAAAGGGTCCAAGCGGAAGCAGTGCGGCGTCCCCCGCATAGCGTTCCGCAATCGTTTGGAAATGCTGTGCAGCAGCACCCGTGAAACCCGCTTCATTGACGACCCGCGCAACATCGGGCTGATCGCTTTCAAGTTGCGCCAGATGAAACCCGGTCTTGGCCAAATAGCTTTCGACTTGCTCAAAAGGTGTTCCGGCCTGTTCGACCAGCGTTTGGGGCGCTTCAAGATAGGTGATCAGTGCCTCGCTACTTGCCGCCAGACGCACGCTGTCTTTGTGGATGTTTTCATGAAACCGGCGCTGCCAGTCCTGATCAAGCTCCTCGGTTCCCACAAGAATGGAGGCCGAAGACCGGATCGCGCTGACAGCCGAAATCACTTCGTGGAGCGATCCGGCCAATTGCGGATCATAGGCAAGACGGTCGGTCAGCACGCGCAATTTTTCATCAAGCATTTCGATCCGGCGCGCCTGGGTCGCAATGAGCCTGCTCCACCCCGGATAGCGGGCCGCCAATTCCTCGGTCCGGTCTACTTCGGCCTGGCCGCCCGAGACGGCAGCCGCACTGCGCATCTCGTCCAGCATCTCGCGATCCGCGCCATCAATCAAAAGGGAGGTATCAACGCCCAGAACGCGGGCCAGATCAGCCAGAAGTTTTCCGCCGATTCTGCGGCGATTGTGTTCTATCAGGTTCAAATAAGATGGAGAGATACCTACTGTTTCCGCTACCGCAGCCTGCCTGAGACCGCGGTCAAGACGCTTTTCTCGGATGCGTGAGCCTACAAGCCTTTGGGTTGGCACGGCAAATTCCTCTTGTAGTTTCAGTGTCTTTCTGCGGATGCAAGAAAACGGATTGACTATTTTTACACTTCATTTGTGCATGATTTTACAAATAAGTCTAGCGCCCTCAATGGTTTGTTGCTGAAACCGGACGAACTGACCCAAACTGATAATTGTACTGTAAAAGTGCTTGTTGCCGGGCGGTTAGGCCCAACCAACAGAAAACTCTAGGGAGGATAATAATGTCCAATTCGAACTTCTCGCGTCGTGGCGTGCTCAAAACTGGTATGGCTGCCGGTGCTGGCCTCACATTGCCGACATATTTGCGCGCACAAGA